>DATIBN010000022.1:0-34503 GCA_035457525.1 Thermoanaerobaculia bacterium | reverse complement strand
ATGTCCCCGTGGGGTCCAGGGCGTTCCTGCACGCGGCCAAAGAATGGTTCCCGACGTTGTCGACGATCACGTCGTAATGCCGGCCGCTCCTGGTGAAATCCTCCTTCGTATGGTCGATGACCCGGTCCGCGCCGATCGAGCGGACCATCTCGACGTTCCTCGTGCTGCACACGCCGGTCACGTCGGCGCCGAACGCTTTCGCGATCTGCACGGCGAAGGTGCCGACGCCCCCCGAGGCGCCGTTGATCAGCACCTTCTGGCCGGGCTGGACGTGTCCCTTGTTCCGGAGAGCCTGCAGCGCCGTGTATCCGGCGATCGGCGCCGCAGCCGCTTCTTCGAACGTCACGTTCGCGGGCTTCGTCACCACGGAGGACTCGGGGGTGCAGGCGTACTCGGCGAACGCGCCGCGGCAGGTGCCGAAAACCTCGTCGCCGGGACGGAAACGCGTGACCTTCGGCCCGGCGGCCTCGACGCGGCCGGCCACGTCGACCCCGGGTCGTTTCAGCTTCGATTCGCTCAAGCCCATCATGAGGCGGACGAAGAACGGCGTTCCGCTCCGGATGCGCCAGTCCAGCGGGTTGACCGAAGCCGCGAGGACCCGTATCCGGACTTCGTCCTCTTTTGGCGCCGGCTTCTCGACCTCCTCGTAACGGAGGACTTCCGCGGGACCGTAGCGGTTGTAGACGACCGCCTTCATGCCGAAGCCGCGGCGGCTGGCTGCACCCGGACGCCCTTGATCAGGAGCCAGAGCATGATCCACAGCTCCCCGGTTTCCGGAAGGAGCGCGATCCGGTTCACGACGCCGGTGTAAGCCGGCGCCAGCAGCGCCGTGAGACTGGCAACCAGGTAGGCGAAGCCGTTGATGATCAGCAGGACACCCAGAATCTTCGGGATGAAACCCGATCGCATGACGAGCAGCCCCAAAGGGAAGAGCCACAGGCCCCAGAAGATCTGGTCGACCACGAGGCCCTGACCCCGCAGATGAAGGAACAGCGTGCCCAGGGCGTCCCGCTGGGGTTTGTCGATTGCGGAGAGGAAAGCGGGGCCGCGAAAGAGCGTGAGAGCGGCGATGTTGTTCACCTCGTTCACGAACCCGATCGCAACGGAAATCGCGATGAGAGCCACCATCAAGAGGGCGCGCTCTTTGTTGACTCCGCCGAGCAGGCGGTAGAGCGCCATGCCGAGGAATACGAAAAGGACCGAGGAGATCAGCACCGCGACGATGCTGAGACGGAAAAGCATCTCGGAAGCCAGGACGTTGCTGGCCGTCGCGGCTGCATTCCCGGGAACGATCAGCTTGCGGGGAAGGTAGATGAGGGTGAAGGGGGCCGTCACGCCCATCAAGACATACAGCAGCCCGGCGACTCGTGCGGTCTTCTTCGTTGGATACACGCTCTCTCCTTCCATCGCGGTGCGTGCGGCGGCAGGCGTCATGGGGTGGCGGGGTGGGACTGCCGCGCCGGAGTCCGCGCTCCTTTGAAAATCAGCCACAGCGCGAGCGGAATCTCGAAGGCGGCCATCGGGATCCACATCCGCTGAGTGATCGGGCCGCTCAAGAATCCCACGAGCTGCAGCGGAAGCCCGACGACCAACAAAATGGACGCAAGCACACCGAGCCACGCCAGCACGACGGGGATCATCCGGCCACGCAGGAGGAGCCAGCTGAAGAGCGTGCTGCCCACTGCGAAGAAGGTCGCGGCGATGATCGGGTTCCACCGTCGCATCGTGAAAACGAACGACGCGAGCACGTTCGCCGCCCCGGAGTCCGTCGTGCTCGCTCCTTCAGGCGTCGCGAGAGAGAGCAGCCCGAACGTCATCGGTATGAAGATGCCCCCCATGAGGCCCTCGCCAACGCGGCAGACCAGGGCCATCATCGCGAGATCGGAATCCTCTTCGCGCGTGATCGCGTAGAGCGCCGCGCCGAGCGCCCAGGCGATGAAGCCGGTGAGCAGACCGAGCAAGGCGCTGACGCGGACACTCGTCGCGTGCTGGGCCATGCTCGCGAGTCTCTCGGCCGTCCCCTCCCCTCCGCTCGCCCGGCCCGACAGGATCATCGTGGCGATGCCGACCACGATGTAGAGAAGCAGGGCGACACCGGCGATTCTTGCGTTCGTCCTACGGGTCATGCCGCTACTTCTTCCCCGGCGGCGTGGGCGGCGGGTCGCTCGACGGCGGGACGATGTTCTTCATCCGCATGTAGGTGACGAGGTTGCCGTAGTGCTCGGCGCCGTGTGCGTTGTTGACGTTGAGCACGCCGAGCTTGGGCGCATCCTGCCCGAAAAGCTTCACCATTTGAACGGAGGACGAGTCGGTCATGCCGTTGTACGCCCTGTCGCAATACGCGAAGGCCTCCTTGAGCGCGGCGATGAGATCGGCCTTCGAGGTCCTGGTCTCCTCGACCTTCGGAGCGGGGTTCTTCTCCCCGAGCGCCCGGGAACAGAAGAGGTACTGCGAGTCGGCCACGTGCCCGAGCACCTGGCCGAAGGTCCGTACGGAATCCGTCGGCTTGAAGCCGTAATTCTCCTCGGGCATCCGCTCGGCCGAGCGGAGCAGGAGTCCCTTCAGTCCTCCGTAGATGACCTTGTTGTGGGCGCTGAGCAGATTGCTCGGGGGTGCGTCAGCAGCCGGTACCGGATTACCCTGGCCCAGGACGACGGCGGCTGGTGCAAAAAGGCAAATCCGAAGGACTCGCAGGCAGGTTCGCATTGGTTCTTCTCCTTTTGGTTGAAGCGGTTTTGGAATCAAGCGACGTCATGTGCGGGGATCCAGCGGGCAGCCGCGCCGGCCTGCTCGTACCACCGCTGCGTGTCCACGCCCTTCACAACGAGCCACAGAGTCAGCGACAACTCTCCGAGGATGCCGGGGGCCAGGTTGTAGGGGGACAGGGACTGTGCGAGAGAGGGCGACAGGAAGGTCAGCCAACCCAGGCCTCCGATCGCCATCAGCACACCGAGAAAGCGGGGCAGGAAAGTGGACTGGAAAACGAGGTAGCCGATCAGGAGACAGTAGATTCCGAAAAACACCAGCGGGTTGATGCCGAACGGGGCGAGCCGGAACGAGCTTAAAGCGCCGAACACGCAGCCGAGGAGGCTGACGAGCGCTGCGAGAAGAGAAAGCTTTCGGCTCACAGGCTTGAAAAGGTCATAGAAGAGCAGCGTCACGGCGACGTAGCAGACCGTCGCGACGAGGTTGGCGATGGCCCTGCCGGGGACGAAGAGCAGGGCGTATCCCCCCGCCACGAAGACGAGCAGATAGACGGCACCGGCGATCCGGGCCCTCAAGCGCGGCGACGCCCTTCCAGTCGGTTCCACCGTTGCGGTCGTGTTCATGTTTGCTTCTCCTTCTGCAGAAATGGACCCGAATCCTCGGGAGCCTCAGATCGGTCCGCGGCCCCGCCGCAGGCGCGCCACGGCGATGAGAAGTCCGGCGGCGAGCAGCAGCCCCACCCAGAGGTCGGGCATGCTCAAGAACTTCGCGGGAGTGAGCTGCGTCAGGGAATCGATCCGGCCCTTGGAATCGACAGCGAAGGCCCTCTGGAAATGGCCCACGAGGCGGTACCCGATCATCGATGCGAAATGGGAAGTGCCGAGTGCCATCCTCTCGAGCGCCGAGATCAACGCGAACGGCAGCACGGCCCAGAGGAACGTCGCCCGACGCGCCCAGCCCGAAACGAGGAGCAGCCACGCATAGATCGGCGCGTGCCAGAGCGCGAGCGTCGAGAGACCGTACGCCAGGATCAGCGAGTGGCGAAAGAAGGGGAGCTGCACCCGGGTCGTGGTCGGCAAGCCGTTCGCCGCCAGAACCACGTTGGAGAACAGCAGCATGTCCGCCTGCGTGGCGACGATGATCACGAAGGCGATGAGCGGCAGGACCGCCAGCGGGATGAGCGCTTTCGAGAGGACCGTGGTGAAATCCGAAACCGGCAGGGACTTCCAGAACAGGATGCTCCGGTCGCGGCGTTCGCCGTGCAGCGCGTCGAGACAATAGAAGACGCCGACGATGAAGACGGTGACCAGGATCATCATCGCGACCATGTCGTACGGCTTCTCGATCGCGGCGCGCTGCTTCGCGGTGTCGAGCAACAGGAGGGCGCGCCTCCGGTGCGGCAGACCGATCGTGCTGAGCACGAAGCCGAACAGGACGACGCCGGCGACGGCCAGCGGCGCGACGTAGAGCGATCGGTTCTCCCACAGTTCGCGCCGCACCGACCAGTGCAGAGGCCGGGTCGGCCACAGGGCTGCCTGCGGCGCCGCCGGTCGGTCGTGGATCGGTTCGGCCCCGCCGTTCGAGGTCGGATTCATCGGGCCGCTCCTCTCGCCGGGCTGGCCGGGTTGCCCATCACGGCCACGAACAGGTCGGCAATTCCGGGCCGGCGCACGTCGCCCAGTTGCGCGAGCCGGACGCGATCGGTGCGGTCGAACAGCAGGACGCTGCCGCCGAACACCTGACGCTCGTGAATCGGCCGGAGCGCTCGCGCCGCGGCGACGTTTTCGGGCCGCACCATCACTTCGAAGTAGCGCGACTCGAACTCCTCCATCGTGCACTCGAGCACGATCCGGCCGCGTTCGATGAACGCCACGTCGGTCAGGACGTCCTGGACCTCTTCCACCTGGTGGGTCGTCACCAGGATGGTGCGGCTGCGATCAAAGTAGTCGTTCAGCAGTGAGTCGTAGAACTGCTTGCGGTAGAGGATGTCCAGGCCGAGCGTGGGTTCGTCCAGGACGAGCAGCCTCGCGTCGATGGCCATCACCAGGGAGAGATGGAGCTGCGCCACCATGCCCTTCGACAGCTCCCGGACTTTGCTCGTGCGCTTGATGTCGGTCTTCGCGAGAAAGCCCTCCGCCTTCGCGCGGTCGAACCGCGGATGCACTCCGGCGACGTAGTCGAGCGCGTGCTTGACCCGCAACCAGCGCGGCAGAACGGCGACGTCGGCGATGAAGGAGACGTCGCGCATCAGCGGATCGCGCTCGGTCCACGGGTCCCGCCCCAGCACGTTCAGCGATCCCTCGTACGGGGTGAGCCCGAGAATGGCGTTGAGCGCCGTGGTCTTGCCCGCGCCGTTGGGGCCGATGAGCCCGAGGATGCGACCCTCCTCGACCCGGAGATCGACGCCGTCGAGCGCCACGGTCGTGCCGAAGACCTTGCGGAGGCCGCGTGCTTCGATACATGCCATCTTCAACGACCCTCCTCTGGAGCAACGGACGAAAGACCGCCGTTCGTCGCGCCAGCCAGCAGCTCCTCCGGTATGAGCCCGAGCCGCCGGATGGTCGCGTAAACCCCGGGCCACTGTTCCGCCACAAACTTCTGACGTTCCCCAGCCACGAGCAGGTTGCGCGCGCCGGTCTTCACGAACATGCCGATACCTCGTTTCTTCTCGACCAGTTGCTCGTCGACCAGTTGTTGATAGCCCTTGAGCACCGTGAGCGGATTGACCCGGTACTCGGCCGCGACGTTGCGCACGGACGGCAGTGGATCGCCTTCCTTCAGCACGCCGTCCAAAATCAGGGCGACGACGCGGTCCCGGAGCTGGCGGTAGATCGGCTGACTGTCGCTCCACTGACTCTCCATCCGGTGTTCAGCTCGTCCTTTCGAGAGCGAGGAAGACGGGGCCGATCACGCCACGGTCTCCTGCCGGAGCGCGGCGATCCGGCCGTCGCACAGCCCTTCGTCGTTGAAGAAAGGCGCCAGGACGAATCCGTGCTTTTCGGCGAGCATCCAGATCTCGTCGACCCGTTCGGGCGAGATGTTGCCCCGTCCGCGGGAGTACGACTCGAAGCGCCCCTCGAGCGCCAGCAGCATTCCCTCGAGAAGACATCCCTGAACCACGTTCGGCGCGGGGTGAGGAGCGAGAACGGACATCAGGTCCGGATCGAGCCGCAGTCCTCCGAGCACCTGCCCCATTCCACCGAAGAAGACGACGGGACCGGAAGCTCCATCGGTGAGGATGTTCTTCGGATAACCGGCATCGCACACGATCGCGTCCGGGCGGACGGAGCGAAGCGGAAAGCGCGGCGAGGAAAGGCTCGCCGCGGCGATGACGAAATCGGCCTCGGGCAGAAACTCCTCCGGTTCGGTCGAGATCGAAACCGCCTTTCCGCTCGCGGCGAGCGAGCGCTGCAGCCTCCGCAGGCGATGGGCGTTCCGGGCGCAGAGCAGCAGAAGGCCGGCCCGCGGGAGGAGATACCGTGCGCAGCCCGAGCCGACGTCCCCGGTCGCTCCCAGAATGAGGATGCGCTGGGACCGCAACGGCCGGCCGGCGAGGGCGCAGGCCCGCTCGACGGCTTTGACGATGTAGGCGACCGTCAGAGTGTTCCCCGTCGTGAAAGCCACATCGTCGTGATCCGGAAGGAGGTCGACGTTCCCTTCGAGAACGATCGAGCTGAAACCGCCCAGCGCCGCAACCGGCGCGCCCTCCCGGCGGGCATAGCTGGCCGCCTCCCGGATCCGATGAATCTTTTCCCGCGGGGCTCCCTCCTCGAGCCGGTCCGGCGAGAGAAAAGCGTCCACGTACACACCTTGTGCACGGGACCCGTCGCGGGAGAAGACGGTGACGCGGCAGACGGTGCGGGGAGGAAGGAAGGGTACGATCTCGCGGACATCACGGGCCGAGATGGGCCCGCGGTCCCTCCCCCTCAGAGACCGGACCACCGCCGCGGTCTTCTCCCAGCTGTCGAGGTGGCCGATCAGCGCGAATCGAGCTTTCGCCGGGCGACCCTCCATCGCGAGGGCGGGGCAGCTCAAACCGGGAGCCGCGCGATCCACTGGAGTGTTTCCTCTCCCGGGAGGCCGACCCGGTCGAGCGACTTCAGGTACAGGTTGAGGGCCGCGCCGCGAAGGCGGACGATGTCGAGGCTCACTTCCGGCAGGGAAGGCTTGATGCATGTCTTCCCGCAGAGCTCGCAGTCTCCGCGGATGTCCTCCCGCGCCACCATCTCCGCGAGGACGGACATCACGTCTTCGTGGACGCCCGCGATCGTGCGCTCGAGTCCGGAGGGATCGCGATCGAACATCTCCCGGAGGAGCTTGATGGCGTGCTCGAGGTGCTCGGTCTCCTCGGCGGCGATCGCCTTGTATGCCTTTCCGAGCCGGCCCGGGGCCACGCGAGCGACGGAGCCGTACATCGAGACCGCGAACGACTCCAGCATCAGCTCCTGGATGACCAGGCAGGCCGTGAAGTCGCCCCGTCCGGCGCTCTTGACGAATGCCGACCGGATCCTTTTCCAGTACGGGGCGTTCAGGTTCACGGTCACGGGGACGCCGATCTCCTGACCGAGTCGCTGAAACGCGCGGGCGTGCCCCTTCTCGATCAGTGCGTGCTCGAGCGCGTCGATCTTGTCCTCGGCATCCTCGTAGAGATCGACCAGGCTCGCGAAATTCATCATCCCGATCAGCTCGCCCGTGGCGGACTGGGAGAGGATGCTCGCCCAGACCCGCTGTGCCTCCGCGCTCGCTTCCCACGGTTTGCTGGCTGCGGCTTCCACGTCTCCTCCTCGGTTCAGGACGGCTCTTGCCTGATGTGATGTAGTCAACTACAACACTAACTCACAAGGCAAGCGCTTTTTTTGAGGGTCGTGGGGCAGCACACAGAACTGGCTTGGATTCAAAGACTTGGCATCTGGTAGAGTCCGCGCGAGAAGACATCGTGATCGGCCGGAACCTCGCCCAGTACCGGGTCACCGCCTCGATCGGGGCCGGCGGAATGGGAGAGGTCTACCGCGCGACCGATTCCCGGCTCGGCCGGGAAGTGGCGATCAAGGTGCTCCCGCCGGATACGGCCGCCCACCCCGATCGCCGCCAGCGTTTCGAACAGGAGGCGCGCGCGGCCTCGGCCCTGAACCACCCCAACATCCTGACCGTCTACGACATCGGGGAAGCCGACGGGACCACCTACATCGCCATGGAACTCGTCGACGGAAAGACGCTCCGCGAGCTCCTCGCGTCGGGTGAGCCGCTGCCGACGAAGAGGCTTCTCGACATCGCCGTGCAGACGGCCGAGGGTCTCGCCAAGGCGCACGCCGCCGGGATCGTGCATCGGGACCTGAAGCCCGAGAATCTGATGGTCTCGAAGGACGGCTACGTCAAGATCCTCGATTTCGGTCTGGCGAAATTGATCGAGCCGGTCTCGGAGGACGCGTCGGCGCTACCGACCGCGATCGGCGCGACCCAACCCGGCACGGTCATGGGCACGGCGGGGTACATGTCGCCGGAGCAGGCGAGCGGCCAGCCCGTGGACTTCCGCTCGGACCAGTTCACGTTCGGCGCAATCCTCTACGAGATGGCGACGGGCCGGCGCGCCTTTCAGCGAAAAACCGGCGCCGAAACGCTCGTCGCGATCATCCGGGAGGAGCCCGAGTCGCTCGGACAGCTCGCGCCCAGGGCTCCGGCCCCGATTCGATGGATCGTCGAACGCTTGCTCGCCAAGGACCCCGAGGAGCGTTACGCGTCCACCAAGGACCTGGCGCGCGACCTGAAGAGCCTCCGCGACCATCTCTCGGAAACGTCGGCGTCCGGCGGGCTCGCGGCAGCCGAACGGGCCCGGCCGCGACGGCGCGGATGGGCGCTCCCGGCGGCGGCCGCGCTGGCGGCCGGTCTCGCCGCAGGGTTCCTGCTTCGAGGATTGACGACGAACGCGAGGACGGAGACTCCCGTCGAGCTCTCGCAGCTCACCTACTCGCGCGGTTCCATCGTGTCCGCGCGTTTCGCTCCGGATGCGCCGACGATCGTTTACGCCGCTTCGTGGGAAGGGCTACCCCTGGATATTTTCACCACGCGTCCGGGGAGCTCCGAGTCGCGCTCGCTCTCGCTCGCGGGCGCCGCCCTTCTCTCCATCTCGTCCACCGGCGAGCTCGCGATCTCTCTCGACCGTCGCTTCATGTTCGGCTTCGAGACGACCGGCACTCTGGCGCGAGTTCCGCTGGCCGGAGGCGCGCCGCGCGAGGTCCTCGAGAACGTGGAGGACGCCGACTGGTCCCCCGACGGGAAAAGCCTCGCCGTGGCACGCCACGTCGGGAACCGCAACCGGCTCGACTACCCGATCGGAAAGGTGCTGTACGACGCGCCTGGCTGGGTGAGCGACGTCCGCGTCTCGCCCGACGGGCGTCTGGTCGCCTTCATCGACCACCCGTTGCGCGGAGACAACGTCGGCAACGTGAAAGTCGTCGACACGGACGGCAAGGTGCGGATGACCGGCCCGTTCGCCATCAATGGGCTCGCCTGGTCGCCGCGAGGGGACGAAGTCTGGTCGAGCGGAACCGACAGCATTTCGGCGACCTCGCTTTCGGGCAAGACACGTACGGTCTGGAGCGTCCCCGCGGGATTCCTTCGAGACGTCGCGCGCGACGGGCGCGTTCTCTGCGCCGTGAACTCCTCCCGCCGCGAGATCGTCGGCTTTTCGGCGGCCGACAGGGTCGAGCGCAATCTGACCTGGCTCAACTGGTCGTTTCCCAAGGGCATCTCCTCCGACGGCAAGACGGTTCTCTTCGAGGAGCAGAACATCCAGCCGCAGGGGGTCTACCTGCGCAAGCTCGACGGCTCAGCCGCCGTCCGCATCGGAGATGGCGGCGCGTGGGGCTTCTCGCCGGACGGGCGATGGGCCCTGACGGTCCGCCGGGAAGGGGAGGGCTCTCTGATCACACTCCTGCCGACCGGAGCCGGAGAGCCGAGACCGCTGCCGAAGACCGACATTGTGGTCGGGTCGGCCGCGTGGTTTCCGGACGGGCGTCGGATCCTGTTTTCGGGCAACGAGCCGGGGCACGGTTCCCGCCTCTTCGTTCAGGACATTTCCGGCGGGAAGCCCCGCCCCATCACCCCTGAGGGAGTGAGCATTCGCTTCGACGTGGTGTCGCCGGACGGGAAGTTCGTGGTGGCGACCGGGACCGATCGCCGGATCGCCCTCTATCCGACGGAGCCGGGCGAGCCCCGCGTCGTACCGGGGACGGAGCCCGACGACATCCCTCTCCGGTGGACGGCCGACGGCGGTTCGATTTACGTCTACCTCCCGTCGGCGCCGCCGCTGCGCATCGAGAAGGTCGACGTGAAAACGGGACGTCGCACTCTCTGGAAAGAAATCCGGCCGCCCGACCCGTCCGGCGTCGAACAGGTCGGTCCGGTGCAGATCACGCCGGACGAGACGTCCTACGTGTACTCCTACCGACGGGCTCTCGACGAGCTCTATCTCGCAACCGGGCTGCGGTGACGAAGGGCCCGGTCCCGGGAGACCGACTCGTCGTGGAGGTGGGGGCGAACGTCGGGCGCTCCAGTGGAACGACGACAACCTGAGGAGGTGCTTCGATGCTGGATCTCGGACTCCTGATCGCGCGTCTGATCGTCGGACTCCTCATTGCCGCGCACGGCGCACAGAAGTTGTTCGGGTGGTTCGGAGGCTACGGGCTGAAAGGGACCGGCGAGTTCTTCGGAAAACTCGGCTTCCAGCCCGGTCGACTCTTCGCCACGAGCGCGGGTCTCGGCGAGTTCGTGAGCGGGTTGCTGATCGCTCTCGGTTTTCTCGGTCCGGTCGGTCCGGCCATCCTGCTCGCAGTGATGATCGTCGCGGCGATCAGCGTGCACTGGCAGAACGGACTCTTCGCCACCAACAACGGTATCGAGCTGCCGCTCCTCTACGGCACCGCCGCCGTCCGGTTCGCGCTCGCGGGTCCGGGCCGCTACTCGCTCGACGAGATGTTGGGTATCCGGTTCGCGTGGACGCCCACCGCGATCTGGGCCGCCCTCGCCGTCGGCCTCGTCGGCGGCATCGCGAACCTCGCGCTCCGCCGGCGGCCGGCTGAGCCGACCGTCTGAGCGCCGACCGGAAAGCGACCTGCTGCTGCGACGAAACCCTGAGGTCAGTCGTCCTCGCCCGGCTCTTCTTCTCTCGAAGAGACGGCGGGCTTCGGTGCCATGGCAACGGGTTCACGTCCGCCTGCCAGGAGGATGATCAGGAATCCCGCGAGAAGCAGCGTCAGTGACGCGGCGACGACGTACCGATACGGCATCGCTTGTCGCGCTTCGTCGATCCAGCCTCGGAAAACGTAGACCTCGCCTGTCGTCTGCGGGCCCGCCCGGAATCTGGAAAACTCCCGGGTGATCCGATCCGCCTCGTCCTTCGGAAGCTCCCTGTCCAGGACGAGTGTGTCACCCGCCACCGGAACGAGGACGACCCCGAGCTCCTGGCGAGGGTCGCGGCCGATGGGGAACTGCTCGAAGGTGGCCCTCTGAGAGATCGAACCCGTCCGGATCACGAGAGATCCGCCGATGCTCTCCGTGAACATGAGGGCGATCAACGGTAGAAAGACGCTGGTGAGAATGACCGCCAGGCCCGCCCGCGTCGAGCGTCGCATCTTTTCTCCCCCCGAGTTGTTTCGCTCGATACTACCCGGCCTGCAACCACTCGGCGTAGTTCCGATGCATCACGGTCCGAGCTGGCGAAAATGAAAAACGCCGGGAGGGCGACTCCCGGCGTTGCGGTTTCGGAGTGCGGCGCGGCGCGCTTACCAGATCCGGACGCGATCTTCGGGCTTGACGTAGTTCGCGTCGCCTTCCTTCACGCCGAACGCTTCGTACCAGGCGTCGACGTTCCGGAGCGGGGCGAACGCGCGGACCGAGCCGGGGGAGTGCGTGTTCGTCGCGAGGTACTGGCGGAGCGCGTCGTCTCTCATGAGCGTCCGCCAGACCTGTCCCCATCCGAGGAAGACTCTCTGCTCGCCGGTGAAGCCGTCGATCACCGGAGCCGGCTGGCCGTTCAGCGAGCGCTTGTAGGCGTCGAGTCCCAGCAGGATCCCGCCGAGGTCTCCGATGTTCTCTCCCATCGTGAGCCGGCCCGTGATGTGGAGGCCGGGGAGCTGCGGGAATTCGAACGCCTCGTACTGCGCGCCGAGCTTCGTCGCCTGCGCTTCGAATTTCGCGGCGTCCTCGGGCGTCCACCAGTCGCGCAGCATGCCGTCCCCGTCGGACTTGCGGCCCTGGTCGTCGAAGCCGTGCGTGATCTCGTGGCCGATGACGCCGCCGATCGCGCCGTAGTTCACGGCCGGATCGGCGTTCGGGTCGAAGAACGGCGGCTGCAGGATCGCCGCGGGAAAGACGATTTCGTTCTTCACCGAGGAGTAGTAGGCGTTGACGGTCTGCGGGGTCATTCCCCATTCGAGCTCGTCGACGGGCTTGCCGATGCGGTTCACGTCGTAATCCCACTCGAACTTCGCGGCACGCTCGGCGTTTCCGGCGAGGTCGCCGTCCCGGATCACGAGCGCCGAATAGTCCCGCCACTTCGACGGGTAGCCGATCTTGACGCCGAACTTCGAGAGCTTTTCGAGCGCCCGCGCTTTCGTCTCGGGTCCCATCCACTGCAGGTTCTCGATGCGTCCCTTCATCGCGGCGCGCAGGTCCGCGACGAGCTTCTCCATCTTCGCTTTCGAGTCCGCCGGGAAGTACTCCGCGACGTACGTCCGGCCGATCGCTTCGCCCATCGCGCCCTCGGCGGCGTCGACCGCGCGCTTCCAGCGCGGGCGCTGCTCCTCGGTCCCGTTCAGGAACTTCGAACGGAACTCCCAGTTCGTGTCGACGAAGCGCTTCGAAAGGAAGGGCGCCGCCACGTCGGCGATGCCGAACGCCTGCCAGGCTTTGAGTGTCTCGAGCGGCGCGTCGCCAAAGATCGCGGCGAGCTTCGGGAAGGCCGTGTTCTGCCGGACGACGGCACGCTCCGCCTTCTCGATTCCGGCCTCCTTGAACCAGGCGCCCCACGGGAATCCGGAAGCGGTCTTTTCGAGCTCGGCAATCGTCGCCGGGTTGTAAGTCTTGTCGCGGTTCCGGCTCTCGGCGCGCGTCCAGTGCGCCTCGGCGATCTTTGTCTCCAGCGCCACGACGTCCGCGGCGTTCTTGTCCGGCTCGTCCCATCCGATCAGCCGCAGCATGTCCGCCACGTACTTCTGGTAACGCTCCTTCTGGGGCTTGTAGTTGTCGCGCAGGTAGAACTCGCGGTCGGCGAGTCCGAGGCCCGACTGCGACAGATACAGCGCGTACCTGTCGGGGTTCTTCGCGTCGTCCGAGACACCGGCGCCGAAGAACGACCGGCCGAAGATCCCGAGGGAGCGACCCATGAGCCGGGCCAGGCCCTCACGCGACTCCGCCTTGCGGATCTCCTCGAGACGGGGCTGGATCGGCTTGGCGTCGAGTCTCTCCGCCGTCTTTTCGTCCAGGAAAGTACGGTAGATCGCGGCGACCCTCGCCTCGTCGGAGCCGGGCTTCAGGGTCTTGTCCGCCGCCCAGCGGTCGAGAAGCGCACGCACGCGGGCCTCCGAGAGATCGCGGAGGATCACGAACGCGCCGAAGCTCGTCTTGTCCGGGGGGATCTGCGTCTTCGCGGCCCACTTGCCGTTGACGTAGCGGAAGAAGTCGTCGCCCGGTTTGACCGAGCGGTCCATTCCCTCGAGATCGACTCCCCACTTTCCGAAGCGCTCGGCCGCGGTCGGTGCGGGCGGAGTCGAAGTCGCGGCCGGCTCCGCGGCAAGCATCGCCGCCGCCGGGGTCAACAGGGTGAGTGAAACCGCGAAAACCGCGAGCCTCGAGATCATGGCGTGACTCCTCCCGTCAGATGCCCGGTCGAATCGGGCGCCGGGGAGAGTAACAAATCGCCGACCCGGGAATCACCGACTCGGTTGATCGACCGGCACCCCGCGTGTTGTCGGGCTGGAGGAGTGTGTCCAAACTTCCCGGTGAGACAGAACCGCGTGACCCTCCGGCTCGAAGAATGACCGCGACTCGTGATCCTGCACTGCCGGGAGGATCCACTCGGGCACGTAAACGGTTTGCGGGATGAATGCCGTACGGTCGGAGTAGTTGCCGCCCCAGAACCCGATCACCATGTCGAGCTCGGGGACCGCCATCGCGATCTGGGAGCCGTTTCCGGCGGCGAAGTAGGTCTTCACCGTTCGCCCTTTGTACGGCCGGTCGTCGATCCACCAGAGATATCCGTAGCCGCTGCGGCCGAGGCGCTGGAGCGGCGAAGTCGCGCGCCGAGCCCACTCCTCCGACACGATCCGACGCCCGTTCCACGTCCCCCCGTTCATGTGCAGCTGCGCGAGCTTCACAAAATCGCGCAGCAGCAAGCGCACGCCGCCCCCCATGTAGGGATCGCCGCTGGGCGAGAGGTTCATGTAATAGCGCCGGATCTGCATCGGCTCGGCGACCAGATCGTGAAAGAGCACGGGAAGCGGCTTTCCGGCGGCGCGGCTCAACACGCCACCCGCGAGATGCGGCGAAATGCTGCAGTAGACGGGATGCGTGCCGGGATCGCTTTCCATCGGCAGCTTCAGGGCCAGCCTGTAATAGTCGGGCTCCTCGGTCTGCTCCAGGATCCCGTCTTCCCGGCCGGGCGCCTTCAGGTCGTTGTCGTCGCAATAGAAGCCGGACGTCATCGTCAGAAGGTGCTCGAGGGTGAGCGCGCGCTTGCGTGGCTCGAGCTCGGGAGGCGTCTTTCCGCCGTTCATGACCGCATAGACCGAGCTCGAGGCGGAGACCGGTACGCCGGCCTGTATTGCGGCGCCGACCAGCGTGGAGGTCAGGCTCTTCGCCGCGGAGCGCGTGTCGTGGGGCTTGTCCGCGTGTTCGCCGTGGAAGTACTCCTCGACGACGAGCTTTCCGTGGCGTGCGATGAGCACTCCGTGCATCTCGACCGCGTTCGCCGCGTCCATCGGCGTGTCGATGATCATCTGGATGAATCGGGCGACGGCGTCGCGCGAGATCCCGACGTCTTCGACGGCCGCGACCGGCCATCCGTCGTCGCGAGGGCGCGGGGGCCGGTAGACGTACGGGACGTGCGGGAGCCCGCGGGGATGGAAGTCGCTCGCCTGGCCGGCTTCGACCCGGTGAAAATCGTACGTGCCGCCGCGCGTGGGAAAGGCGACGGTGAGCGCGCCGTCGCGGTAGATGCCCTCCACGAGCATTCCGGGTTTCGGCTGGTCCTTCGTGGGCGCCGCGAGGAAGCGCACGCTCTCCCCGTCCCGCTCGACGCTGTCGATGGGGATGAACCGACCCAGGTTTCGCTCGGGGTTCCGAAGGAACGCCGCAACGGTACCGTCGTTGCGCGGGGTGATCTTCAGATACAACCGGTACTCGTCATCCAGCGGCGCGACGTCGCCGCGCCAGAGGTTCTCGCGTGATCTCGTCAGCGTCACCGGAGACGCGAAGGGGTTTCCGCTGGTTACCGTCGCCGGCTGGATCCAGTGGCCGACGATCCTCGTTCGCTCGGCGTTGATACGACCGGTGTACGAGCCTCCCCGCTCGGGGAGCGTCAGAGTGAGGGTGTCGCCGACGAGCTTCACCGGGCCGGCTCGGCCGGCGATCTCGCCATGCCATCCGTCGGGATCGCGGGCGATCGTCAACACACCGCGAAGGTCCGGGCCGAAGCGGAGCCTGGCCTCCCACAGACCGGCGAGCTCGGCCGCGGGATTCGGCTCCGACACCGCGGCCGCCGCGAAAAGGATCCCGACCGCGAAGCAGCGGATCCGTTTCATACCCGGAAGGCTTAGACGCCGGAGACCCTCCCGGCGTTTCTCTTTTTTTCACCGCACTCCGGGATCAGCCGAAGGAGCGGAGCCGCCTCCAGAAGTCGGGCCACCTCTCGAGAAGCCCCCGGCAGACGTAGATCTCGGGTCTCTGCGACTCCTCGTTCTCGAGCCCGTACGGGTTCGGGATGCGCCCGGCGAGGGTCACTTCGTTGAAGCGGCGCTCCAGCGTCGCGCGGTCGAACCCGAGAGCGATCAGCGTACGCGGAGGGGGATCGCCGTACCCGCGCGCCCAGAACGAGTTGACGCCGCTCAGCACCGGAGTCTGCCCGTAGAGACTGATCGCACCGGCCTCTCCGTAGTTGGCGCAGAGCGCCGCGGAGAGAGTGCGCTCCTCCGGAGGGAGCGACGCCCGTATCCGATCGACCTCGCGCGCCAGCTCCGGCCAGCCGATCTCCTCGCGAAGATCGTTGTTGATGCCGCTGGCAATCTTGAAGAAGCGCGTCGAGGGCGGCGCCAGCGGGACGGCGATCGGCACGACGGCGCAGCCGAGGACGAACAGGATCGCCAACACGGCGCAGGCGATGCGCCGCCGCGTCTCCACGAGCTGCCCGGTGATCACCGATCCGGCGGCGAAAAGCGTCGGATAGATCGGCGCCGCGTAATAGCCCCTTCCCTCCGCCAGAAAGAAGAGCGCGAGCGGAACGAGGGCCGTCCACGCGAGCATCCGGAACCGCCGCGACTGAAGCACCGCGATCAGCCCGACGATCGCGAGAGGAAAAGCGACCGGGTTCGACGCCACCCGAACCTGATCGAGGAGGAAGTCCGACGTGCGCCCGATGCGGACGTCGCGCGCGTGGACGTGCCGGAGAAACTCGAGGGTCACGAAGCCGTGGCTCGCCTCCCACACGAAGTGCGGCAGGGCGATGACGATCGAAATTGCCACGCCGATCCACAACCAGCGGCTTCGTAGGTGTCGTCGGAGGTCCGTTGCCAGCACTCCGGCGACGAGGCCCGTGACCAGGAACGCGATCGTGTACTTCGTGAGCGCCCCGAGCCCGATCGTCGTGCCGATCGCCACCCACCAGCGGGGATCGTCGCTTTCGATGAGGCGCACGACGAAGTACGCGATCAGAACCCACCAGAGGAAGTCGAACGCGACGTACTGGAAGAGCGCGCTGGCCGCCAGCGAGATCGGTGAGATGGCGACGGCGAGCGCCGAGATCCACTGGGCGGCGCGGCCGCCACCGAGCCGCCTCGCCGTCATGGCGGTGAGCACGATCGCGATTGCCTGCGCGAGCGAGGCGAGGAGACGAAACGCGCGCGGCGTGGCGCCGAAGAGCTCGAGCTCGATCCGTCCGAGAAACGGCGTCAGCGGGGGATAGGCGACGTAGCCCCAGGCGAGGTGGCGCGCGTCGTCGAGCGTCGCCAGCTCGTCGCGATGGAATCCGTAGAGGCCGTTGCTCCAGAGATGGAACAGCAGCTTGACCGCGGCGAAAAACGCGATCCATAGGATCGCATCACGCCTTCCGTCGGGAGCGTCCCCCCTACCAGCCGATTCCGTAGTCCTCCCCGTGATCGGAGGAACCGCCCCACATCGTGCCGTGCTCGCGGTCGAGGTAGATGGCGTTGATCGGTCCCGACGTCTTGCGCGCTTCCTCGAGCTTGTAGCCCATCTTCGTCAGCTCGGCGCGCACCCAGGGCGGGAGCGACGGGTGAATCATCATCGCGCCGGGGCGAGACTCGTGCGCTCCGAAAGAGCTCCTCATCTGGTAGCTGTTGATGTTGGCGGCTTCGGTCGCTTCCTGCACGGTCATCCCGAACTCGACGACGTTCAGGAAGAACTGAAGCAGGTTCTGGTCCTGCGAGTCGCCCCCCTGGACCGAGAAGCAGAGATACGGCTTGCCGTCCTTCAGTGCGAGCGTGGGCGTGAGCGTCACGCGCGGGCGCTTGCCCGGCTCGAGCACGTTGAAAGGATTCTCGGCGCGGTCCACCACGAAGCTCTGCATTCGCTGGCTCATGCCGATCCCGGTCTTGCCGGCGATCGCGGCCGGCACCCAGCCGCCCGACGGCGTCACCGAGACGACCCACCCCTCCGCGTCCGCCGTCTCGACGGAGGTCGTGCCCGCGGAGAACTCCTCCTCGAAGCTCCGCAGGCGACCGACCGCATCGGGCCCCCGGCTGTCCCCCTTCGCCTTCGGGGCCGGCGGCCACTTCGCGAGCAGATCTGCATACGGGTTCTTCCCTCCCTGGAACGGGTAGGGATCGCCCGGTTTCGTGGCCGGGTCGTTCTTCGTCCAGTCGATCTTCGCCGCGCGCGCTCTCGCGTACTCCTTGGAGAGCAGGCCGCGCCGCGGCTCCTCCGGCGCGACCGAAGTGTCGCCGTAGTAGAAGTCGCGGTCGGCGAAGGCGAGGTTCATCGCCTGGTACAGGGCGTGGAGGTACCGGGCGCTGTTGTAGCCCATGCCCTTCACGTCCATCGTCTCGAGGATGTTCAGCGCCTGGAGCATCGCCGGGCCCTGCGTCCAGAAGTCGAGCTTGTACACGTCGATGCCCTTGTACGTCGTCTTCACGGGCTCTTCGAGGCGGACCTTCCAGTTGGCGAGGTCTTCGACCGTGTGGAGACCGCCGATTTCCCGCGATCCACGCACGAACTCCTGAGCGATGTCGCCTCTGTAGAAGCGATCGTTGGCCGCGAGGATCGCCTCCCGGCGGGACTTGCCGGCCGCGAGCGCCTCTTTCTCGGCCTCGACGAGCTTGCGAAGAGTCGCGGCGAGGTCGGGCTGCTTGAAGATCTCGCCGGCCGCGGGCGGCCGATCACCCGGACGCGGCAGCATCACGCGCCGCGACTCGGGCCACTTGAGCAGCCAGTCGCGCTGGCGCGTGATGGTCGAGACGAGCTGTTGCTCGATCGGATAACCGTCGGCCAGGTCGAGGGACGGCGCGAGCACGTCGGCGAGCGAGAGCTTCCCGTACTCGGCGAGCATGACCATGATCCCGCCCGGCGTCCCGGGGGTCACGGCGGAGAGCGGGCCGTACTCCGGGGGATAAGCCATGCCCTTGCTCTGGAAGAATTCGGGCGTCGCTCCCGTCGGCGCGACGCCGAGCGCGTTCACGCCGACGACCTTGCCCGTAAGCGGGTTGTAGACGAGCGCCTGCGTCTCGCCGCCCCACGAGAGCGTGTCCCACATCGTGGAGGTCGCGGCGATCATGGCGCACGCGGCGTCCACGGCATTGCCTCCCTTCTGGAAGGTCATCGCGCCCGCCGTCGCCGCGAGCGGCTTGCCCGTGATCGCGAGCCACTTCTTCGCGTGCAGCGGCGGCTTGTTGGTCGCCGCCACGAGGACAGCGGCTGCGACCGGCACAGCCGCAGCGCCGAGGAGGGCCCTTCGGACGCGAGCTCCGATTCGTCTCTTCATACTGTCGAGCTTAAGTCACCGGCCGGGAGCCGTCAGCATCAGCGCCGACCGAAGGCCGGCCGCGAGCGAGGCGGCAGGCCCGATCCCCCAGTAGTGCAGGAACACGAGCCTCGGCTCCTCACCCGTCATGTGATTGTGGATCGCCACGATCCGGATCCCGGACTTCCGCATCGTCTTCAGAACGGACTGCAGCTCCGACTCCTTCATCACGACGTCCCCGTCGATGACGGCCCGATCCATCGTGCCGGCCATCGCAGCCCAGGTGTTCACGCCCATCGCCGATCCGAGGGTCTCGCCGTGCATGCGGGTCTTTCGACCGACAACAGCCTTGTATACACCGCTCGAGTAGTCGCCCCGGACGCCCAACGCGCGGTCGAGAGCCTCCCGATCGAGGGTCGACGACGTCGGATCGATCGTCGCCGGCGCTGCTGGGGCCGTCGCGCCTCGAGACGCCGCGAAAACCTTCCCGACCGAATCCGCGAGTCGCGGTCCGTCCCCGGCTCCGGCGAGGTGCATGAACATGATCCGCGGCGAGTCGCCGGCGAAGTGATTGTGGAGCGCGGTGACCTCGAGACCTCCGGAGAGCGCCGCGTCCATCGCGGGCGCGACACGATCTTCCGTCAGGACGACGTCCCCCATGACGAGCGCAAGGGCTCCGCTTCTCCGGAAAGATGCCCACGAGGTGAGTCCCATGGGAGGAGTGATGCGGACTCCCTCGGCCATTACCGAGAGATCCGTCCGCGGCAGGGAGACCTTGAACACGTCCTCTGCCGCGATCCAAGTTCCCTTCGCGCCGGTCGCGCGCTCGATCGCGGACGCGTCGAAGGGCACCTCCTGTGCTGGCGAGACGTGTGCCGGAACGGAGGTGAGGAGGAGAAAGACGACGTTGAGATTCATGCGGCACCTCCTGAGCGGGTGGCAAGACACCGACAGGGATATATTCCTCGATCTTCGGGATGTTGCGCATTCGACGATTTCTCGCGCCCGTCTTCCTCGTGGCTGCGTTCGCTTCTCCATCCGGTGCCTCCGCGGAGGGCCCGGCGCTCGAGGTCGAGACCCTGGAACGCGACCTCGTCGCGGCGATCGGTCGGGGAGACCTCGCCACCTACGACCGCATCGTCGCCGACGACTACGTCGCCTTCGAGGCGTCGGGCAAGACGACTCCCAAGGCCGACATCATGGCGGGCTACCGTTCGGGCGCGAGGAAGTACACGGACCTCGCGATCTTCGACGTCGAAGGCCGGGTCTTCGGCGAGACGGCGGTCGTGACGGCGAAGACGAAGGGCCTGCGAAGAGAGGGGGACCGCGACGTCCCGAACCGCGTGCGCTACATCCGGGTCTACGCGAAGCGGGAGGGGAGCTGGCGGGCCGTGGCGCAGATGGCTGCTCCGGTCCCGACCGAGGCGCCGCCGAAGGAGAAGTAGCCGAAGCCTCCTAGCTCGGCTTCACACGGACACACACGCAGCACATCCCGGGCGTCGGGGCGAGGACCGGCTTCGCCGCGGGGAGATCGAGCCCTTCGACAACGCCCTCGATGAGCGCGAGGTTCATCCCGCAGACGAGGTCCCGATGCTCGGCGACGAGCGCATGGAAGGGGCAGTTGCGGAGCCGCAGTTCGCCATCCGCGGTCACGGGCTCGTATCCCTGCGCGGCGAGTGCGTCCGTCATCCCGGCGAGGAGCCGCTTCCTTCCGGGCCGTGAGCCGGCGCGCGATCGGACCTCCGCTCCGATCCGCTCGCCTAACCCCCGCGCGGTCTTCACCAGCGCCTTCCGGGTTTTTGGAGAGTCGCTCGCGTCGACCGCCGTCGCGAGAAGGCGCGCCGCGAGCTCGTAGCGCCGCTCGGGAAGGCTGACCTCGACCTGTCGGGCCGATCGCCGGTAGAGCTTGGCCGGTCGGCCGGCGCCGGGGCCCGAACGTCCCGAAAGACGCCGGAACGACGCTTCCAGCAAACCTTCTTCGACCAGCCGGTCGAGGTGGAATCCCGCCAGGCTGCGAGAGATCCCGACCGCGCGCGCCGCCTGGTCCCGGCTCACGTCGCCCGGCCGGCCCGCCACGAAGAGGTAGAGATCGCGCCGGGCCGGCTCGGCGAGCGATGCCAGTCCCGCGATTTCCTGCTTGAGCTTACCGCTCTTCACGCCCGCCAGTCTAAAACACATGAAGATTTTTTTAAGAAGCGAACCTCCCCGCCTCCCGGGATTCTATAGTAGCCGTGATTGATTTTAGAGTCCTCTTCAAAAGGAGAACCTCCATGATCTCGGCCTTTCCTCTTCTCGTCCTGGCCCTGATGGCCTCACCCCCGCCGGCCGTCCACTCGGCCGGATCCGTTCACGCGGCTGTCGCCGCCTCCACGGCTGCGATCCCTCTCGACCGGGACGGTTACCACGACGCAATGCGCAAGCTCTGGGAGGACCACGTCACGTGGACCCGGCTCTACATCGTCAGCGCCATCGCCGGTCTGCCGGACACCCAGCCTGCCGCCGAGCGGCTGCTGCGGAACCAGGTGGACATCGGCGATGCGATCAAGCCGTTCTACGGGGAAGCCGCCGGGGACGCCTTGACGGCGCTGCTTCGCCCGCACATCCTGATCGCCGCCGAGACGGTCGACGCCGCCATCGCGGGCGACACCGCACGGGTCGAGGACGCTCTCGCGCGTTGGTATGCGAACGCGGACGAGATCGGAGACTTTCTCGCCGCCGCGAACCCGGACAACTGGTCCCGCGAGGCGATGCGTGCCGAGATGCGGCATCACCTCGACCTGACGCTCGAGGAGGCGCTCGCCCGGCTCCGGGGCGACTGGGCGGCGGACATCGCCGCCTACGACACCGTGCACGAGCACATCCTCGGGATGGCGGACGTTCTGTCCTCGGGGATCATCCGCCAGTTCCCCCGGAAGTTCCGCTCGTGAGCGCCGTTGCCCGGAACGTCTACCCGATGCTCCCCGCGCCGACCGTCGCCGGCGCGGAGGAGTTTCCGGTCGAGAGAGTCGCGGGCGCGTTCCGGGGCTTTCTCGAGTCGCTCGGCCTCGATCCGACCCATCCCAGCCTCGCCGGTACGGATTACCGCGCTGCGCGCGCGTACGAGGAAATGCTCGGCGGCCTCCGCCGGGCCGAACCGGAGTTCGCCACCTTTCCGAACACGAAGGGGTATGCCGGAATGGTCTCCGTGACCGACATCCCGTTCTACTCGATCTGCGCGCACCACTTCCTGCCGTTCTTCGGAACGGCGCACGTCGGGTACGTGCCGCGGGAACGCCTCGTCGGCCTTTCGAAGGTCGCGCGGGCCGTTGACTTCCATGCTCGCCGGCCACAGCTCCAGGAAGACCTGACGGAGGAGATCGCGGCTCTGCTCGACGCGCGCCTCGCCCCGGCCGGACTCATCGTCTTTCTCGAGGCGCGACACCTCTGCATCGAGATGCGCGGCGTTTCGAGGCCCGGGGTGACGACGCGGACGACCGCGGTCCGCGGCACGCTCCAGGACGAGAGCCTGCAGCAGAAGTTCTTCGCGCGCGTCCGGGGCGCCGGCGTCATGGCTCCGGCGAGGGATATCTGATCGTGGATCACTATCCCTATCTGATAGTCGGAGGAGGGATGACCGCCGACGCCGCAGTCCGTGGCATCCGAGAGCTCGACGCAAACCCCGCCATCGGGCTGATCAGTGCCGAGGCGGACCCGCCCTATGCCCGGCCGCCGCTCTCGAAGGGGTTGTGGAAAGGCGACTCGTTGGAAAACGTCTGGCGGAAGACACCGGAGGTCGGTCTGAGCCTTCTCCTGGGCCGCCGCGTGACCGTCCTCGACCTGGCGGGAAAGAAGATCGTCGACGACCGGGGCGCGCAGTACACGTTCGACCGGCTTCTCCTCGCGACGGGTGGCACGCCGCGGCCGCTGCCTTTCGGTGGCGAGCACGTGACGTACTTCCGGACGCTCGAGGACTACCGGCACCTCCGCGCCCTGGCCGATGTCGGGAAAACGTTTGCGGTCATCGGAGGCGGGTTCATCGGCTCCGAGATCGCCGCGGCACTTGCGATGCAGGGCTGCCAGGTCACCATGCTCTTTCCCGATCCGGGGATCGGCTCACGCATCTTTCCGGAGGACCTCGCGCGGTTCCTCGTCGCCTACTACGGCGAAAAGGGCGTGGACGTGCGTGCCGGTGAGCCGGTGACCGGGATCGCCGAAAACGGGTCGCGACTCGCCGTCGAGAGCAGGAGCGGGCGTCGGCTGACCGTGGACGCGGTCGTCGCGGGCATCGGCCTCGTGCCGAACACGGATCTCGCCGCGGCCGCGGGCCTCACCGTCGATGACGGGATCGTCGTGGACGAGCGACTGCGGACCAGCCACCCCGATGTCTTCGCGGCCGGCGACGTCGCGCGATTCGAAGCCCCCGCACTCGGCAAGCGGATCCGCGTCGAGCACGAGGACAACGCCCTCACGATGGGAAGGGCGGCGGGCCGATCGATGGCCGGCGACGCGACGGCCTATTCGCACCTGCCGTTTTTCTACTCGGATCTCTTCGACCTCGGATACGAGGCGGTCGGTGAGCTCGACCCGCGCGGAGAAACGGTCTCGGACTGGAAGGTTCCGTTCCGCGAAGGCGTCGTCTACTACCTCTCTTCGGGCCGCGTCCGCGGCGTCCTGCTCTGGAACACGTGGGGTCAGGTGGACAACGCCCGGGCGCTCATCGGAGAGCCCGGACCATTCCAGCCCACCGACCTCGTCGGGCGGCTTCCGTCCAACAGACTGCCCGGAACTTAGTCTTGAGTTAATCGATCCTCGAACCATGCGAATGCGTGATAGGCAGATTTCAAGAGAGACCTCCTTCGGTCTCGAAGAGGTGATCCATGCAACGTCGTCCGTTCGCCCTCCGGGTGGCTCTCCTTTTGGCAGCCGTTTTCGCAAGTCTTCCGGCCTTCACCAGCGGCCAGGCCGATCCGGCGGCGAGAGCGAAGATCCAACATCCAGATTTCGACGGCACGATCCGCTCGCACTCCAGCCGGATGCTCGAGGAGGGTCGAAAGATCTTTCGCTACGACACGTTCGGCAGCGAGGCCTTCTGGGGAGACACGCTCCAGCTCCACAAAGCCATCGCGGGCGAGAAGAACGGCGGCGTCGGAGACGGTGTGAGCCCGAAGACCGCGCTTTCCGTGGGCCTCAAGGTGGACGCCGACGCCCTGCCCGCCGCGCTCAAGCAGCAGATCAAAGCGGGGAAGGTGAACCTCGACGACCCCGCGACGACTCTCGCGCTGCTCAAGCTCGACTCCGTCGTTGGCGTCAAGGGACTCTTCGATTCAAGAGGCGGCATCCGCTCGATGGGCATCCAGTGCGCCTTCTGCCACTCGACCGTCGATGATTCGTTCGCTCCGGGGATCGGGAAACGCCTGGACGGCTGGGCCGCCCGCGACCTGAACGTCGGCGCGATCGTCTCGCTGGCTCCGAACCTCCAGCCCTTCAGCGACCTGCTCGGCGTGGACGTCGCGACGGTGAAGAAAGTGCTCGGCAGCTGGGGCCCCGGACGCTTCGACGCCGTTCTCGACAAGGACGGCAAGGCGTTTCGCCCCGACGGCAAACAGGCGGGCACGCTCATTCCGCCCGCTTTCGGGCTCGCGGGCGTGAACCTCCATACCTGGACGGGATTCGGATCCGTGACCTACTGGAACGCTTACGTCGCAGCGACCGAGATGCACGGCAAAGGAACGTTCTACGACGCGCGGTTCGAAAACAAGGAGCAGTACCCCGTCGCGGCGAAGAGCGGCTCCGGAAACACCCGGGGCAAACCGGACCTCGTCACGTCGAAGCTCGCCTCGCTTCACTTCTATCAACTCGCGATCCCGGCGCCGAAGCCTCCCGCGGGTTCCTTCAACGGGCCGGCGGCAACGCGCGGCATGCAGGTCTTCAATGCCAAGGGGAAGTGCGCGAGCTGCCACGTGCCCCCGCTCTTCACGGAGCCCGGGAACAACCTTCACGCTCCGAGCGAGATCGGCGTCGACTCCTTCCAGGCCGACCGGTCGCCGACGCACATGTACCGCACCGCTCCGCTGGCCGGACTGTGGAGCCACCAGAAGGGCGGCTTCTACCACGATGGCCGGTTCGCGAACCTCCGGGACGTCGTCGACCACTACGATGGCTTTCTCGGGCTGAAGTTGACGGAGCAGGAGAAGGACGACCTGGTCGAATATCTCAAGTCGCTCTAGGGCGGGCCGAACGTCTACGGAAAGATCCCGAGCTCCATGTAACTCACCGCGATCTTCTCGATCGCCGAGACGAACGCGGCGGTCCGAAGATCCGGGATCTTGGGGTTGGCAGCGTGAACGCCGCGGATCTGTCGAAACGCGGTCGCCATGGTCTCCTCGAGGCCGGAGTTGACGAGGTCCTCCTCCTCGGGCCCGCGGATCAGGCGCCCGCGGTCCGCCTCGGACAGCTTCTTTCCCGTCGTGAGCTCGATCGCGTGCACCATCCCTTTCGCGCTCACCTCCTCGAACCGTTTTCCCATCCGGCCGAACCGGACGTGCGAAAGGTTCTTCAGCCACTCGAAGTACGACACGGTGACGCCGCCGGCGTTCAGGTAGATGTCGGGTATGACGAGGACTCCGCGAGCACGGAGGATCTCGTCGGCGTCGGCGGTCGTCGGGCCGTTTGCGGCCTCGGCCACGCAGCGCGCGCGTATCCGTCCGGCGTTTTCGGGGGTGATGACGTTCTCGAGCGCGGCCGGCACGAGCACGTCGCAATCGAGCTCGAGGGCCGCGGCGCTCGACGGGAGGTCCGCCGCGCCCGGGTAACCGGTGATCCGGCCTGTCTCGTTGCGGTGCCGGACGACCGACCCGAGGTCGAGCCCCTTCGGGTTGGCGATCGCTCCTTCGTATTCCGCGAGACCGACGAGCACGGCGCCGGCCTCCTCCAGGAACCGGGCGGCGTGGTGACCGACGTTGCCGAGTCCCTGAACGACCACCCGCTTTCCGGCCAGACCGGGCGTGAGCCCGTGCTTGCGGGCGAGGTCCGCGTCCGCGAGTGCTTCCCGGATTCCATAGAGCACCCCGCGCCCGGTCGCCTCGTTGCGTCCGCGGATTCCTCCCTGGCTGACCGGCTTTCCGGTGACGCAGCCGATCGCGTCGATCTCGTCGGGATGAAACTGGACGTAGGTGTCCGCGATCCACGCCATCTCCCTCGGGCCGCTTCCGTAGTCCGGAGCGGGCACATCGATGGCCGGGCCGATGAAGTTCTTCTTGATGAGCTCCGCCGCATAGCGCCGGGTGATCCGCTCGAGCTGCTCCACGTTCGTCTTCCGCGGGTCGATTCGGATTGCGCCTTTGGCGCCCCCGAACGGGACGTCGACGATCGCGCACTTGTAGGTCATCAAGGCCGCGAGCGCCTGAACCTCCTCGGCGTCGACGTTCGGTGAGAATCGGATCCCGCCTTTGACCGGGAGCTTGTGGTGGCTGTGCTCGGCGCGCCACGCCTCGATGACCTCGAAACCGCCCCCTTCTTTCCGGACCGGAAAATGGAAACGGTAAACGCTGTTACAGGTCTTGATCTGTTCCAGCAGACCGGGCGGATGGTCTCCGAACGCTGCGGCCGCGTCGAAGCTCCGGTTGACGTTCTCGAGGAGACTTCCCGAGTTCACAATTTCCCTCGCTCTCGACCCGTCCGACGGGATCGTCGAGACGATATCGCGGCCGGCGGACGACTCGAGGGTGCCGAACATCGAGAGCCCGGAAACTCCGGACCCGTGTCAGACTCCGATCCCCATGGGCAAGAGAGAGCGCCAGGTCGCGGAGGCTCGGGAACGACGGCAAGCCATGCACTCGGTCGACGAGGCGCCGCGGGTTGCCACGCCGAGGAGTCTCGGCAAGCTCGTCGCCTTGGGCGCGCTGTCGGCTCTGTGGGCGGTCGTCCTCTGGGAAGAGCTCGTCCTCGTGCGTTCGGGTGGAAGCTCGTTCTGCGGCTTTGGAGGCAAGTTCGACTGCGACGCCGTCTGGAGCGGCGCCCTCGCGTCCACGGTGCACAAGCTCACGGGACTGCCGATCGCGGGGTGGGGTCTCGTCTGGAGCGCTGTGGCCTTTTTCCTCCCGCTCGTCGCGCTCACACGCATCGCGGAAGGAAAGCGGATCGATCCTCTGGTCTCGGCGGTCCGGTTGACCGGCCTCGCGGGGATCCTCTCCGTGGCCGTGATGCTCGCCGGCAGCGCGATCGCCGGCGCCGTCTGCATCGGGTGCATCGGGACCTATGTCCTCGTCGGAGCCTATGCGTTCATCTCGCTTCTCCAGTGGCGTCCGGCGGGGTTCCCGTCCGCACGCCGCGGGGCAACGCTGGCGGCCGGCGCGGCCCTCGTCTTCTTCCTCCTTCTGCTCTACCCGGGGCTGCGGACGCCGAAGACGAGCGGTGAAGCGGGGCGCCGTGCGGTTGCCGAGGCGGCGCGCTCGGAAAGAACCGACGCCGGCCCGCGCACTTCCGCCGATGCCCGGCGCGACGAGAAGGTGTCCGAGCTCGTGGGTTCGCTCGAGCCCGCGCTCCGCCAGACGCTCGCGGACTCTCTCGCGATCTACCGGGCCTCCACGACGCAGCAGCCTCCGGCGCCGCGGGCCCTCGTCGGCTCGGACCTGGCGCCGGTCCGGATCACCGAGTTCACCGACATCCTCTGCGAGCACTGCGCCGGGCTTCACGAGACGATCAAGACCCTGCGCGAGTCCCTGCCGCCCGGCAGCTTCAGTGTGGATTCCCGGCAGTTCCCTCTCGACAGCCGCTGCAATCCGATCGTCACCGGAAGCCGGGAAGACGACGTGCGGTGCGTGGCCGCGAAGGCGCGGATCTGCCTGGAACCCTCGGGCAACGAGCCGAAGCTCGCCGAAGCGCTGTTCGCCCGCCAGAAGGGGCTGACCCGGGAGAAGGTGTTCGAGATCGCCGCGCCGTTCATGCCGAGGCCCGCGCTGGAAGCCTGCATCGCCGCTCCGGAAACGGCGGCGAAGCTGGCGGAGGACATTTCCGCCGCGTCGAGGTACGACTCCGACGGCACGCCGATCGTCGTCGTCAACGGGCGGAAGGGAACGAGCTTCGGCCCGTTTCTCTACACGATCATCCAGACGCGCGGTGACGCGGACCACCCGGCGCTCTCAGTCCTTCCGCCCGGTGATCCCGGCGCGCACCTGCACTGACGCCGGGAGGAGTCAACGTGCGTCCACGGCCAGTCCCCAGGGGCTGCGGCCGACCGGGATGCGCTTTTCGACGACCCCGCTCGAGACGTCGATGACCGATACGTCGTTCGAGGGGCCGTTGGCGGTGTAGACCTTGCGGCCGTCGGGGCTCGTCCCGATTCCCCAGGGCCGAACGCCGACCCCCTCGATCATCCGCGCGACCCGCCGGCCCGCGACGTCGAGGATCGCCACCGACTGTCCCCGACCGTTCGAAACGAAGACGGCGCGGCCGTCACGCGACAGCGCCGAGCCCATCGGCCGCGCCGCCGTCGGTGCACCGGCCGACCGGGGGATCGGGACCGTCGCCACGACCGTGTGCGATACCGCATCGATCACCGTCACGGCGCCGCCCGTCTCGGCGGTGACGAACGCCGTCCGACCATCGCGCGAGAAGACGATCGACCGCGGACGGGCAGCGGTCGGCACCCGCGCCAGAATCGCGAGACTCCGCGTGTCGACGGCGACGACGGCGTTGTCGGCCTCGCAGGTCACGTACACGACGCGGCCGTCCGGCCGCACCGTCACGCCTTCGGGCTCGACGCCGACCTTTACACGCCCGGTGATCCTTCCCGTCTCCCGATCGAGCACGGACATCTCCGCGGTCTCCTCGTTGGAGATGTAGACCGTGCGGCCGTCCGGCGAGAGATCGAACGACTCCGGATCGTCCCCGCTCGGGAAAACGCGCACGAGCTTTTTCGTCTCCAGGTCCACGAGCCCGATGCCGTCCGCCGATCGATCGGGCGGCGGCAGCTTCGCTTCGTCGACGCCCGGACCGGCGATCGGCGAGCCCGACAGGGCGACGAGGAGGTGCCGGCCGTCGGGCAGGAGACGCAGCCCACGGGGTCGTTTGCCGACCGGGATCCGGCCGAGGACGGCGCCCGCTTCCGGGTCCAGAATCGCCACGTCGCCGCCCTGCTCGTTCGAAACGTACACGCGGACGGGCCGATCCGGCGCGGATCGGCGCTCGCAGGCCACCGTCAGGACGAGGCCGAGCGCGAGGAGGCCGTGCCAGAATGCGACCGAGGATGGCCGGGCCTTTCGAGTTTGCCCTCGGTCCATTCGGGCAATCGTAATGGCAACGAGGGCCTGGCTGGCCACGGCTCTCGCGCTCTCCGCCCTGGTCGCGCAGGGCGAGGCCCTCCGTTCGATTCGGGGAGAGGTGCGGACCGACGCAGGGATTGCCGTTCCGGGCGCGCGGGTCGAGCTGCGGTCCGGAACGCAGTCTCAGTCCGTGAAGGCCGACGCGCGAGGCCGTTTCGCCTTCGAGACCGGGGTCGGAGAGTGTCAGGTTCGCGTCGAGGCGCCGGGCAAACGGACCGCCGAGGTTCGCATCGAGCCCGGCGGCGACGACGTGCGTCTCGACGTCGTCCTCACCCCCGCCTTCTCCGAAGAGGTGGCGGTCACCGCGACGCGGATTCCCACGCGCGTTTCCGACAGCGCGGCGAGCGTCGTCGTGCTCTCGGCGGAAGACCTCGACTCCACGGCCGCTCCGGCGCTCGACGTGGCTCTGCGCGCCGTGCCCGGCTTCACGCTCTTCCGAAGGACGGACGGCCGCACGGCGAATCCGACGACCCAGGGCGCCTCGCTTCGGGGCGTGGGGGGCAGCGGCGCTTCCCGAGCCGCCGTGCTCGACGACGGAGTTCCGTTGAACGACCCGTTCGGTGGATGGGTCGCGTGGGGAAGAGTTCCGCGCTCTTCCGTCGAGCGCGTGGAAGTCCTCCGGGGAGGCTCCTCCGACCTCTACGGCGGCCCGGCGATGGCGGGGGCGATCAATCTCATTCGCCGTAATCCGGCGGGCTCCTCTCTCGATGTCGAGGCTTCTTACGGCTCGAGCCGTACGCCCGAGGCCTCGCTCTTCGCGTCCGCCCGCGCCGGGAGGTGGCTCGGTCGAATTTCCGCGGAGTCGTTTCGCACCGACGGATACGTGTCGGTGGCTCCGGAGGAGCGTGGCCCCGTGGATCGCGAGGTCGCGTCCCGCCACGAGACATTGGACGTCGACATCGGGCTCGACGGGACCGGCGCGGGTCGGTATTTCCTCCGCGGAAGCACGTTCGTCGAGTCGCGCGAGAACGGCACCCCCCTTCAGACCAACGACACGCGGATCGGACAGCTGACCGGCGGGGCGGACTGGTCCGGGAACGCCGGCGCCTTCTCTCTGCGCGGATATGCGTTCGACGAGCGCTACCACCAGGCCTTCTCGGCGATCGGCGCCGGGCGGGCGAGCGAAACACTCACGCGTCTCCAGAGGGTTCCCTCCTGGGCGGGAGGGCTCTCCGCCCAGTGGTCCCGCGCGTTCGGAGCGCATCGGCTCGTCGCCGGGCTCGAGGGTCGGGAAGTCTCGGGCGCGAGCGAAGAGACGATTTTTTCGCGCGGCACGAGTTCGATCGCGGACGCCGGGGGAAAACAGGGAATCGGAGCCTTTTACCTGGAGGACATCTTTTCCGCCACGCCGCGCCTGGTTGTGACGGCCGGATTGCGAGCGGACGCCTGGCGGAATTTCGACGCGTTCCGGCGGACGGGTCCCGACCGCAGCCACCTCACGACGACGCCGCTGCCGGAACGGTCCGAGAACGCGTGGAGTCCGCGCGTCTCGCTTCTCTATCGGGCGGGATCCCTGCTCTCGCTCACCACGTCGGCCTATCGCTCGTTCCGCGCCCCGACCCTGAACGAGCTCTATCGCGACTTCCGCGTCGGCGACGCGCTCACCCTGGCCAACGACGCGTTGGAGGCCGAGAGGCTCGGCGGGGTCGAGGCCGGCATACTCCTGTCTCGGGGCCAGGTCTTCGCGAGGGCGAACCTGTTCTGGATGGAAGTCGAGGACGCGATCGCAAACGTCACGCTTTCCGTCGCCCCCTCCCTCACCACGCGGCAGCGCGAGAACCTGGGACGCCTGAGGTCCCGGGGAGTCGAGCTCGACGTGCAGGCTCGAGTTTCCGACACGCTCTCCCTCTCCGCCGGATATCTCCACGCCGACTCCACCGTGCGGAGCTTCGCCGGGAGCCCGGGGCTCGTCGGCCGGCGGGTTGCTCAGGTTCCCCGCCATCAGGGGACGTTGGACGCCCGCTGGCGGCTCGCCTCACGGGCGAGCGTGGCGCTGCGGGCACGGTTCGTCGGCGAGCAGTTCGAGGACGATCAGAACACGCTGGCGCTGTCGGGTTTCGCGACGCTCGACGCCCTCGCATCGGTCGCGCTGGCGCGGGGTATCGAGGTCTTCGCGGCGGGAGAGAACCTCTTCGATCGGCGGTACGCGATCGGCCGCACTCCCGTGACGACGGTCGGTCCTCCGCGGTCCGGACGCGCCGGTCTGCGTCTGCGGCTCGGAGGATAGTCCCCGCTACGGGTAGATCGTGAAGTTCGTCGCGCTCGAGTTGACGACGCAGCTCACGGCCCAGGCCAGGACTCCGACCTCGCCGGTCGCATCGACGCCGGAGGGTCGCGGCCCGCTGAAAACGAGCGTGGCGCCCACCTGCGCGCCGGTCGGGCTGTCCGGATCGTTCGCCGCCGCGTGCCGGAAGACTTTCGCCGTAACCGTCACGTTGGAGCCACTGACGACCACGTCCATCGTCAGGCGGTACCAGACGTTCTCCAGGATGTTCGGGCCGAGAGAAACCGTCGAGAGCGTCGTGAAGAGACCAGTGGCCGGGTCCACCGCGGCGAGAAAGAAAGCGTCCGAGCCGCCACTGTCGTTCAGGACGACGGCCAGGCCCTTCTTGCCGGCGCCCCCGTTGAAGAGTGCCAGCAGTCCGGGACCCTTCTTGTTGTTGTAGGTCTGGATCAGGACGTCGGCCGTGAGACTCACATTCCCGTACACGGCGTCCGGGTCGACGGTCGCGGGCATCGAGTCGTAAACCGTGATCCACGCATCTCCTGAGGCTCCGGTCTGGCCGGTGAAGTTGATCGCCGGGTGACCCGTTCCGCCCAGGTCCGATCCGACGCTGATGTCGCCGGGCCGCCGCACGTCGCGGAAATCCGTGAGAGCGGGAACGACCACGGAAGATGGAGTCACCGTCGGCGTGGGCAGAGCGGTCGTCGTTCCCGTCGGAATCGCCGCAGTCGGAGTCCTCGAGGGCGTGATCGGCGTCGGGGTACGCGTGTTCGTGGGAGTCCGGGTCGCCGTTCTCGTCGGTGTGTTGGTCCTCGTTTTCGTGATGGTCCGAGTCTTCGTCGGAGTCCGGGTCGCGGTGGCGTTCGACGCGCCCGTGGGCGTCGAAGTCGGGATCGCTGTCGGCGTCGTCGGGGGAGGAAGCGCCCAGGCCGTGAGATACCCGGCGTCATCCGTGATGTACAGCCTTCCGTTGAAGACGACAGGACTTTGCCAGTGCAGTGAACCGTGGTGCCCGGAATCGGTCCAGAGCTGAAGGCCGGTCACAGGGTCGAGGGCGCGAATGGCCGTGCCGTTGGCGAGATACAGGACGTTGTTGGCCAGGAGCGGCGACTTTCCGTTGAACGACGATTGCCACTTCTGCACCAGGGAAGGGACGCCTGCCGGAAACTCGAGTCGGAAGGCGTAGCTGAAGCCGCCGGTCACGACGAAGACCCAGGTGCTGCCGTCGGCCGGATTGATCCACACCGCCGGCACCGTAACGATGAGATTTGCCAACAAGCGGATCTCGATCTCCCCACCGACGTTGCCCGGCCCGCCCTGGCCGCTCATGTTGGTCAGGTCGATGAGCCGCAGCTTCTTGTCCTTGCCCCCCTGGACCGCGAGTCGCCCCGTAAAGCCGGGAGGCGCCAACGGGGATGACGGGAGAATCGCCGGCCCGGTCGACCCCAAGTCCTGGTCGTTGGTCTCGAGCAGGTCGTATTCCGTCGGCGTGTAGCTGTCCACCGGCATTCCGCCGCCGCTGCCGGTGCCGTCGGGATTGAGCGCAAGGACGCTATCGCCCCAGTTGTGCCCGCCGGTGTTGGCGTCGAAGGGACCGTTGCCCGAAGCCATGTAGATCCGGTCGGTCACGTCGTCGTAGATCACGCCGTCCTTCGCCCAGATCGCAGCTCTCCGCTTTTCGCAGTTGGGAGTTGCTGGTGCCAGGGCGAAATGCACAAGCTGGTCGCTGCAGAGCATGTTGAAGACGTTCTGGGTCCCGGTGGCCAGGTTGATCGCCGTCACGTGTCCCTGGTAATCGCCCTGATCATCGCGGTATCCGCCGTGGGCCACGTAGAGATACGTCGCACCACTCGCCGCCGTCGCGATCGCCAGAGCCCCCGTTGCTTTGTCCCATTGCGGCTTCAGGCTCGTCAGTTGCGGCCAAACCCCGTCGATGATTTCGGCGCCGTCTTCCACCCGGTGCTTGTGGGCGTACCCATCCAGCCCGTAGCTGTAGACGTACTGGCGGTTGGGATCGATCGCGGGGGAAGAATTGGTGTACATGCCCCCGAACGCGGCTGGGTGCGGCTGCGACCACACCAGAGCGCCCGTCTCGGCGTCCGAGGCGACCAGGGTGCCCGCCTTGGTCGTCGAGAAGAGAAGATCGCGCGTGCCGCTCGGGGTCACGACCGACGTCAGGCCGACGGGCGCTCCGTCGACGCCGAGAGTCGCGCCCTGGGGAAGCAGGACCTTGAAGAGGAACTGCAGGTTCGCCACGTTGGATGGGCCGAGGATCGTCTCCTTCGTGTTGTTTCCGCTGTGCTGCGGATCTCCGTTCATCTGAAGCCAGTCGTAGGGAACGGCCTGCACCGCGGCGGTTCGAACGGGTCTCGTTCGCGTGCGGTTTCGCGTCGCGCTCGACGAGCGATTCCCGAGAATCGCGATCACGGCGAGACCCGCGACGAGGAACAGAGAGATAGAGATCGACCGTTGGCGAACCAGTGGATTCATGCGCCGATCCTATTCGTGCTCTCCATTCCGGTCGAGTCCAGTACGACGAAGGTCTAATCCGTCTCCAAGAAGTTTCACTGGCGGACTATGGCGACACAAACGCCGTTGACCGAGGTTCTTTCGAATTTGTATTGGTCGTACCCCACCTAAGTCGCATGCAACAAGCGCCGGTCGGTGCGCCTGAAGTTGATAGCATGGCCGGCACTTCGGCTCGACGCCCGGTAACAAACAGAGGTATGGGTATGAAGACCTCGCTATTTCAGCGGAGGGCCGCTTTCCTGCCCGCATTGGCGCTCGCCGGCGCGCTCACGTGCTTCGTCAGCGTGTCCGCCATGGCCGCAACCGCACCGAGCTCGGTCGAAGAGTTCGCCGCGAGTGGAATCTTCAGCGACGCGTTCGACCGGCCGGATTCCGCAGACGTGGGAAATGGGTGGCTGGAGGTGACCGAGGGCCTTTCGATCTCGGGGAATGAGCTGCGGGGCGCTCCCACCAAGAGCGTGTTCCCGATGGCCGTCGTGCCGACTTTCAGCAGTGCTGCGCAGACGGTGGGAGCGAGCTTCGCCCGGCCCAACAACAGCGCGCCCCGCTTCGGTCTG
>DATIBN010000021.1:0-19996 GCA_035457525.1 Thermoanaerobaculia bacterium | reverse complement strand
CCGGAAGCGGCGCGCCGCGCACCGTGACGTGCTCGCTCTCGACGAGCTGCAGGCGGAGGACGCGGGGCCCGACGTCCGCGACGCGCGCGCGCCCGAGCACCGCCCCGTGCGAGCCGAAGACCAGGAGGTCGAAAGGCGGAGACGGCTCCGGGTCGAGACGGAAACGCCCCAGATCGTCGGTGACCGCCGACGCGGCCACGCCGACCACGCGCACGGTCGCCCCGCGCACCGGCTCCCCCGTCGCGTCCACCAGCCGGAACGTCGCGGAAACGACGGCGAGGAGGAGGGGGAAGGGAGCCGTCACCGCTACCGGTAAAGAAGGAACTTCGCGCGGCTCTTCCGGAATGCCTCGACCGGGACGTCCCAGGATTTCACGATCACGTCCGCGGTCTCGCCGCGCTCCAGGCGGTCGAACGTGTCGCCGTTGGCGAGAAGCCTGAGGAACTTCTCCCTCCGCCAGGTGGCCGGGTAGATGTCGCGCAGCGCGACGGCAATCTCGATGCCGAGCGCGACCGGGCGCAGCGCGTCGCGATCCGTCACCGTCAGCCGCACGCCTCCGCACCTCTCTCCGGCAAACGTCGAGGACGCCGGCGTGAAGTGGATCGGAGTGAACGTCACGCCGGCGATTCTCCGCGCGCCGAGCACCGCCACGAGGCGCTGGCCGTCCAGCCACGGCGCGCCGATCACCTCGAATGGGGTGTCCGTTCCGCGCCCAACCGAGAGGTTCGTCGTCTCGAGCAACCCGATGCCGGGATACAGCGTCGCCTCCGTGACCGAGCGCATGTTCGGGGACGGGTTCACCCACTCGAGCCCGGTCTCGTCGTACCAGAGGCCGCGCGACCAGCCCGACAGTTTCACCACGTCGACCCGCGCGCCCGGAGCGAGCTCCCGCGCATACAGCATCGCGAGTTCCCCGGGTGTCATCCCGTATCGCACCGGAATCGTGTGCGCAACGGTGAAGGACATCTTGTCCGCGTCCGCGAGAGGCCCTTCGATCGCGACCCCGCCGATCGGATCGGGGCGGTCGAGGACCACGACCGACACCTTCGCGGCCGCGGCGTCCTCGACGACGTAGCGGAGCGTCGTGATGTACGTGTAGAAGCGCGTCCCGACGTCCTGGATGTCGACGACGACCGCGTCCAGTCCGTCGAGAGACTCGCGCGGCAGCCGTCGATCGTCGCCATAGAGCGAGTGGATGGGAAGACCGGTTTCGGCGTCGACTTCGCCCGCCACCTTCGCGTCGAGGTCCGAGCGGATGCCGTGCTCCGGCGTAAAGAGACGGACGAGTCTTACACCGGCTTTCTTCGCCTCCGCGGACGCCAGAACCTGGATCGTCGAGCGCCTGTCGCGCGCGCGGCCCGTGGCGTTCGTGAGGAGGCCCACCCGTTTCCCGGCGAGCGCCCGGAACCCTTCGGCGGCCAATACGTCGACGCCGGCGAGCACCTCGCGCCGGATCGGGACGCGCGACTCCAGGACCCGCGCTCCCTTTCGGGTGTCGTCCGTCAGAGCCGCCGCCGCGATCGTCGCCACGAGCCCGCGCAGCCGGGTCACGTCCCCCTTGCCGTCGGGGTGCACCCGGTTCGAGAGAAACACGACGTAGGCGCCGCTCGACGGATCGAGCCAGACCGACGTGCCGGTGAACCCGGTGTGTCCGAAAGAGCCGGGCGGAAACAGGTCGCCGCGGTTTCGCGAGTACGACGTGGCGACGTCGAAGGCGAGCGCGCGCAGGTCGCCGTCGCCGAGGAAGCGCGGCCGCGTCATCGCGTCGATCGCGAGGGGGGAGAGGATGCGCGCGGACCCGAGCCGCCCCCCCGCGAGGATCATCCGGCACCACCGCGACAGGTCGTCGGCGGTCGAAAAGACTCCCGCGTGGCCGGCGACCCCGCCCAGGGCATGCGCGCGCGGGTCGTGAACCTCGCCGCGAAGCCAGCGGTCGTCACGCCGCTCGGTCGGCGCGATTCGCGCGAGCGGCGGCCACGAAGAGTCCGTCAGCGTCATTCGCTCCCCCAGGAAGCGAGCCGCGGAAAGCGGCCGGAAGTGGGAGTCCTTCATGCCGAGCGGCCGGAAGATCTCGCGCGCGGCGAACTGGTCGAGCGGGGAACCCGACACCCGCCGGACGAGCTCGCCCAGGACCTCGTATCCGACGTCGGAGTAGCGGAAGCGCACTCCGGGGGGCGACTCGAGCGGCAATGCGTACTTGCGGAGGAAGATCTCCTCGGGCGTGCCGGTGTAGAGATCGAGGGGATCGTCCGGAAGGAATCCCGCGCGGTGCGTCAGCAGCTGCTCGACGGTGACCTTTTCCCGGTCGCCGCCGCCCGCCGCGAACTCGGGCAGGTGCCGGGCGACGGGGTCGAGAAGGGCGAGCCGACCCTGCTCGACCAGGACCATCACGGAGGTCGCCGTCGCGACGGGCTTCGTGAGGGACGCCACGTCGAACACGGTGTCCAAGGTCATCGGTTCGCGAGACGGCACGACCGCGCGGTCACCGTACGCGCGGCGGAAGACGATGCGGTCCCTCCGGCCGACGAGGACGACCGCGCCGGGGAGATCGCCGCGCGCGATCGCCTCCCCGACCGCGGCGTCGATCCGGGCGAGCCGTGCCGCCGAGAATCCGGCGTCCGACTGCGTCTGCCGCGGGGACCGTTCCTGCGGAGGTGCACCCCCCCGGAGTGGGCGCGGGGACAGGTCCTGCGGACCTGCACCCGCCACCGAACTTCCCAACAGCGCCAGGAGGAGGAGGAGCCCGGTCATGCTTTCTCGCGCGCGAGCCCGCCGAAGAGAACTCCTCCCGAGACGACGAGCAGGGCGCCGAAGACGAGCGCCCGGGTCGCCTGGCCGAAGATGACGGCTCCGGTCGCGAACATGATCGAGTAGACGAACACGGTTCCCGCGAGCCAGAAAACGAGGTTGCGCGGGATCTCCCCGCGCCGTTCCCTCACCGCGTCCGCGCCCGCGATCCGCTTCCATCCGGGTCCCGCCGGCCGCACCTTCTCGTAGAAGGCGAGAAGCTTCTCCCGCGGCTCGGGCCGGGTTCCGAAGGTCGCCGCGAGCCACACGACCGTCGTCACAGCCGTCGTCGTCACGAGGGTCAGCGCGAAGCCCCGCGGCGTCGCCGGATCGAAAGCGGGATACCGGGAGCCGAGCGAGCGGAGGCCGAGGGAGGTGACGAGCGCGGAGGTCATCGCGGCCACTTCCGACCAGGCGTTCACTCGCCACCAGTACCAGCGCAGGATGTAGACGAGTCCGGTCCCCGCGCCGAGCGTCAGCAGAAACTCCCAGACCTTGCTGATCTGGCTCATGAAGATGGTCGCAACGAGGGAGAGGACGACGGTCAGCGCCGTGGCGGCGCGCGAGATGAGGACGTAGTGCGCTTCGGGAGCGTGCCGGCGGACGAATCGCCGGTAGAGATCGTTGACGAGGTAACTCGAGCCCCAGTTCATCTGCGTGGCCTGGGTGGACATGTACGCCGCCGCGAACGACGCGAGCATGAAACCGCGCAGCCCCGCCGGCAGGTAGTCCACCATCATCTTCACGTAGTTCAAGCCGGGGTCCTCGACGCCGGCCGGGGTTCGGATCGAGCCTCCGTAGATGGCGAGCGACGCGAGCGCGGTCACGACCCACGGCCAGCTGCGCAGCGCGTAGTGCGCGACGTTGAAGAAGAGCGCCGCCCCCCGGGCGTGCCGCTCGTCGCGGCAGGCGAGCATGTTCTGCGCGACGTATCCGCCCCCTCCTGGCTCGGCGCCCGGATACCAGGATGCCCACCACGAAACGCCGAGAAGCGTGGCGAAGGTGACGGTGGGCAGGATCCACGCTGCTTCGACGGATGGGGGCCACACCGAGAGGACCGCGTCGGCCGATCCGAAGCGGACGTCCGGAGCCGAGAACGCGGGATGCGCCGCTCCGATCCGCGCCTTCAGCGATTCGATCCCGCCCACCGCGGAGACCGAGACGACCGCGAGCACGATCGCACCGCCCATTTCGAAGAGGTACTGGAAGCCGTTGGCCGACGCCACGCCCCAGTAACCGGACGCGATCGTGTAGAGCGCCGTCAGCAGAAGGCAGATGACGAGCGCCGACCACTTCGACACGCCGAGCATCCCCCCGAGGACCTTCGCCATGCCGAGGTTCACCCACCCCATGATCAGCACGTTGACGAGGAGTCCCAGGTACGCCGCGCGGAACCCGCGGAGGAACGCGGCGGGGCGGCCGGAGTAGCGCAGTTCCGCGACCTCGACGTCCGTCACGACCTCCGCCCGCCGCCAGAGCTTCGCGAAGAAGAAGACCGTGAGCATCCCGGACGCGAGCATCGACCACCACAGCCAGTTGCCGGCGACTCCGTTCTTGGCGACCATCTCGGTGACCGCAAGCGGGGTGTCGGCGGAGAACGTCGTCGCCACCATCGCCGTGCCGGCGATCCACCAGGGCATCGAGCGCGCCGAGAGGAAGTAGTCGAGCATCGAGCGGCGCGCCCGGCGGGCGAAGTACAGGCCGACGGCGAGCGTCATCGCGAAGTAGAGACCGAGGACGACGAAGTCGCCGGCGCCGAGGCTCATCGAACCGCCGCCTTCCGGATCCCGCTCCCCCGCTCCGCCACGCCGGGGATCGAGACCGGCAGCCGCCCCGTGATCTCCGCCTCTCCGAAGAGAGCCCGGGCGACCGCTGCCTGCATGACGGGCTGCTCGCCGTAAGCGGCGAGGTACGTGGCGAGCCCCGGCAGGTCGGCCGCGAGGTAGGGATTCCCGAACGAGACGCCGATGACGCGAGCGCCGGTCGCCGCGAGAGCCTCGATCGCGGCGCGTCCCGCGTCCGGGAGGACGAGCTTCCCGCTGCCCGTCCGGACCCGGACGAAGAGCGAGACGAGGACGACATCCGCCCGCGCCGCCGCGGAGGTGATCGGATCGATCTCGTCGAGACGCGACCTCGGATCGAGGACGAACGTCTCGGCCGGCGCGGCAAGTCGCGCCGCGAGGCCGCGGGTGAGCTCGGCGACCGGCGGGTTCAGAGCGGCCACGTCGTTCACCACGACGTGGACGACGCGCGTCTCCCGGCGGAGCGGCAGCGCCCCGGGGCTCTCGCGGACGAGCGTGATGGCGCGGCGCGCGATCTCCTCGGCCACAGCGCGGTGGCCCGGGCTGTCCACGACGCGGAACGCCGCCTCCGGATCCGCGGTCGCGCCCGGGAAGCGCCGCTTCGCCTCCAGGATCCTGGCGACGGAGCGGTCGAGGCGGTCGGTGGAGATCCTCCCCTCGGCGACCGCGCGTCGAACTCCGGCGATCGCCGCGTCGGTGTCGGCCGACTTGATGACCTGGTCCGCTCCCGCCAGGATCGCGCGCACGGCGGCTTCCCCCGGATCGTAGTGGTCCACGATCCCTCCCATGTCGAGCGCGTCGGTCACGACGACGCCTCGGAATCCGAGGTCGTTCCGGAGGAGGCCCTCGACGACGGCCGGCGACATCGACGCCGAGATGGTCGCGTCCCGAGTTACCTCGGTGTCGTCCTTCGTGTAGGGATTCTCCCCCGCGACGAACGGCCGTTGCGGAGCGGGTGTGGAGTCGATTGCCGGGAGCGACAGGTGCGCCGTCATCACCGCACCGACTCCCGCCGAGATCGCGGATCGAAAGGGAACGAGCTCCACGCGCTCGAGCCGGGCGCGGTCCGCGTCGAAGACGGGCAGGGCGCGATGGGAGTCGATCTTCGTGTCGCCGTGTCCCGGGAAGTGCTTGGCGGTCGCGAGCACACCGCCGGCCTGGACGCCCCGGACGAATGCGGCCACGAAGCGGCCCACGGTCCCGGGATCCTCGCCGTAGCTGCGCACGTTGATGACCGGATTCGCCGGCTCCACGTTCACGTCGGCGACCGGCGCGTACACCTGCGTGACGCCGATCGCGCGCGCCTCCGCCGCCACGATGTTCCCCTGCCGCTCGGCGAGCGAAGGGTCGTCCGTCGCGGCGACGGCCATCGGCCAGGGCCAGTTCGTCGTGTCCAGGAACCGCATTCCCACTCCGGCCTCCAGGTCTGCGGCGATTGCGAGCGGAGTCTTCGCGAGCGACTGCAGGCGGCGATTCAGCCGCGCCGTCTCGGAGACGTCGGAGAGGAGGAACCAAAGGACTCCGCCGACGTGGTTGTCGCGGACCTGGTGAACGAGCGCCTGATACTCGGGCGAGGCCTCATTCATGAAGCGGCCCGTCGCCGGGTAGACGAAGAGCTGTCCGATCTTCTCGTCGAGGGACATCGAGGAGGGACTGCGAACGGCGGTCGCGCAGGAAGCGGCGGTCAAGAGTGCCGCGGCGAAAGCCAACCCCCTGACCCCGCCCCTCTCCCGGAGGGGGAGGGAGATGGATCTCCTCATGCCGTGGCCTTGCGACGGGGTCCGGCCCGCCCGACGAGCGATCCGACGGCGAGCGTCGTCATGCTTCCCACGAGCGTGTACCACGGCCACGCCACGGACGTCAGCCTCCAGACGCCGAGCACGGCGGCGAGGCCCGCCGCCATTCCCGCGAACGCCGCGGCGGAGCCGGCCCGGCGGGAGAACGTCCCCAGGAGAAAGACGCCGAGCACCGGTCCGTTCAGTATCGACGCCACGGCGAGAGCCGCATCGAGCGCGGATCGCGTCATGTGGCGGATTCCGATCGCGACGGCGATCTGGGCGATTCCCGCACCGAGCGTCAACCATCGCGAGACGAGGAGGTAGTGGCGGTCGGTCCGATCCGGAGCGAGCGGCCGGTAGAGGTCGGAGACCGCGGTCGCCGCGATCGAGTTCAGGGACGACGACATCGCGGCCGCGAAGATCGCGGCGACGACGAGGCCGGAAAGCCCGGAGGGGAGGTGCCGCGTGATGAAGTCCGGAAACACCCGGTCTCCTGCGAGCGCCCAGCCGTTCTCGAACGGCCGGTAGAAGGCGAAGAGGAGAAGCCCGATGAAGAGGAAGCCCGTGAACTGGAGGAGAACAACGCCTCCCGACGTCAGAAGAGCCGCCCGGGCCTTCCCCGGCCGGTCGGTACAGAGATAGCGCTGGACCAGGTACTGGTCGGTGCCGTGCGTACTCATCGTCAGGAAGCAGCCGCCGAGAAGCCCCGCCCAGAACGTGAAGGGCTGCGTCAGGTCCCACTCGAAGTGAAAGAGCCGGAACTTCCCGTACTCCTCCGCGAGGGCGCGCGCCGTGTCCCAACCGCCCGGGATCTTCGAGAGGAGAACGAGCCCCGCCGCCACCGCGCCCGCGACGTAGATGCCGAGCTGGACCACCTCGATCCAGATGACCGCCTCCATCCCGCCGAAAAAGGTGAAGGCGATCATCACGAGCCCGATGATCACGATCGACGCGACGACGGCCGTGTCGGCTCCAGCTCCCCCCGCCAGGGCCGCGTAAACCGCGGCGAGCACGAACGCTGTCAGGAGAAGCCGGACGCCGTCGGCGATGGTCCGCATCGTCACGAAGAGCGCGGCGGCGAGCGCCTTCACCGCGCCGCCGAAGCGTGTCTGGAGAAGCTGGTAGACGGTCAGGAGCTCGCGGCGGAAGTACGAAGGGATGAAGAGAGCCGAGATCACGACCCGCCCGAGCAGGTAGCCGAAGACGAGCTGCAGGAAACCGAAATCCCCGCCCGGGCGGTAGATCAGGCCCGGGACGGAAATGAACGTGATCGTCGAGGTTTCCGTCGCGACGATCGACGCGGAGATCGCCCACCACGGAACGTGACGACCGCCCAGAAAGTACTGGGCGGTCGTCTTCTGCCGGCGCGCGAAGAAGACGCCGGCGGCCACGACCCCCGCGAGATAGCCGAAGACGATGGCGAGGTCGAGCGGCCGCACGCGGAGAGGAGTCTAGCTCTCTGCCGACGACCCTCCGGTTCCCGCTCCGCCGTCCGACTTGCCGAGCGCCGTCAGACCCGACAGCCCGCCCAGGCCCATCGTCTCGACCGCGCTCGAAGGCACGATCACCATCGAGCCCTTCTCCTTGATCGCCTCGTAGAGCATGTTCATCGCGCGGAGGTGGAGGGCGACCGGCCGGTCGCGGTACTCCTCGCCCGCCGTCACGAAGCGCGCCGCGATCTCGGTCTCCGCGGTGCCCAGGATGATGCGCGCCTGACGCTCCCGTTCCGCCTGCGCCTGACGGCTCATCGCATCCTCCAGCTCCGGCGGGATCTTCACGTCGCGGATCTCCACCGAGTGAACCGTGATGCCCCACGGGTTCGTCTTCTCGTCCAGGATGGCCTGGAGCTCGTGGCCGAGCTTCTCGCGCTCGGTGATCATTTCCGCGAGCTGGTGGCGTCCGATCGCCTCCCGAAGGGCCGTCTGGGCCGACAGGCTCACGGCGTCGAAATAGTCCGCGACCTCCAGGACCGATTTCTCCGCGTCCCACACCGTCCAGAACACGATTGCGTCTACGTTGACGGGAACCGTGTCCCGAGTCAGGGCCGACTCCGCCGTCACGTCCGTGACCCGCACCCGCTGGTCGATCAGGTGGGACACGGTGTCGACGACCGGGACGATCGCGAAGAGACCGGGCCCCCGGAGGCCCACGAACTTCCCGAATCGCAGGACGATGGCGCGCTCCCACTGGCGGGCGATCTTGATCGCGAAGAGAAGGAAGAGCCCGAGCAGGCTGCCCCCGAACGCCGCCGCGACGGCCGCCGCCGGCCGGGATCGCAGCACCACGGCCAGGGCGACGCCGAGGAGCGTCGCGAGGATCATGGCCGCCAGGCTGACGCCGTTCGCGTGACGGCGCAGCTGCGCGTCGGCTTCGCGGCCTCTCTCCCGGCGATGCTGCGGCATGTCCGACTCCGGCCCGGCGCCCGGTTTCTCGCGCTTCTTCTGGGGAATCACGATGGGGACCATCTGTCTGACCTCCTGTCGCCCGCGGTCAGCGGGCGCGTTCCGCCTTCTCGGCCCGTTCCACGAGCGCTTCCGCGAGCTCCTCGAGCGAGAAGCCTCCCGACGCGGCGAGCGCGACGAATCGGTCCACCAGGCCCTCCAGCGCCCGTCGCCTCTCGGCGGGGCGCCGGTCCGACCTCCGCGTCGCCACGAAGGTGCCGGTGCCCTGCTGCGTCTCGACGATCCCCCGGATTTCCATCTCGCGGTATGCCTTCGCGACCGTGTTCAGGTTGACCGAGAGATCGACCGCGAGCTGGCGCACCGTCGGCAGCTGCGCGCCCGGCTTCAGGCGGCCGTCCCCGACGGCGAGCAGCACCTGCTCGATGATCTGCCGGTAGAACGGAACGCCGGAGGACGCGTCGAGGCGGAAGATCTTTGTCATATTTATCTAGTACACTGGTATTCTGGTACGACTCGAGTCGGGTGTCAAGCCGGAAACGCAGTCGGTCGCGTGACGAACGGAGAAATGTTTTCCGGTTCAAAAAAATGTACGGAACGCGGCCGGAGCGAAATGCTGCACAGGCTTTTGTGCAGAGACTAGTAACTGCCGGTGAAGTTCAGTTAAATTCCGCCCGACACCCCTGCTGTGCAGACATTCTTGCAGTTCGAAACTGTGAACAAGGAGGAATCCATGCGGCGACCTCTGCTCCGGCGGACTGCCCGAGCGCTTCCGGTCCTCGTCGCGGTATTCGCGCTGGCCGTGGCCGGGACGGCCCTCGCGCAGACCGACGTCACGACCACTCGAATCACGGGAACGGTTACGGCGGCGGCCGACGGTAGCGCGCTTCCCGGCGTGACCGTCGAGACGAAGAACCAGGATACGGGTCTGGTGGTCGTCGCGGTGACCGACGCCGACGGCTTCTACCGCGCCCTGAACCTGCCCACCGGAAGCTATACGATCACGGCGACCCTCGACGGGTTCCACCCGGCATCGACCGAGAACGTGCGGCTGCTGCTCGGCGTCCCGAGAACCGTCAATTTCAACCTGCAGTCCGCTTCGGTGGCGGAGTCGATCACGGTCCGGGGCACGGTCCCGGAAGTCGAGATCACCAACACGTCGGCCTCGACGACGATTCAGACCGAAGAGGTCGATAAGCTTCCGGTCAGCGGACGCGATTTCAAGCAGCTCGTCCTGCTGACGCCGCAGTCCCGGATCGAGTCGGAGCGCGGAACCATTTCCCTCTCCGGAGAGCGCGGCATCAATACGAGCATCATGGTCGACGGAGTCGATTACAACAACGCGATGTTCGGCGGCCAGGTCGGCGGCGCCGAGGGGCGGGCGCCTCTGTCGATCTCGCAGGAGTCGATCAAGGAGTTCACGGTCATCACGAACGGGGCGTCCGCGGAGTTCGGCCGCTCCGGCGGCGGATTCGTCAACGTGATCACCAAGAGCGGCACGAACAGTCTTCACGGCTCGGTTTTCTATTACAACCAGCCGCAGAGCATGATCGCCGACTTCGCCGACGGCCGTGAGCCGGCCGACCAGGAGAAATCGCAGTACGGCGCCTCACTCGGCGGGCCGATCCTGAAGGACCGTCTCTTCTTCTTCGGGTCCTTCGACAATCAGGACAAGAGCATCACGGTCCCGATCAACGCGTCGGTGCTGGATGCCGACATCTTCGCGCGCTACCCGGTGCTCGCCTCACCCGACACCTATGCGCAGACCCAGGACGGGTGGGTCGCCTTCGGCCGCCTCGACTTCCAGATGGGCTCCGCGCACCGCTTCATGGTGCGCGGGAACGTCGTCGACTACGAGGGTCTGAACGGCACGAGCGATTCCCAGTCGCGGACCGAGAGCTACAACGGCGTCGAGGGTCTGCGCACGTACGCGTACGTCGGCAACTACTCCGCGCAGTTCACCCCGAGCCTGTTGAACGACCTCAACCTGAACTACGTCAAGGAGGACACGCCGCGCGAGGACAAGGGTTTGAACCTCCCCGAGATCCAGCTCGGGGTGAACCGCTACGGCGAGGTCAGTTTCCTCCCGATCCTGACCACCACCCACAAGAAGGCGGTGGCGGACACGATCACGTATCTCGTCAAGGACCACGTCGCGAAGATCGGCGGCGAGTACAACTTCAACGACCTTTCACAGGTCTTCAAGGGCAACTGGCGCGGCGTCTTCATTTTCAACACCAAGGCGGACCTTCTCGCCGGCCGGTGGAGCCAGTACCGGCAGTTCGGCGGACTCGGAGGGCGGACGTCGGACGAAGGCGGAGCCGCGGAGCTCGAGCAGAAGGAGCTCGCCTTCTTTGTGCAGGACCAGTGGTTCGTGACGCCGAAGCTGACCGTCACCCTCGGGGTCCGGTGGGAGAAGCTGGACAATCCGGATGACGCGATCCTGAATCCCTTCGACCAGAACCCGAACGGCTCGTTCCGGCAGACCGGCGAGATCCCCGACGAGGACAAGGCGTGGTCGCCGCGGCTCGGCATCTCGTGGTCGCCCGACAACAAGAGCGTCTTCCGGCTCTCCGCCGGCCGATTCTGGAGCCGTACGCCGCTTCTCCTGTGGGTGCAGCCCTTCACCTCCAACGGAATCCAGGCGACGCAGTACACGGTCAACGCCACCCAGAGCGGCGGTGTCGTGACCGGCCCGCCGACCGACCCGCTGTCGCCCGACTGGGGCGACGCGTGGAATCCCGTGGGTATCGAGCGGATCAACTTCCAGGCCGTTCCGAATCCGACGCGGCCCGGGGTCTTCTGGGTCGATCCGAACTTCCGCAACCCCTACACGGACCGCATCACGCTGGGCTTCGAGCGGGAGCTGTTCGCGAAAACCGCCGGGAGCCTCGAGCTGGTGTACGCGGAGGGCCACAACCTCCAGCGCCTGACCGACATCAACCGACGGTACGACGGAGCAACCGCGCCCAACGGATTGCCGCGCTACAACAATGTCGCCGCGACCCAGCCGTTCCCGTATTACGGCACGATCATCACGAGCAAGTCGGACGCGCGGGCGATCTACTACGCCGCGACGGTGCACTTCCAGCGGCACTTCGCGGACAACTTCAGCATGAACGCGGGTCTCACGTGGTCGAAGGACCGGGACAACGACTCCAACGAGCGCAACTTCTCAGGCATCCAGGCCGAGGACTACAACGACCTCGACCTGAACTGGGGGTACTCGGCGCGCGACCAGACCTGGAAGGCCGGCGTGAGCGCGGTGTGGGACACGCCGTTCTGGGGGCTCGGGCTCTCCGGTTCCTACGTCTACAACACGGGCTCGACGCGCAATCCTGTCGTCAACTCCGACCTGAACCAGGACGGGGTCTCCGGAACCGACCGGCCGACGAACCTCGTGACCGGAAACCACTTCGACCGCAACAGCTACCGGCAGCCGAACTTCCGCTCCCTGAACCTCCGCCTCTCCAAGGTGGTCTCCATCGGTCCGGGAGACCTGACCGGGTTGATCGAGTGCTTCAACTGTTCGAACAGCGCGAACCGGTTCTACCCGAGCAACACGTGGGGCAACAACCGTTCCGGAACTTCATGGCCGCCGGCGGCGGGCTTCCTCGCGCTGACGGGCGTCGGAACCCCGCGCACGTTCCAGCTCGCAGCGAGGTATGACTTCTAAATCGGAACCCGGGACTCGGGACACGACGGGCGGGGGAAACCCCGCCCGATTCTTTTCAGGCCGGAACCGTCGCCGCCTCCACGATCGTGAGCCGCTTCGCGCCGGCGTCGAGCTCGGCTTCGACGCCGAGCGGGATGATCGCCTTCTCCTTCGTGTGGCCGAAGAGGATCCCGGCGAGGACGGGCTTTCCGAGCGAGCCGAGCATCTCGTCCAGGACTTCGGAGAGCGAGAGCGAGAGCTCGAAGCTCGATCGCGACGGCCCGCAGTCGGTGCACGTGCCGAACACGATTCCCGCGGCCTGCTGGAGCTTTCCGGCGAGCTTCAGCTGAACCAGCATGCGATCGATCCGATACGGCGCCTCGCCGGTGTCCTCGAGGAGCAGGATACGGTCCTTCGTCTCGATTTCGAACGGAGTCCCCATCGTCGCGGAGACGAGCGTCAGGTTTCCCCCGACCATTCGACCGCGCGCGACCCCCGGGGACACGGTGCGAAGCGGAAATTCGGCGTTCAGGGGATCCGCCTCCTCGGGGTTCGTCACGTCGCCGAGCGGCTCGGGGACGAAGAGGGCCTTCTTCAGGAGCTCCAGCGTCCGGGGGGGCAGCGACCCGATCATGTTCGGCCCGTGGAACGTGACGAGGCCCGCCCGACGGCCGATCGCCAGGTGGAGCCCCGTGATGTCCGAGTAACCCAGCAGGATCTTCGGGTTCTTTCGAACGAGCTCGTAGTCGATGCGGTCGAGGAGCCGCGGCGTTCCGTATCCTCCCTGCAGGGCGAACACCGCCGCGACGCCGGGATCGCGGAACATCGCGTGCAGGTCCTCCAGGCGCTCGTCGTCCGTGCCCGAGAGGAATCCCCTCCGCCCGCGTACGTGACTGCCGAACTTCGGTTCGAGCCCGAGGGCCCGAACGCGTGTTGCGGCATCGTCCAGCCTCCAGAGGTCGAACGTGTAGGACGCCGGCGCGATCAGGCCGACCGTGTCCCCGGGATGGAGGATCCGCGGCTTGATCGGACTCGGGAGAGGAGTCGTCGCTTCCGCGCGACGGGCGCGAGGGGTCGCGACGGCGCTCCTGCAGGAGAGCGCCACGGCGGAACCGGCGGCGAGTTGCAGAAACGAACGGCGGCTGTTCGCCAAGGTTGCACCATTAGATCAAACGGCGCCTCCGCCCGGGAGCGGAGGCGCCGCGCGGAAAAGACTAGAAGCTCAGTCTCGCTCCGAGCTGAATCCTCCTCGGATCCGCCACCCGCGTCGGATCCTCGAACGCGGGGTTCGGAGCGAGCTGCGCGTTGGCGAAGGCGACGTTGTTCACCTCGAGCACGTTGTCGCGGTTGAAGAGATTGAACACTTCGAAGATCGCCTCGAGGCCGACCGGCCCGACCGGGATGCGGCGCGCCACGCGCAGGTCCACGGTGAAGTAAGACGGCAGCTCTCCGCTGTTTCGGCTGACGCCGGCGGGCCTATCCGAGAGCGGATCGCCATTGGCGTTGCGATCGAAGCCGGCGAGCACGTTGAATGGTCGGCCGTCGGCGTAGTCCGCGATCACGGCCAGCGTCCAGTCACGCGCCCACCAGTCGAGCGACCTTCCCACCGTGGTCGCGATGGCCGAGAGCGTCGCCTTGTGCTTCGGTACGTGAACGGAAGGCCCGCGCTCGTCCTCGGGGTGGAGCGGGTCCTGGAGCTGGAATTCCGTCAGCCAGTCGACGTAGTCGTCCTCGGCATCCGCATACGTGTAGAAGAACGACGCTTCGAAGGGGCCGCCGATGCGGGTCTGAAGACCCAGCGTCACGCCGTCGTACCAGGAGTTCCCGTCCGGCCCGTACCGGAAGATGTCCGAGAACGCGGGGTTCGGCCGACCCGTGGGAGGCGCCGTAATCGGGTTGACGTTGCGCGTCACGAAAATGTCCTTCCCGCGCGCGTACAGGTAATCCACGTTGAAGAGGAGCCGATCGAAGAGCGCGATCTCGAACCCCAGGTTGGCCTGATCGGTGTAGGCGCTGTCGAACTCGGCGCAGCCCTCGATGTCGAGGTTCGGCGGCACCGCTCCCTCGCACCCGGCCGGCCGCAGAACAGTCAGCGGAACGACCGACGTGCCGGCTTGCTCCGCGCTGCCGAAACGACGATCGGGCAGCCGCCAGGGCACGAGCGGCGACGGACCGCCCTGGATGGTTCGAACGATCGTGCGGACGTTCACGCCGTCCTGGATCGCGACGGCGAACATGGGTCCGAGCGATGCGACTCCGTAGAAGCGACCGGCACCGCCGCGGAGGCGCCAGTTGTCGCCCCCCTGCCAGGAGAACGACAGGCGCGGCGCCCAGTTGTCGGAGTCTTCGGGGAAGGGGTCGATCGGATCGTCGTAGTCGTAGCGCAGTCCGAGCCGGAGCAGGAAGCGATCGCTGGCGTTCCACTCCCACTGCCCGAACGCGCCGAGGTGGTTCGTCTTCCCGCTGCCGTCGGGGTCCCCGAAGCCCTGAGCGAACACCTGCGGCACGCCGGCCCCGAAAGCCTGCAGGGCCGTGAGTCCCGACGGAGGAAGCCCGGGAAGGCCCCCCGGCAACGCACCGAACCGATACAGCCCGGCGAAGTTGAGCGGGAGGCTCCCTTCGAAATCGGTGTGCGTGTAGTCCACCCCGAGCTTGAACGTGCTCCGCCCGTGGAACAGCGATACCGCGTCGAACACCTGGTACACCTGCGTGTCGCGCGGCTGGGGCAGGAAGCGCTGCGTCCCGAAAGTCGCCACCCCGAGGATGGTGACGGCGACGCCGCCGGCCTCGTCCAGCGGCTCGAGTCGATGCATGCGGTCGGCGTACAGGAGCCGCAGCTCGTTCGAGATCCTCGGGGAGAAGATGGACGTCCCCGTGAGCGCGACGGCCGTGTCTTCCAGGTCGCGGACGCCGCCACCGCTGCGCGCGACGAGCCCACCCCACACCTGCTGGTTCTCGTCGGTCTCGTCCGAATAGCTCCCGCGGAGCGCGAAGGCGTGGTTCGGCCCGGCGAGCAGGTCCAGCTTCAGGAGGAACGTGTCGCGGTCGCGGTCGAAGGGCACTTCGCCGTTCTCGACATCGAAGCCGTTCGCATTGATGAGCGCAACCGCCGCATCGGAGATCGTCACGACGTTCGCGTCGGAAACGTCGAGACGCTCCGCCGCACCGAAGAAGAAGAGCCGGTCGCGGAGGAGCGGCCCCCCGAGGCTCGCCCCGTACTGGTGCTGCTCGAAGTTGGTCTTCGTCCCGGTCAGGAAGTTGTCGTCCGACAGGCTGTCGTCGCGGAAGAAATAAAAGCCGGAGCCGTGGAACTCGTTCGTCCCCGAGCGGGTCACGATGTTGACGATCCCTCCGGTCATCCGGCCATATTCCGACGCAAACGGGCTCTGGACGACCTGGTACTCCTGGACGGCCTCCTGCGAGAAGGTCGAGCGGACCGAGCCCACCGCCTCGTCGTTGTTATCCATCCCATCCACGACGACGTTGTTGTAGCGGGGGCTCTGGCCGTTGATGGAAAGGCCCGAGGTCGAGGCGGCGCCGGACTGCGGACCGCGCTCCGCCGTGACGCCCGGGGTCGTCAACGCGAAATCGAGGAAGTTTCGCTGGTTGATCGGGAGGTTGCGGATCTTCGTTTCGCCGATCGTCTTGGCGACCTCGGTCGACGCCGGATCGATGAGTCCCGCCTGGCCGCGGACCGTCACCGCCTCGGCGACGCCGGCCACCCTCAACGCGAAGTCGACGTTCGCCGAAGAGCCGATCGTGACGCGGACGTCGGAAAGCTCCCCCGGCCGGAAACCCGACATGAGTGCGGTGACGCGGTAGATGCCGGGAGGGAGCAGCCGAATCACGAAGGAGCCGTCCTCCGCAGACGTCGCGGATCGGGCGAGGCCGGTCTCCTGTCCGGTCGCCGTCACGGTGACACCGGGCAGCGATCCCCCCGACTCGTCGGTCACGCGCCCACGGATGTCGCCAGTCGTCGTGCCGGTGGCCTGAGCAAAGAGCGATACCGCGCATAGCGAGAACACGAGAGCAAGTACGGCCGGGCGGACCCTCATCATCCCCTCCTCCGCGTGGAGAGGGCCCCCGCCCTCCCGTTGCGGCTAAAAAAGAGAAACTCCAGGCCCTCAGAGTAGGTCCACTCGCCCCGGGGAGACAAGCTGATTAGGATTGTCGCCATGCGCAAACTTTTCGTCGTCGCGTTGCTTTTCGGCACGGTTTCCGGCATGGCGGTCTCTCAGCAGCCCTCCCCAGCCGGATCCCGACCCTCGATCCGGTCGGGACCCATGCTCGGTTACTCAGACCTGACCGAAGCGTCGGTGTGGGTCCAGACGACGGCCGACGCCGAGGTGCGGCTTCGTTACTGGCCCGAAGGCCGGAGGGGGGAAAGCCGGACCACGGCGGCTCTCCCCGCCGGAGAGAAGAACGATCGCATCGCGCTCTTCGTGGTCCCGGGCCTCGACCCCGGCACGCGCTACGGATACGAGATCCTGATCGGCGGCCGGCCCGCGGCCTTTCCGGCCGGCGGCGCATCGGGGACCTTCGACACGCAGGCCTTCTGGCAGTACCGGGCGAACCCACCCGACTTCACGGTCGCGTTCGGCTCCTGTTATTACGCCAACGAGCCGAAGATGGACCGTCCCGGCAAGCCTTACGGCTCCGACCCGAGAATCTTCCGCACGATCGCGCAGATGAGGCCGAACGTGATGCTCTGGCTCGGCGACAACGTCTACTACCGTGAGCCCGACTTCGGCAGCGTCGCCGCGATGAAGCGCCGCAACGCGCTCGGCCGGGAGGAGCCGGCGCTCCAGCCGCTCCTGGGCATCGCGCACCACTATGCGATCTGGGACGACCACGATTTCGGGCCCAACGACGCGACCTGGATCAACCGCTTCTGGAGGGAGAGCTTCGACATCTTCAAGTCCTACTGGGCGAACCCCACCTACGGCGCGCACGGAGTCGAGGGCGTTTTCGGCTGGTTTTCGTGGGCGGACGTGGACTTCTTCCTGCTCGACGACCGGATGTACCGCACGCCCGAGCGCGCCGCCAACACCCCCGACAAGGCCATGCTCGGAAGTGAGCAGCTGCGCTGGCTGAAGCACTCGCTCTCGTACAGCCGCGCGCCGTTCAAGATCGTCGTCAACGGAAGCCAGGTCCTGAACTCCAACGCGCGCGACGAGTGCTTCGCCCACTACGAGCGCGAGCAGAAGGATCTCCTCGACTGGATCGTCCAGAACCGGATCCGCGGGGTCGTCTTTCTCTCCGGCGACCGGCACGAGACGGAGCTCCTGCGCGTCACGCCCGAGGGTTTCTACCCCCTCTACGACTTTACGTCGTCACCGCTGACCGCGGGTCTCACCAACCCGATGCCGAAAGAGGAGGAGAACAACCCCCTGCGCGTCCCCGGCACGCTCGTCAACGACATGCACAGCTTCGGCGTTTTGAAGTTCTCCGGGCAGTGCAACGAGCGGGCGCTCGAGATGCAGGTCGTGGACCGGGAGGGAAAGCAGAGGTGGACGCACACGATCAAGGCCAGTGACCTCGTACCGCCGCCCGCGCCCGGCACGACTCCCGGGCCGTACCGCGGCCACTCGGCCTGCGCATACCTGAAACCGCAGTCCTAGGGAGTCAAAACACCAGCCCGACGGAAATCGGGATGAACTTGAATCGGACTGGGTCCGCGGCGTTCGCTTCGCGAACGGCGGACAGAGATTTCAAACGAGAGCTTCTCGCCGCGGCTAGAACACCAGCCCCACGGAAATCGGGACGAACTTGAATCTGTCGCCGTCAGTCGAAACGCTGTGGTACCGCGCCTCGACGATCAGGTCGATGTTCCGAAGGCTGATCGACACGCCCGCGCCCGCGTTCCAACCGGTTTCGTTCGACTTTCCCCGGAACGACGACGGAAACGACGCGTCGGAGAAGTCCAGCCGGTAGTAACCCACGCCCGCCAGGAAATAGGGCTTCAGGAGGATCGCCCGGAAGCCCACGACGACGTTGGCCGTTCCGGCCAGGACTTCGGCGTCTCCCGCCGTCGCGTCGACGCCGTCGAGCTTGTGGTACGACCCGTCGATCCGCAACCCCACCGGGACGACCGGGAAGTTCCAGACGAGCAGCGCGCCGCCGTTCCAGCCGTCGTCGAAGACGTCGCCGGTGTCCCCCTGCGGCTTCGTGATGCCGCCCTCGACGCCGAAGTGGAGCCCGCTCGTCCCCTGCGCGCGCGCCACGGTCGCGGCGAAAAACGCGAGACAAAACGTCGCGACGAAGAGTGCCGGGATGCGCTTCATGATGTCCCGTCCGGGTGCAATCGGGGTGCCGGGCCGGACCGCGCTAACGGCCTCCGGCGACCGGCTCCCGCGCCTCCGCCAGCGCCTTCTTCCGCGCCGCCTCGAACTCGTCGCCCTTGTTCCACTCCGGCATACGCTCCGCGCCGGCGACCTTCGTTCCGAGCCAGAAGTCGAGGCGCACGTCTTCGACCGCGCCCGAGAGGTCCCACTCGCTCGAGAGCTCGTCGGAAGGCTGGTGATAGTCCCGGTCCTCCCACTCCTCGATCTTCTTCGTGCCCCAGCCGGCGGGCTTTCCGATGACGTCGGTCCCGCTGTCGAAGTACGCGGCCGGAACGCCGACCTTCGCCAGGTTGAACTGGTCGGAGCGGTAGAAGAACCCGCGGTCGGGAAACTGGTCGGGCTTGACGACACGCCCCTGCATCTTCGCGAGCGCCACGATGACCGGATCGAGGCTCGACTTGCCGTACCCCACCATCGTCATGTCCCTCGTCCGCCCGAAGATGTTGACGCCGTCGATGTTGATGTTCGCCGCGATGCGGCCGGGGGGGAGAGGCGGGTGCTTCGCCAGGTACTCCGATCCGAGGAGCCCCTGCTCTTCCGCGGTCACGGAGGCGAAATACACGCTCCGCCTCGGCGCTTTCGGCAGCTCGGTGAAGGCCCGGGCGATCGCGAGCATCGCGGCGACCCCGGACGCGTTGTCGAGCGCGCCGTTGTAGATCGCGTCCTCGCCCGGCTTCGTGTCCGACTTCATCCCGAGGTGGTCGTGATGCGCGGTGTAGACGACCGCCTCGGCGGCGAGGCGGGGGTCGCTGCCCGGCAGCTTCCCGATCACGTTGCCGCTTTCCTTCGTCTGGACGACGTTCTCGATGCGCATCGAGGTCTCGACTCCGAGAGGCACCGGGCGGAAGTCGCGCTTCAGCGCCGCCTGGCGAAGGCGGTCGAGGTCCTGCCCGCCGAGCGACGCGATCTTCTTCGACGCGTCTTCGGTGAACCAGCCCTTGATCTCGACGCGCGGCTCTCCCTCGTAGGGCAGCTCGAAGCGCTCGCGGGACCAGGAGCTCTGCACGACCTGCCACTTGTAGCCGGCGGAGGGCTCGGTGTGGATGATGAACGCCCCCACCGCCCCCTTCTGCGCGGCGATCATGTACTTGTAGTCCCACCGCCCGTACCAGAGCCGCGTCTTTCCGCCGAAGAGCTTCGGGTCGTCCTCCGGATCGTTGTTCATCATGAGGAGGACCTTGCCCTTCACGTCCACGTCCTTGTAGTCGTCCCACTGGTATTCGGGGGCGAC
>DATIBN010000020.1:0-18845 GCA_035457525.1 Thermoanaerobaculia bacterium | reverse complement strand
CTTCGATCGACGCGGGCTCGCCCCAGCGGACCACCATCCGACCCGCGTCGTTTCTCCAGCCGTCGTACTTCTCGTCGGCGAGGCGCCGCAGCTCCTCGTACCGATGGCGGTATCCCGGGCCGAGCGGGGGCTGGTAGGTTGCCTTCTCGCGGCGCGCCCAGAAGGCTTCCTTGAAGGTCTCGCGCTGGTGCGGCTCGGTCAGTTGCAGATAAAGGGCCTCTTCCTCGGGCTGGATGATGGGAGCGACGTACTCGGTGAGCCACTTGCGGTCGTCCTCGGGCATCGCCGCGAGGCGCTCCTTCTTCGAGAGCTCTTTCGCGGGAGCGGCGGGTGGGGCCGCGGGAACGGCCGGCGCCGTCTGCACGTTGGCCGCGGGAACGATTCCGCTGTTCGAGACTTCCAGCGGCTTCGCGTCGCTGTTCGGGACGCTGGCGAGCCTCTGCCGCAGGAGATCGAGCCCTTCGGTCGAGACGGCCGGCGGCTTGGAGAGCTGCGCGAGCTCGGCGATCGTGTCGCCGTGGCGGCTGCGGATTTCCTCGGCGATCCGCGCGAACCGGCATCCCGCCTCGCCGCACCGCTTCGTCCCGACTCCCGGCTGGGAGCAGGGGGAGTCGCCGGGATTTGCGGCACCGCTTGCCGCGACGCCCGGCGGCAGGCACAGCTCCTGGAGCGAGATCACGCAGGCCGCCGGCTGGATCAGGGCGGCGTCGCCGAGGCCCGGGCTCCACAGCTTCCGCTGTGCACCGTAACCCGGACGATAGAAGACGTGCTGCGTCGGGCGCCCGACGGAGCTGCGATACGTCCAGACCTCGACCTGCTTCAAGACGCCGTCGCACGTCTCGAGCGTGTCGACCGCGGCCGGCTCGCCGCGGCGGACGACCAGCCTGCCGGCGTCACTCGTCAGGCCGTCGTATTGGGTCGCCGCGACGTCGCGGAGGTGCTCGTACCGCTGGCGGTATCCCGGGCCGAGCGGCGCGGCGAGGCCTTCCCGCTCGCGGCGCTCCCAGAATTCCTTCTTGAACATCTCCCGGTGATGCGGCTGCGTGAGCTCGAGAAAGAGCTTCTCCTCGTCGGGGAGGATGATCGGCTCGACGAACTCCGTCAGCCACTTGCGCTCCTCTTCGGGAAGCGCGGCGATCCTCTGTTTTCGGGAGGGCTCGGAGGGAGTCGCGGCGGAGCCGTCTGCCGGGAGCAGAAAGAGAACGACCAGGAACGCGAAAAATGCGGCTTTTCTCATCCGCGTGCCGATTCTAACCCTGTGATGCTCACACCAATTCCTTAACCGAAGCTTTACGATTGGGGCGGGGAAAAGATCGTCTCCCGTGATTTACCTGGACAACAACGCATCCACCGAATTGGACCCCGAAGTCCGCGACGCGATCGCGGCGGCGCTCGATCTGTACGGAAATCCGTCCTCCGTCCATTCCGCTGGACGCCGGGCGCGTCGCGCCGTCGAGGAAGCCCGGGAGGAGGTCGCGGTTCTCGTGGGCGCAACGCCGGGCGAGATCTTCTTCACGTCCGGCGGCACCGAGGCCAACGCCCTCGCGATCTTCGGGTCGGTTTCGGCGGAAAGAGGACGCCTGGTGTCCTCGGCCGCCGAGCACCCTTCCGTCCGCGAGCCCCTCGCCCGCCTCGCGGAGGAGGGCTTCGAAACGGTCGCGGTCGCTCCGCGGCCGACCGGAGCGCTCGATCCCGCGGAAGTCCTCGACCGGGCGCCCGCGGGAACGCTTCTCGTCTCGGTCATGGCGGCCAACAACGAGTACGGCGGCCTCTATCCCGTGGGCGAGATCGCCGGAGAGCTCGGCCGCCGCGGCGTCCGCTTCCACACCGACGCGATCCAGGCCGCCGGACGGATGCCGCTCGACGTGAAGGCCTGGCCGGTCGACCTCCTGTCTCTCTCCGCCCACAAGATCCACGGCCCCAAGGGCGTCGGCGCGCTCTACGTCCGCCGTGGAGTGTCCCTGCGCGCGCACGTCCCGGGGGGCGGGCAGGAGAAAAAGGTCCGGGGCGGCACCGAGAACACGGCCGGCATCGTCGGGTTCGGCGTCGCCGCGCGGCTCGCCCGCGAGCGTCTGGTCACCGAGCCGAAAGAAATCGCGCGGCTGCGCGACCGGCTCGAGCGCGGCATCCTCGAGAGCGTCGACGGAGCGCGCGCCGTCGGCGCCGGAGCGCCGCGCCTTCCGAACACGGCGGCAATTCTCTTCGAGGGAGTCCCGGGGGACGCGCTCCTCTTCCGCCTCGACCTCGAGGGCGTCGCCGTCTCGGTGGGCAGCGCGTGCTCGAGCGGGACGCTCGCGCCCTCGCCCGCGGTGCTCTCGCTCGGGCTCACGCCGCGCGAGGCGAAGGGGGTCGTGCGCTTTTCGCTTTCGCGCGGGACGACCGAAGACGAGATCGCGCGCGTCCTCGAGATCGTTCCGCGCGCCGTGGCCGACGCCCGGGCGGCGCGCTCGACCGGGACGCGGCCCGCGACCGTGCCGGCCGACGCGTAGAATCCGACGATGCGCGTCGCGGTCGCCATGTCCGGAGGGGTGGATTCCTCGGTCGCCGCTCTCCTGCTGAAGGAGTCGGGGCACGAGGTCATCGGCCTCTCGATGCAGCTCTGGGATCACTCGTCCGACTCCGGTCGCACCGGCCGCTGCTGCACGCTCGACGACCTCTCCGACGCCCGGCGCGTCGCGTGGGCGCTGGACGTCCCGCACTACGTCGTGAACCTCGAGGAGGAGTTCAGGGACGACGTCGTCCGGCCCTTCGTCGCGTCGTACCTCGCGGGGGAGACGCCGATCCCCTGCTCCGCCTGCAACTCGAAGGTGAAGTTCGCGACGCTCCTCGACCGCGCCCGCGCCATGGGCTGCGACGCCGTCGCCACGGGCCACTACGCGCGGGTCGGGACGGACGCGGCCACGGGCCGGCCGGTTCTCCGGAAGGGCGCGGACCCCGGAAAGGACCAGTCCTACTTCCTCTACGACCTGACCGCGGAGCAACTCGCCGCGGCGCGCTTCCCGGTGGGCGCTCTCACCAAGACGGAGGTCCGCGCCCACGCGCGGCGCGCCAACCTCCCGACGGCGGACAAGGAGGAGAGCCAGGAGATCTGCTTCGTTGCCGCGGGGACGCGGGCGGGCGAGTTCGTGGAGGCCGCGGCGCCGGCGCTCGGGTTGCCGCTTCCGACGCTCCCCGGCGTCGTCGAGAACGCGCGGGGCGAGCGGCTCGGCGCGCACGACGGTCACTTCCGGTTCACCGTCGGCCAGCGCCGGGGCCTCGGGGTCTCCGCCCCCGGGAGGCTGTACGTCATTTCGATCGACCCCGCGGCGAACCGCGTGGTCGTCGGTGCCGGCGACGAGATCGACGCGACCGAGGCCGAGGTGGGCAGCGTGACGTTCCCCTCGGGAGGGCTACCGGCAGATCCCTTCCGCGCGGACGTGCGCGTCCGGCACCGCGCCGCGGAGGTGCCGGCGACGGTCCATCCCCGGGCGGACCGCACCGCCCGGGTCGTCTTCGATCGGCCGGTGCGCGCGGTGGCGCCCGGCCAGTCCTGCGTCTTCTACCGCGGCGACGTCGTGCTCGGCGGGGGAGTGCTGGTCCGGAAGAAGAACAATTAAACCGGACCGGGCGAAGAGGGGTCTAAAGCCTGACCCCGCTCGTTTTCGGGCGTTTCGCAATTTTCCATTAGCGCCGCCCGTTTCCGCGCCCGTGTCGGAGAGAGTACGTGCCGTGACGACGAGGGCGCTCCTTCTGACGGCGGTGCTGATCGGGTCCACGCGAGCCCTGCTGGCGGCCGGCGTTGCGCCTCCGGCGAACCCGGTCCTCGCTGCGGCCGATGCCGCGTGGGCACGCCGCGCCGAGGATCGCTCCGGCGCGCGGGCGAGCGCCCGGCGCATCTCGGAAGCGGTGGCGCGCTACGAGGAGGCGGCGAAGGATCCCGACGCCGTCGAGCCGCGGTGGAAGCTTGCGCGCGCCCTCTTCTTCGAGGCGAAGTTCACGGGCCTCGATCGCGACGCGCAGCGCGCGCTTCTCGAGAAAGCCCGCCGCGCGGGGGAGGAGGCCATCGCGATCCTGGGCCGGCGATCGGCCGCGGTCCCGGCGAACGCGGACGCCGCGCCGGCGTATTTCTGGACGGCCGTCGCGTGGGGGGAGTGGGGTCAGATCGTTTCGCGGGCGCGGGCCGCGAAAGCGGGAACCGCCTCGAAGATCCGCGACTACTCGACCAAGGTGATCGCGCTCGATCCGGAGTTCGAAGAGGGGGGCGGCTACCGCGTCCTCGGCCGGCTCCATGACCGTGCGCCGCGGATCCCTCTCGTGACCGGCTGGGTCTCCCGCAAGGAAGCTCTCCGCAATCTGCGCTCCGCGGTGCGCGTCGCGCCGCGCAACTTCGTCAACCGCCACTTCCTCGCGGAGGCTCTGGCCCGCGGGACCCCCGCGGAGAAGGCCGAGGCGATCCGGATCGAGCGGGAGCTCGTCGCCGAGCCGCCGACGCCCGAGCGCCTCGTCGAGGACCTCGCGATCCAGGAGGACGCGATGCGGGACTTGACCGCCTGGACCGGCCGACCCTCCTGACCGCCGGCGTCTCCGGCAGCGCCTTCAACAGATCGGCCACGGAGCGTCCGCTGCGGGGATCGGTCCATTCCGGGTTCAACTCCGCGAGCGGCTCCAGCGCGAAACGCCGCGCGGCCATCCGGGGGTGGGGGAGCAGCGGATCCCCCCGTTCGCGGACGCGCCCTCCGAAGTCGAGCACGTCCACGTCGATCTCCCGGGGGCCGTTGACGAAGCTCCGCGTCCGGCCGACACGCCGCTCGACGTCGCGCGCCGCGGCGAGGAGGGCGGAAGCGGACCCTCTCCACGCGATCTCCACGACCGCGTTCCAGAAGTCCCGCTGATTGCGAAAGCCGACCGGCTCGCTGCGGTAGAACGAGGAGACCCTCCGGATCCGGGCGAGGCGCGCGATTTCGTCGAGCGCCCTCTCGAGATGCGCGCGGCGATTGCCGACGTTCGAACCGAGGCCCAGGTAGGCGATTACGACGGGGGTCCGAAGATCAGAAATCTTCCTCGTCGGTCGCCGCGGTCGGGCTGTCGACGATTTGATCCTCTTCTTCGAGCTCCTCGTCGGCGTCGCGCTCTTCGTCCTCGACGGCCGCGGGCTCTTCACCGAACTCGTCGGGGTTTCCTTCCGGCGGGGGCTCCATGATGATCGCGGCGCGGCGGGGCGGCCGCGGAGCCGATACCGGCATGTCCTCGGACTTTGCGTTCTTCTGGTTGGCGCCGCACTTCGGGCAAATCGCCTCCGGACGGCCGAGGTTGTAGAACTTCGTTCCGCAGTTGTAACACTCGAACTTTTTTCCGAGATCCGGCATCAATCTCCCGCTGACGGGCCCGAAACCTAGCACGCGACCCTCCAAAGGGCAACCGCCGCAATGTCCTGATAAGACGGGGCGATTCGCGTGTTGCGATCCGGCCGATTACCGGCAGAATCTCGCGCATGCCCTCGTTCCGAGTCGTCTCGCGCGACCCGTCTTCTCGCGCGCGGCAGGGATTGCTCCCGACCGCGCATGGTGAGATCGAGACGCCCTGCTTCCTCCCGGTCGGCACCCGCGGCGCCGTCAAGGGCGTCGAGTTCGATCGCCTCGAAGGCTGGGACTGCCGGGCGATCCTTTCGAACACCTATCACCTCATGGCCCGGCCGGGCCGGGAGATCATCCGGCGCGCCGGAGGATTGCACGCGTTCCTCGGCTGGCCGCGCGCGATCTTGACCGACTCCGGCGGCTTCCAGGTGATGAGTCTCTCTTCGAGACGGCGCGTGACCGATGAGGGAGTCGAGTTCCGGAGCCCCGAGGACGGCACGCGGCACTTCCTGACGCCGGAGCTCGCCGTCGAGCTCCAGTCGGAGTTCGGCGTGGACATCGCGATGACGCTCGACGTGTGCCCTCCTTTTCCGGCGGAGCGGCGCGAGGTCGAAGAAGCGTGCCGTCTCTCGGAGCGATGGGCCGAGCGCTCGCGCCGGAGCTGGCCGGGTGCCGGCGATGGAGCGCGTCTCTTCGGAATCGTGCAGGGCGGAACGCACGAGGACCTGCGAAGGACGGCGGCCGCGCGGATCGTGGATCTCGACTTCGACGGCTACGCGATCGGGGGCGTCGCGGTGGGGGAGCCGAAGGAAGCCATCCGCGCGATCACCGCGTCGACCGCGCCGCTCCTCCCGGAGGAGAAGCCCCGGTATCTGATGGGGGTCGGCACGCCGGCCGACCTGCTCGCGTCGGTGCGGGCGGGGGTCGATCTCTTCGACTGCGTGCTGCCGACGAGGAACGGCCGCATGGGCCACGCGTACACGCGGGCGGGCGAGGTCACGATCAAGCACGAGCGGTTCAAGGAGGACCTCTCGCCGCTCGACCCGGAGTGCGGATGTCCGGTCTGCCGCCGCCACTCGCGCGCCTACCTGCGGCACCTCTTCGTCCTCGGCGACTTCTCCGCTCCGATGCTGCTGTCGCTGCACAACGTCTTCTTCTACCTGGCGTGGATGAAACGGATCCGGAACGCGATCGGGGAGGGCACGCTCGCCCGCCTCGCGGCGCCTGCGGAAGGCAAGATCTCCTAGATCCGGACGAGGACTTCGCTTTCCGGCTTGCGCGCGATGTCGGGGACCGTCGCATCCGCGGCGGGATAACCGACCGGGATGAGCAGAAACGGCTTCTCGTGCGCCGGACGCCCGAGGACGCGGTTCAGAAATCCCATGGGTGACGGGGTGTGCGTCAGCGTCGCGAGACCCGCGAGATGCAGAGCCGCCAACAGGAATCCGCAGGCAATGCCGACCGATTCCGACGCGTAGTAGTTCTTCCGTTTGACCGCGGTGCCGTCGTCCACGCCGCTCGCGGGCGCCCCCGGCTCGAAGTCCATCTTGAAGACGGCGATCAAGTAGGGCGCGGTTTCCAGGAAAGGCTTGTGCCAGTCGGTGCCGAGCGGAGCGAGCGCTTCGAGCCACTCCTCCGGCATGCGCCGCTCGTAGCTCTCCTTCTCCTCGGCCTCCGCGGCCATGCGGATCTCGCGCTTGACCGCAGGGTCCGAGACCACGACGAATCGCCACGGCTGGCGGTTCGCGCCGGAAGGAGCGGTCGCCGCGGCGAGGACCGCGTTGCGGACGAGTTCCCAGGGCACGGGCTCGTCGGAGAAATCGCGCACGGTCCGCCGCTTTGCGATTCGCGAGACGAAGTCGTCGGAGCGGCGGCGTTGTTCGTCGGAAGCGAGACGTTCGAACTCGAGGGGCAGGAACCTCGGTGGTTCTCGCATATTCGGATGGTAACGTTTCGCCCCATGAAAAAGGCGCTGTTGCTCCTGCCCCTCGGGTTCGTTGCAGCCGCGGTCTCTCCTCCGGCCGAGAAAGACGACCTGCACGCCCGCGCGATGCGCCTCCACAGGAGCGCCATCGTGATCGACACGCACCAGGACGTCCCGTACTGGCTCGAGGAAAAGGGCTGGACCGACCTCGGGAAGCGGCTTCCGACCGGGCACGTCGACATCCCGCGGCTGAAGGAAGGCGGCGTCACGGGAGCGTTCTTCGCGGCCTACGTCCCCGCTTCGTTCGCGGAGTCCGGCGGTTCCGCCAGCAAAGCACTCGAGGAGATCGCCCTCGTTCACGAGCTCGTGGCGGATCACTCGGAGCTGACGTTCGCCGACTCGCCCGCGGGGATCCGGGACGCGAAACGAAAGGGGAAGATCGGCGTGCTCGTCGGAATCGAGGGGGGCCACGCGATCGAGGACTCGCTCGGGGCTCTCACGGCCTTCCACCGGCTCGGGGTGCGTTACCTGACGCTCACGCACACGAACACGAATGCGTGGGCGGACTCGTCAGGCTCGTTCTGGCGGCCCGACTTCGATCCGAAGACTTACGCGCTTCACGGAGGCTTGACCGACTTCGGCCGGGAGGTCGTGCTCGAGATGAACCGCCTCGGAATGCTCGTCGACGTCTCGCACGTCTCGGACGACACGATCGCGGACGTGCTCGAGACGTCCCGCGCCCCGGTCTTCGCCTCGCACTCCTCCTGCCGCGCGCTCTCCAACATCCCGCGCAATCTGACCGACGACCAGATCCGCTCGATCGCCGCAACCGGCGGCGTCGTCATGGTCAACATCGGCTCGATCTTCCTCGACCAGAAGGTCGTGGACGACTTCGTGGCCCGGCGAGCCGCGCTCATGCCTCAGTTCACCGAGCTCGCGGCGAAGTACCGGGACGATCCGAAGAAGCGCGACGAGGAGATCGGGAAGCTCCTGTACGGCATCCGGACGAATCGCGCGCCGTGGACCGCGGCCGTGGATCACATCGAGCGGATCCTGAAGGTCGGCGGCCCGCGCGCGGCCGGTCTCGGCACCGACTTCGACGGCATCGAGGATCCGCCCGACGGGCTCGAGGACGTCTCGAAGCTCCCCCGCCTGACCGAGGAGCTGCTGCGCCGGGGACACTCCGAAGAAGTGGTCCGCGGCGTTCTGGGGGAGAACTTCCTCCGGTTCTGGGAAAGGGCCAACGCGGCGCGGTCCCGGGTGCCTCCCCGCAAGGGGCCGCTGCCGTTCTCCAAGCCGTAGGTCAGCGAACTTGTCCGATATGATCCGCCGCCATGACTGAACAGATATTCGCCGTGCTCCAGGGCGCTCCTCAACCGGGGCCGGGAGGGGGACTCATCCAGTTCCTCCCGATGATCTTCATCTTCGTCATCTTCTACTTCCTCCTGATCGCGCCGATGCGCAAGCGGCAGAAGCGCCAGCAGCAGATGCTCGGTCAGTTGAAGAAGGGGGACGAGGTCATCACGACCGGAGGCCTCTTCGGCCGGATCCAGGCCTTCGACGAGACCCACGGCGCCGTCATCCTGCAGATCGGCGACAACGTGAAGGTCAAGGTGCTCCGCAGCGCCATCGCCGGACCGGCCTCCGAGCCGGAAGCGAGCGCGCCGACCACGGCCACGTAGCGTCGGAAACCGAGGTCGGGCTCGGGCGGGTCCGTTGCCGCCCTGACAGCAGCGTCCTTTTCCGGTAGACTCCACCGTTCTTTTTCGAGGAGATCTGTCTTGTCCAAGAGACTTCGCTGGCGGTTGTTCCTGATCTTCCTGGTGGTCGTGGGAATGGTGGCGGGTTACGTCGCCATGGGTTATTCGAATGCCCGCCGGGAGTGGATCGGCCCGGGCAAGCCGCCGCTGCGCGAGGCCCTGAAGAAGGGAATCAAGCTCGGCCTCGACCTGCGGGGAGGCATCCACCTCGTCCTGCAGGTGAACACGATCGACGCGGTCAAGGCGGAGCGCGACGACGCGGCCGAGCAGCTCCAGACGCAGGCCCGCGAGCAGGGCATCACGATCGGTCCCGTCGAGTTCCCGGGCGACCACTCGTTCACGGTCGCCGTGACGCCGCAGACCGACGAGCGAAAGCTGGACGAGACCGCGAAGCGGTTCCTGCCCGACTGGAACGCGACGACCGCCGGCGGCAAGTGGGTCTTCACGCTGAAGGACCTGGCGCGGCGCGCGATCGAGGACAACGCGGTCGCGCAGGCGGTCGAGACGATCCGCAACCGCATCGACGAGTTCGGGGTGGCGGAGCCGCTGATCGCGCGCCAGGGCACCGACCGGATCCTCGTCCAGTTGCCCGGGATCGACGATCCCAAGCGGGTCAAGGACCTGATCAAGAACACGGCGTTCCTGGAGCTGAAGCTCGTCCAGGGCGGGCCGACGTCCGACCGGGCCGCCCTCCTCGCTCCCCACGGCGGGCAGGTCCCGGCGAACATGGAGATCGTGGAGGGGGCGGTCGTCGCGGGGCAGCGGGAGCAGGTGTACTACCTCGTCCTGAAGTCGGCCGTGATCACCGGGCGCGACCTGAAGAACGCGCGGCCGACCCAGCGCCAGCTCGGCGGCAACGCGGTGTCGTTCTTCCTGAACGCGGCGGGCGCCGAGAAGTTCGCCGCGGCGACGGGCGCGAACGTCGGCAAACAGCTCGCGATCATCCTCGACAAGCGGGTCAAGTCGTCTCCCACCATCAACGAGCAGATCCACGACCAGGGGGAGATCACCGGCAGCTTCACTCCGGAGGAGGCCAACGACCTCGCGCTGGTGCTGCGCGCCGGCGCGCTGCCGGCGGGCCTGACCTATCTCGAGGAGCGCACCGTGGGTCCGTCGCTCGGGCTCGACTCGATCAAGAAGGGCATCACGGCTTCGGTCACCGGCGCGCTGTTCGTGTTCGTCGCCGTCGTTCTCTACTACCGGCTGTCCGGGTTGAACGCGGTCCTCGCGCTGATCCTGAACGCGATCATGCTTCTCGGTGCGATGGCGCTCTTCAACGCGACGCTCACGCTGCCGGGCATCGCCGGCTTCATCCTCACGATCGGCATGGCGGTCGACTCGAACGTGCTCATCTTCGAGCGCATCCGCGAGGAATTGCGGGCGGGCCGGGCCCCCAAGACCGCGATCGACAACGGATTCTCGAAGGCGTTCGCCACGATCATCGACACCCACCTGACCGTCATCATCTCGGCGATCTTCCTCTTCCAGTTCGGCACCGGTCCGGTGAAGGGATTCGCCGTCACCCTGATCCTCGGCCTCCTCATCTCCGTATTCACCGCCGTCTTCGTATCGCACACGATTTTCGAGCTGATGTACGGGCGGCGACAGCACATCGACGCCCTGTCGATCTGAGAGCAAGCGAATGGAACTGTTCCGTCAGACCAACATCGATTTCCTCCGCTACAAGTGGATCGCGATCGGCGCGTCCTGGCTGCTGATCGCCATCGGGCTGTTCGCGATCTTCGTCCAGAAGGGTCTGAAGTTCGGAATCGACTTCGCCGGCGGAACGCAGATCGCGGTGCGGTTCGCGGAGCGGCCCGATCTCGACCGGCTCCGGGACGTCCTGAAGTCGGCGAACCTGGGGGACACGGGCATCCAGCGATACGGCGAGCCCGAGAGAAACCAGGTTCTGATCCGAGTGCAGCAGCAGAAGACGGAAGGCCGCGACGTCTCCCATGACGTCCAGAACGCTCTCCGGACAGGGCTCCTGCCCGGCGGCGGGGACGCGGCGAAGATCGACCTGAACCGGGACGGCAAGGACGTTTTCGCGGCCCGCCTGGCCGCGGCCGACCCGGACGCGACCGCCGGGCGGCCGGACGTCGTCGCGCCGCAGCACTACGCGGCGATCGCCGACCAGATCCTCACCTATCGCGCGGAGACCGGGATCTTCCGGTCGACCGCCGACCTCGACAAGGTCCCGGGGGTGTCCGTCGCGGTTCGCAACTGGTTGAAGGCGAATTCCTACCCCGGACCGTTCGTGCTCCTCTCCGCCGAGAACGTCGGGCCCCAGGTCGGCGCCGACCTCCGGAAGAAGGCGCTCTACGCGGTCGTCTGGTCGATCGTCGGCATGCTCATCTACATCGCGATCCGTTTCCGCTCGCTACCCTTCGGGGTCGGCGCGGTGGTCGCGCTCATTCACGACACCCTGATCACGGTCGGGTTGCTCGCGCTGTTCGGCCGGGAGTTCAACCTCGTCGTCGTCGCGGCGCTCCTCACCCTGATCGGTTACTCCGTCAACGACACGGTCGTCGTGTACGACCGCGTCCGGGAGAACCAGCGCACTCCCAAGAAGGAGGCGCTCGAATCCGTCATCAACCGGTCCATCAACCAGACGCTGTCGCGGACGATTCTGACGGCGGGCGCGACGATGCTCGTCTGCCTCGCTCTCTTCTTCCTGGGCGGAGAGGTGCTGAACACGTTCGCCCTCACGCTCATCATCGGGATCCTGATCGGCACGTACTCCTCGATTTACGTGGCGGCGGCGATCGTCGTGATCTGGAAGGACCTCCGGAGCCGGCGCAAGCTCCAGGTCGTGCCGGCCGCAAGGCCCGCGGCACCCCCGCCGCCCGCGGCGGCCAAGAAGAAGAAGTCGGGACGCCGCTGAGCTCGTGAGACGTCAGACGTAAGACGACGGGTTTCGGCTCCCCGTCTCACGTCTTACGTCTTACGAACCGCCTCTCCTTCGCGCTAATCTTTCTCCGTGATGATCCGCTTCGAGGACATCCTCGACAAGGTCGAGGCCTACAACCCGCAGGCCAACCAGGACCTGCTTCGCCGCGCCTACGTCTTCTCGGCGCTCGAGCACAAGGGTCAGGTCCGCCGGTCCGGCGAGCCTTACCTCGTCCACCCGCTGAACGTGGCGGCGATCCTCGCCGAGATGAAGGCGGACGACGTCTCGATCGTCGTGGGTCTCCTGCACGACGTCCTCGAGGACACCCTCACCTCGAAAGAGCTGATCGTCCAGCAGTTCGGCGGCGAGGTCGCGGACTTGGTCGACGGGCTCACGAAGATCGGGAAGTTCTCGTACGTGTCCCGGGAGGAAGAGCAGGCCGAGACCTTCCGCAAGATGATCCTCGCGATGGTGTCCGACCTGCGGGTCGTCCTCGTCAAGCTCGCGGATCGCCTCCACAACATGCGGACGCTGCAGTACCTCCCGGAAGAGAAGCGGCGGGAGATCGCCCGGGAGACCCTGGACATCTACGCCCCCATCGCGAACCGCCTGGGGATGGGTCTGGTGAAGGGGGAGCTCGAGGACCTGTCCTTCATGTACCTCGAGCCGGAGGCGTACGCGCGCATCGCCCGCGAGGTCGAGAGGCAGATGAAGGTCTCGCAGTCGATGATCGAGAAGGTCCGGGCGCGCCTGGAGACCAAGCTCGCCGAGACCGGGATCCCGGGCGAGGTCACGGGACGGCTCAAGCGGTACTACTCGATCGCCGAGAAGATGCGGCGCCGCGGGGTCGATGCCGCGGAGCTCTACGACATCCTCGCGTTCCGGATCGTCACCCCGGAGACCCGGGACTGCTACGCCGCTCTCGGACTGGTCCACCAGCTCTGGCGGCCGGTCCCGGGTCGGATCAAGGACTACATCGCGATGCCGAAACCCAACTTCTACCAGTCGTTGCACACGACGGTGATGGGGGAGGCCGCGCAGCCCTTCGAGGTCCAGATCCGCACCCGGGAAATGGACCTGATCTCGGAGCGCGGAATCGCGGCGCACTGGAAATACAAGGAAGGAAGGCTCGGGCCGCACGCGGACGACCAGCGCTTCCAGTGGCTGCGTCAGCTCGTCGACTGGCAGAGCGACGTCTCCGATCCCCGCCAGTTCCTCTCGTCGCTGAAGGTCGACCTCTATCCCGACGAGATCTACACGTTCACCCCGAAAGGGGAGGTGTTCGCCTTCCCCCGGGGAGCGACGCCCGTCGACTTCGCGTACCGGGTTCACAGCGACGTCGGTCACCGGTGCGTCGGGGCGCGCGTCAACGGGAAGCTCGTTCCGCTTCGAACGCCGCTCGCGAGCGGCGACATCGTCGAGATCCTGACGGCGCCGAACCAGACGCCTTCCCGCGACTGGCTCTCGTTCGTCGCGACGAGTCGCGCGCGCCACAAGATCCGTCATTTCATCCAGTCGCAGGAAAAGGAGCGGGCCGTCGAGCTCGGCCGCCGGCTGCTCGAGCGCGAGCTCAAGAAATACAAGAAGACGATCAAACGACTCGAGTCGGAGGGGAAGCTCCAGTCGGAGCTGCCGGCATGGGGTTTCTCGAAGCCGGACGACCTCTACGCCGCACTCGGATACGGGAAGCTCTCCCCCCGGAACGCCGTCGAGAGACTCGTGCCCGCCGGCGAGCTCATCGAGCCCGAACCGCCGAAGCCGGAGACTGCGGTTTCCCGCGTCGTCCGCAAGATCCTGCCCTTCGGGGCGCCCGACATCATGGTGGTCGGACACAACGACCTGCTCGCCTCTCTCGCGAAGTGCTGCAACCCCGTTCCCGGCGAGAAGATCCTCGGTTACATCACCCGGGGCAGGGGCGTCTCCGTCCACTCCGACAGCTGCCCGAACGTGCGCAACCTTCTCTACGACCCGGAGCGCCAGATCGACGTCGCGTGGGCGGGCGAGAAGGGCGCCTCCTACGCGATCGAGCTCGACGTCGTCACCGACGACCGCCCCGGGCTGCTCGCGGATCTGACCCAGGCGATTGCGGGCGAGGGTTCGAACATCCGGAGGATCGAGGCGCGGTCGTCCGAGGATCGGAAGGGATACGTCTCGATCTCACTCGAGACTTCGGACCTGAAGCACCTCGAGAAGATCTTCAGCAAGCTGAAGGGGGTCTCCGGCGTCCGGGAGGTGATCCGTCGCTACAACGTGCCGCACGCCGGGCAGCACTAGCTCCACCGCGAGCACTGGCCCCGCGGGCCCGTACCCGCTCGAGTTCAGCTGGAAGCCGCGACCTTTCGGGGTGAGGGCTTGACCACCTTGCCGGATCTCATGCAGCGCGAACAGACGTTCACGCGCCGGGTCCGGCCCTCCACGACGGCCCGCACCGACTGAAGGTTCAGGTGCCATTTCCGCCCCGTGACGTTGTGGGCGTGGCTGACGTTGCGACCCGTCATCGGGGTCTTTCCGCAGAAGTGGCAGTGTTGGGCCATTTTTCGAGTTCCCCTCTTCCGAGCGCATTCGCTCCGCGCAAAAGCCCGGCATCCTACATCGTGGAGTTCCCGGTTCCAAGTTCCCGGTTTCGAGGTTCGGACTAACTGTCGGGATTCGGGCCACTTGAAACGCAAAACTCGGGACCGGGAACTCGCGCGAAGCGCCCGTAAACCTTGACCAGAGAAAAACTTTCTGTTATTTTCCCTCCCAGCCGAAATAACCCAAGGTAAAAGCCCAAACCGTATGAATTTTTTCGGTGGGGCGTAAGCGTGCTGTTCCGAAAGGCTAAGAACCTCGTTGGTCTGGACATCGGCTCGTCAGCCATCAAGCTGGTCGAGCTGAAGGACGCCAAGGGCGGAGGGTATCGCCTGGTGAAGTCCGGCCTCGAGACTCTGTCCCCCGAGGCCATCGTGGACGGGGCGATCATGGACGCCTCCCTGGTGGTCGACACCGTCAACCGCCTGGTTTCCGCCCTGAACGTGCGGAACTCGGACTTCGGGACGTCCGTCTCGGGTCACTCCGTGATCGTCAAGAAGATCACCCTGCCCTCCATGTCTCCCGAGGAGCTGGCGGAGTCGATCCGCTGGGAGGCCGAGCAGTACGTCCCGTTCGACATCAACGACGTCAACCTCGACTACGTCGTGCTCGAGACCGGCGCCGGGGACACGATGGACGTGCTCCTCGTGGCCGTGAAGAAGGACAAGATCGGGGACTACACGAGCGTCATTTCCCAGGCGGGCAAGAACCCGCTGCTCGTGGACGTCGACTCCTTTGCCCTGCAGAACGCCTACGAAGCCAACTACCCGGTCGAGGCCGGCCGCGTCACGGCGCTCGTCAACGTCGGCGCCTCGGTCACGAACGTCAACGTCCTGTCGGGGCCGAACACGGTCTTCTGGCGGGACATCTCGTTCGGCGGCAACCAGTACACCGATGCGATCCAGAAGCAGCTCTCGCTCTCCTTCGATCAGGCGGAGGCTCTGAAGAAGGGAGAGCGGGCCGGTGACCATTCCGTTCAGGAGATCCTGCCCATCCTCCGCTCCGTGACCGACGACCTCGCGCAGGAGCTGCAGAAGACGTTCGACTTCTTCCAGGCCACGACTTCCACGCAGAAGATCGACCACCTCCTGCTCGCGGGCGGCTCGTCGCGGGTCGTCAACTTCGACACCCAGTTGAAGGAGCGGTTCGGGATGCCCGTCGAGGTCATGAACCCCTTCCGCCAGGTGGACATCACCGGGACGTCGGTCTCCCCGGAGTGGCTGACCGAGAATGCCCCGAGCCTCGCAGTCGCGGTCGGCCTCGCGATCCGTCACGTTGGAGACGAAGCCGCTTGATCCGGATCAACCTCCTCACCGAGGCGCGCGCCGCTGCGGCGCGCAAGAAGACGGCGTTCCTTCCCTCCGGCGCCCGGCTGAACAACCTGATCCTGCTCGGAGGCGTCGCGGCCGGCCTGCTCTACATCGGGATCATGGCGCTCGCTCTTACTTCGAAGAGCCGCCACCTGGACGAAGACATCGCGCGCGCCAACGAAGAGGTGGCGCGGTTGAAGTCCATCATCGACGAGGTGAAGGGTTACGAGCAGAAGAAGGCCAGCCTCGAAGCGAAGATCCAGCTGATCAACAACTTGAAGACGAATCAGCGCGGACCCGTCCGGCTGATGGACGAGATCTCGAAGGCGCTTCCGGATCTGGTCTGGCTGACGAGCGTGACGGTCACCGGCCAGGACGTCAACCTGAAGGGGCGGACCCTGTCGCCCAACGCCGTCGCGACATACCTGGAAAACATCAAGAAGAGCCCCTTTTTCGCGGAGCCGGTCTTCCGCAACCTGGGACGCGAGGCGGGCTCGCAGAGCATCTACACCTGGGAAATGAGCCTCACCTTCACCAACGCCCAGGCCTTGGCGGTCGCCCCGTACCCGGGCGCACCGACCGCGGAGCCACCTGCCGAGCCGGCGCCCCCTCCGGCTCCGGGAACGTAGGAATCGCGCGTGGCCATCGAGCTCAAACTCGAAGACAAGCCCTGGTATCACGCGCTCGGCTACGGGCTCCTGATCGGCGCTCTTCTCGCGGGCGCCGTGCACTACGCCTGGTTTCGCGGTCTGAACAAGCAGATCAAGGAAAAGCAGACGCAGCTCGAGACGCTGAACCAGGAAATCCAGAAAGGCCGCGCCGCGGAGCGCAAGCTCGCCCAGTTCCGGGAGGAGGTCCGGCGGCTCGAACTCGAGCTCGGCAAGCTCCTCCAGGTCCTGCCGTCGAAGCGAAACACCGAGGACCTGATCAAGCGAATCGAGACCCTCACGCGGCAGGGAGACTTCACGCTGCGCAAGTTCACGCCGGGCGACTTCGTGCCCAAGGAGTTCTACGCGGAATGGCCGATCGCGGTGTCGCTCGAAGGGACGTACCACAACCTCGCGCTGTTCTTCGACCGGATGAGCCGGTTCTCCCGCATAATCAACGTCGAGGACCTGAAGATCGCTGCGCTCGAGAACGTCCCTCAAAAGTCGATATCCGCCAACTTCGTCGCCAAGACCTTCATCTACACGGGGGACGAGACCGCTCTCCCCGCCGAAGGCGCCCCGGGCGGGCCCGGCGCCACGGCGACGGGGGCACAGGCGCCGGCCGCAACGAGCGCGAAGAAGTTGAAAGAGCGCGCGGAAGGGCAGGGGGTCGAATGAAGCGGAGGATCCCCCTGCTCGTCGCCGTCGCGCTCGCCGCAGCCGTCTCCATGGCGGAGGCCCAGCGGGCCACCCCGCAGCCGACTCCGGCTCCGACCCCTTCTCTCGGCTCCCCCGGCGAGGCCTTGATCGAGCAGGAGGAGGCCGCGCTCGCCGGCCGCTCCTACACCTACGACCCCGCCGGGCGGCGCGATCCCTTCCGCTCCCTTCTCGTACGGCCCGACGATCGGGCCCGCGGGGAACGCCCGCCGGGGATCGCGGGGATGTCCATCGACGACGTCGTCGTCCACGGGATCTGGAGGGTGCGTTCCGGCTACGTCGCGCAGGTCCGCGGCACCGACAACAAGAGCTACCTGATTCGCGGAGGCGATCTCCTCTACGACGGCGAAGTGACCCGGGTCGGCCCAAACGAAGTCGTCTTCCGCCAGAACATCAACGATCCGCAGAGCGTGAAGCCCTTTCGGGAAGTGACCAAGCAATTGAATGTGACGACCAGACCGTGAGGATCCGCGGGAGAAGGATTCCGGCGCGACGGGAGGGACGATGAGAAGGACTTTGAGAGCGGCCGCGACGGCGATCGGCATTGCCGCCATCCTCGCGGGGGCGTCCGGGTGCTCCGCCGTCAAGAAGGGCAACGGCGTCTCCGCCGGCCCGGCTCAGTCTTCCCCGGCGGCCGCGCCGAGCTCCCCGGCGGCGGAACCGGGTTCGTCGGGCCAGATTACGCAGGCGGCCTTCAACGAGGACGGGGACGGCGCGCGCGTCGTGATCTCGGCGGACGCGCCCCTGCTCTACACGTCCTACGAGCCGCGTCCCGACCTTCTCGTGGTCGACATGCCCGGCGTCCGCACCGCCGACGGATTTGCCGCCCCGGAGGCCGCGGGCGGCCTGGTCCAGGCCGTTCGCGTCGAGACGATCGAAGAGCTCGGCAAGCAGGTGACGCGCCTGTCGGTCGAGCACCGCCCGGGACTCAAATACGAGCTCCGCTCGGTCGGGCGTGGCCTGGCCGTCGCCTTCGAAACCCCGCGCGAAGCGGCCGCCGACACGGCGGCCACCCCTGCGGCGGCCGAGCCGACGGTCGTCGCGGAGCCGCTCGCGCCGCCCGCGCCGCCGGCTCTGGTCCGGGCGGAGATGGCCCACTCGCTCGAGGAGGTCACGGCAGAGACCGCCGGTGACGGCGTGTCGGTGAGACTCCTCGGCGACGGGAACCTCCAGGCCCGCGACTTCGTACTGGCGAACCCGCCCCGCGTCGTCATCGACCTTCCCGGTGTCCGGAACGACGTCCGGAAACGTGTTCTTCCGCTCGCGGGCGGCGGTCCGGTTTCCCGGGTCCGCATCTCGCAGTTCCAGTCGTCTCCGGAGCCGGTGACGCGCATCGTCCTCGACCTCGTTCGGCCATCCGCCTACACGGTGCGCGCCGACGGGGAGCGGCTCTCGGTCCACGTCGGGGGCAACGACCCGGCGGCGGCGTCTGCCGCCGCGCCCCCCGTCGTCGTCGCGGAAGCGCCGCCACCGGCGCCGAGCCGGGACGAGCCGACGGTCCAACCCGCGGCCGAACCGGTTGCGGAGCCCGCCCGAACCGAGACACAGGCCGCGTCCCGCACCGAGATCGTCCCGCCACCGGCTCCTCCGCCGGCCGCGGAGCCGACGGCGCCGGCATCGGCCCCCGGGGTCGAGCCTCCGACCGCTGCGCCCGCGACAGCCGCCGCCGAGCCCGCGCCGCGCCCGCTGGAGG
>DATIBN010000019.1:0-35824 GCA_035457525.1 Thermoanaerobaculia bacterium | reverse complement strand
GGCGGGATTTTCCGGCGGCGCGCCACCCCTCCTCGCTCCGATCCTCCGCCCCCTCCTTCGCGCGGAAGACGGCGCCCCGTCCTCCGGCAATGACGGCGCGCGCCCGGCGGGGATCGGTGCCGAACGTCGGCGGAAGCTCGGCCGCTTCGAGAACCGCGAGCCGCCCGCTCGTTCCGGCGCCGAAGAGAAAGCAGGTTCCGCCGCCGCGGTGAGTCTCCTGGAAAAGGCGCGCCGCGCGGACGATCGCGGGCCGAGCCTTGCGGAGCGCTTCGAGGACGCGCCGGTCCTCGGTCTGCATGAGAGCCACGATCTTCTCGATCCCGAGGCGGTCGAGCGCCGCGCTCTTCGGGTTCATCGCCTCGGTCGAGAGCCGCTTCCAGGAGCCCGGACGCCTCGGCACGTCAGCCTCGCTCCATCTCCTCGACCGACCGGATGATCCGGTCGGCCTCGACGCCGTCGTTGTACGCGTGCGGGGAGAAGCGCACCGCGCCCTCGCGCGGCGCGACGATGATTCCCCGCGCCTCGAACGCCTTCGCGGCCCGGATCGCGTCGCCGTCCGGCGGAAAGGCCGCGAGGATCCCGGATCGGAACGGCTCGGGCGTCGCGATGTTCCAACCGCGCCGCCGGAGGCCGTCGGCGAGCGTCTCGACGGCGGCGACGATCCGCCGCGAGACCTCGGCGGCCTCCATCTCTTCGAGCAGGTCGAGCGCCGCGGAGAGTCCCTGGATCTGCGCGATCGGGATCGAGCCGGGCTCGTACCGCCGCGCTCCGAGGTGGAAATCGAGGCGGTAGTCGAGATAGCCCCCGGCGTGGGAGCCTTCGTGCCGGACGTTCCACCATCCGCCGAAAGCGGGCGGGACGCGCTCCCGCGCGCCCTCCGAGACGTAGAACACCGCGCACGCCTCGGCTCCGAGCAGCCACTTGTGCGCGTCGGCGGCGAGCACGTCGACGTTCGCCCCGCGGACGTCGAGCGGCAGAGCCCCCAGGCCCTGGATCGCGTCGACGACGAGCAGGATCCCCTTCTCGCGACAGAACGCGCCGATCTCTTCGATCGGATAGACCCAGCCGTTGTGAAACGCGACCCACGAGACCGCGACGATCCGGGTGCGCGCGTCCACGACCGCCGCGATGTCGTCGACGCCGATCCGGCCGTCGCGGCTTCGCGCCAGGCGGTACTCGACGCCGCGGCCTTCGAGGAGCATCCACGGATACACGTTCGCCGGGAACTCCATGTCGTCGCCGACGACGTTGTCGCCGCTTTTCCACGGGTACGCCTGCGCGACGAAATTCAACGCCCACGACGTCGAGGGCAGGAAGGCCACCTCGGAGGCGCGGGCGCCCAGTAATCGTGCGGCCTTCCCCCGGGTCTCGTCGACCGCGCGATACCAGGCGCGCCAGTCGGCGGCGCCGCGGTCCCGCACGTTCTCGGTGTGGGCGGTGATGGCGGCGGCGACGCGGAGGGGCAGCGGCGCGACCGCGGCGTGGTTCCAGTAAACCCGGTTGCGGCGGACGGGAAACTCTCGGTCCAGATTCCCGGCCGACCAGTCGAACGTCACGGCCGGAGGAGGACGGCCTTCGCGCGGGCGAGCAGGTCGAAGTACTCGGAGAGCTCGGAGACCGGCACCGGCGAGTAACGTCCCGACAGAACGTCGCGGATCTGCGAGACCGAACGGCGGCCGTCCGCGAGGTTGAACGCCTCCCACGCGAGCAGGTCTCCGCCGTCGCGCTTCGACAGGGCGATCTTCGACATCGCGCCCTCGCCGAGAGCCTGCTCGACGTAGTCGAAGTAGTAGACGTTGAGCGGCCCGACGACCTCGGCGCTGCGGGTGGGAACGCGGCGATCTCCGCCGTTTTCGGGCGGAACCGCCGGGGCGAGCTTTCGCAGCCGCGCCTCTTCCTCGCGGGCCCGGCTTTCGCCCGGCGGCCACATCTCGCCGACCGATCGCATTACCGCGGCCGCCTGCTCGACCGCTTCGCGCCGGGCGAGTGCCGCGTCGCGGGCGGAGTGGTCCGGGCGGAACCCCGCGCGGGCGATGCGCGCCCCGGCGTTCGCGGCCGCGAGCCCCAGAAGGCGCGGGACCTCCGAGTCCGGAAGAGCGGCGAGAGTCCACGCGATGCCCGCGGCCATGTAAGCGACGCGCGCGAGCTTCGTCGGGTCGAGGTTCTCGGGCAGGTCCTTGTTCGTGTGGATGGTGACGTCGGGCCAGTCGTGGAAGTAGACCATCGGGACGGCGTAGCTCGCGTCCTCGAAGACCTCGTGATCGCTGCCGAGCTCGATCCCGCGGGAGTCGGCGACGAGCGCCTCGCGCGCCCCGGGTGGCCACACGAATCCGCTGCGCGCGTCGCCGCCGCGCTCGGCATGCCGGGCGGAGGCGGCGAGGACCTCGTCCAGGAACGCCTCCGCGACGTCGTTGATGACGTGCGGCAGCGTCTCCGCGGTGCGGGAGAGGTGCAGCGATCCGCGGATCGCGGAGGGAAGGCCGCCGACCATGTCGAGGTGGATCCCCGCGACGAATCGCCGCGCGAGCTCCCGGTTCGAGACGAGGTACGCCTGGGAGCCCGCGATCTCGGGGAGCCAGAGGAACCGGATGGTCCGGGTGGGCGCCGGCAGCGTGCCGATCTTGATGCCGGACCGGAGGGCCCGCGCGACCTCGAACAGAACCGCGCTGCCCGATGCGTTGTCGTTCGCGCCGGCGGACTGGTGGCAGAGGTGCGCCGTCAGGACGACGTCGCCCGCGGCCCGGTCGGTGCCCTCGATGACGGCGCTCACGACGTCGTAGGTCGCGGGAACCATCTGCGCCTGGACGTGCGCGTTCAGCACGATGACCTCGCCCGCCGCGAGCCGGCGCCGGTAGTCCTCGGCCTGCCGCTTCGAGACCATGAACGCGAACGCGTTGCGCTTCTCGTACGGCGAGAGGTGTCCCCACCGCACGAGGTCGCGGTCGTCGCCCGACCACGCGGTGGTCTGGTTCGGAAACGCGGAGAGCATCCCGGTGGCGCCCCGGTCGAGGACCGCCATCCGGTGAACCGCGGGCAGCGCTCCGTCGGCGAGAACGATCTTCCCGCGCACGTCCTTGCCGACGTAGTCCTTCGGATCCGTCCCGCGGCCGACGTCGACGAGCTCCGTCGTGGCGTCCATGTCCTGGCTGTAGTCGGCGAGGGCGACGGGCATCTCCGGAAACGACGCGACCCGCCCGGGTCTCGGCGTCACCTCGTCGAGAAAGGCCTCGACGGGGCGCCAGCCCGAGTAGCTGACGAAGTGGGCATAGCGCGTCTGCCCGTCCGCGGGGTACTGAAGGACTTCCGCGCTCGCACCGGCGAAGCCGGCGCGGCGGAGCTTGGCGCGCAGCAGCGCGGCGGCCTCGGCGAACCCCGGGGAGCCCTGCACCCGGTGGAAGCGCGAGAGCTCCCGGACCGTCTCGAGCGCCGCCTTCCCGTCGATGCGCGCCTGGATCGCGGCGGGAACCGCATCCGGCCAGAAGGGGATGCGGCGGTCCTGCGCGTCGGCCACGGCCGCCGCCGCGAGCAGCGCCAGGGCTGCGACCCCGTCACGTTTCCGCGTCTCGATGCGATAACACTAGCAGACGGAATGATGGCTCTGCCCAGCGACGACTTCCTGATGGCCGCCTTCACGAAGGGGGACCGGTCGTCGTTCGATCGGCTGGTGTCGCGGTACAGCGCGGTCCTCGACGGTTACTTCCGCCGAAGGCTCCCGGACGACGGCCGGGCGGAGGAGCTCCGCCAGGAGACGCTGCTCGCGATCTTCTCGCTCGCCCCGTCCTACCGCGAGAAGGGACGATTCCGATCGCTGCTGTTCTCGGTCGCCTATCGCAAGCTCGTCTCCGCACGGCGCGCCTGGAAGCCGGCGGAGCCGATCTCCGAGAACCTGACGGGCCCGGCGCAGGACCTGGAGAGCTTCTCGGTGCGCACCGCGCTCGAGACGCTGCCGGAGCCTCTGCGGGAGGCGCTAATGCTCACCTATTTCGAGGGGCTGACGTCCACGGAGGCGGGAGAGGTGCTGGGGTGTTCCGGCGACGCGGTTCGCGCCCGCGTCTGCCGCGCGCGGACTGCCCTCGCCCTCCGACTGAACGAGAAACGGAGACCCGGATGACCCACGACGAGTATCGGTCGCGGCTGGAGAGGTTCACGGACTCGGGCGAAGACGCGGGGGAGGTTCTCCGCCACGCGGGGGCATGCACGGCCTGCCGGAAGGAACGTCGCCTCGTCGAACGCGAGCTCGCGCGCCTGGACCCGGACCGGAGGTCGATCGCGGAGGAGATCTTTCGCTTCGGGACGACGGCCGCCCTCCTGGCGATCGTCGCCCTGGGCGTGCAGCGGATGTCGGTCCGGTCGGATGAGCCGGGCGGGGCGCAGCCGGCTCGTTATCGGATCGTGGGGAACGCGTCGGGAGTCGTGGCGTACACGCCGGGCGGGGTCGTGATCGGCGTCGCCGGGCCCTCGGATGCCGTGAAGGGAGTTTCACGATGAGGAGAGCGGTCGGCATCGGTGTGTTTCTACTGGCCCGTCTCGCCACGGCCTCGTCGAACTTCGATCCGAGGGAGCCGATCGCCATGGACCTGAAGGACGCGAGGATCGCCGACGTCGTCCAGACCCTGGGCGCCATTGCGAACCTGCCGGTCCTGATCGATTCGGACGTCGAGGGTACGGTGACGATCCGACTGAACGAGCCATACGACGTCGCCCTGGAGAGGCTCTCGGCCGCCACCGGGCTCTCGATCCGGGTCGAGAACGGAAAGCTCGTCGCCTCGCGCGGGTTGAAGGCGCCTCCGGAGGCGCCGCTCATGCCCGACGCGTTTCGCAACGCGCCGAGGATTCTTCTCTCCGAGTATCACAAGGCGGCGTCGAGCCCCCCTCCGCTCTTCGTTCGCCTCGAACGGAGCGGCGCCTCGGTGTGCTACCGGGCGGATTTCCGGAGAGGCGAAGGAAGGCTGCTCGAAGTGCCGCTGCCCGGTTCCGAAGCGAGCGGCACGGTCGTGATGGCTCTCGTCGACTTCGATCCGATCACGAGGACGAGCTACGTCGCCGTCGAGAGTCCGGGAGGAGGGATCCAGCGGATGTTCGCAATCAGCGGAGGCACCGTCTCTTTCTCCGGCGGGGACGGAAGCGGCGGCTCGTTGCGCGTCGTCACGTCGACGGCTGCCGGCTCGAGGACGTGTCCGGATGCGACTCTCCGCCATGCCGCGGCCGAAACGTCTTCGGTGGCCCTGCGGCTCGAAGGGAAGTCGGCCACGCCGGGTGCGCCGCCGAAGCTCCTCACCGCGCCGCGTGTTCAGACGAGAGCCGGCAGCGTCTTCAAGACGTTCTCGGGCGGACCGGATCCCGACTCCGGGGAACAGAGGGGCTTCGTCGTCGCGGGCTATGTCGCCCGGGACGGGCGGACGGCGGGACTCCTCTTCAAGGCGCGGGCCAACTGGACGGACGCGAGCGACGGCAGGGAGTACTACTTCACGCAGTCGTTCGTCGATCCCGAGTCGCGGTTCGTACCGCTGACCCGGGACGGCGTCGTGGCGGCCCGACTGCCGCCCGGCGTCGCGACGGCAGAGCCCGTCGAGCTCCGCGTTTACGGGGAGGAGTGAGGGTTCGGCCTCACTCCTCCGGCCGATCTACGAAGACAACACCTTGAACGGCACGACGGCGCCGGTCTTTTCCCAGACCATCGCGATCTTCCCGCCCTGGTCGGTCATGTCCACGAACGCGATCGTGAACTGGTCGACGGAGACCGCGGGCGTGACCATGTTCATCGGCACCTTCACGACGTCGAATTTCGCGTCGTAGTTGTAGGCGCCCCAGGTCTTCGCCTTCTCGTTCGGATCGTACTTTTCCTGACGAGGCTGCTTCGAGACAACGAGCGTCCACGCCGGCTGCTTCAGGTCCACGAAGAGCGAGTACTCGCCGGGCTCGAGGCGCTTTCCGCCGATCTCGATCGGCGCTTCCGTCTTCAGCGTGGTCGTCACGTTTGCGCCCGCCCTCCAGAGCGGGGCGCCGGCCGAGACGGCCTTGCCGTAGTCGGCGCCCTTGCCGAAGACGTCCGTGCGGCCCCGCAACATCGGGCGGCTGTAGCTGATCTCGATCCACTTGCCGCCGCTGTACGAGCGTTCCCCTTCCGCGTTCGGCGCGCTCCATTTTCCGCCGACCAGAGTCGCCGTGGTCCCGGCCGGGGAAAGAGGCCGGCGCGTTTCCTGCGCGAGTGACGACGCCGCGACGGCGGCGATCGCGATTCCGATGCATACGAGTTTCTTGATCATCGTTCTCCTCCGATCATCGAACGGTGCGTAGTATAGAATCCGCGCGCCTTTCATGAGGAAACGTCTCGCATCCCCGCGCGGGCGTGTCACGCTCGCGGTCGTGGCGGCGTGCCTGGCGGTCCTTTTGTCGCTCGCCGCGTCCGGCGCGAGTGACGTCCGAAGCGGCGACCGCCTCGCGTTCGCGCTGACCGGAGCCCGGGTCATCGCCGCTCCCGGACGCGCCTTCGATCGCGGGGTCGTCGTCGTGCGCGGTGGGGTCGTCGAGGCGGTCGGCGCCGAGGGCAAGGTCACCGTCCCCGCCGACGCGCGCGTCTTCGACCTCTCGGGGAAGGTCGTTCACGCGGCCTTCGTCGACCCTTACGTCTCCGCCGACCGGCTGGCCGGCCGCAAGCCGCGCGGCCCCTCCGACGAGGAGGAGCCGTCCGAGGAGAGGACGCCCGCCGCTCCGCGCCGCGCCAGGGGTCCGGCGGACCACCCGGTCGCGACCGTGCATGCATCCGACCGTGCGGTCGATTCCCTGACCATCGCCGACCGCGTTTCGGACGCTTACCGCCGCATGGGCTACGCCGTGGTGGCCGCGGCTCCCCAGGCCGGCATCCTCCGCGGCCGCGCGGCGATCGTGAGCCTCGCCGACGGGCCGGTCTCGGGTCGGATCCTCGTCGCCGACGGGGCGCAGGTCCTGTCCCTCGATCCGGAGCCCGTGGACTTCTCGAGCTTCGGCCGAGCCGGGTATCCCGTGTCCAAGATGGGGGCGGTCGCGCTCGTGCGGCAGACCTTGCTCGACGCGCGGTGGTGGGGGGACGCGGAGGCGGCATACTCGCGCCGGCCGGCCGGGCAGGCGCGGCCCCGGTTCGTGGCCGCGAACGCGGCGCTCGTGCCGGCTGCGCGCGGCAACGAGACCGTCGTGTTCGAGGCGGCCGACGTTCTCTCGCTCCTGCGGGCGTTCCAGGTGGCGCGCGAGATGAAGCTCCGCGCTCTCTACGTCGGAGCCGGCGACGAGTACCGGCTGCGGGACCGGGTCGCCGCGGAAAAACCGGACCTCGTCCTCCGGGTGGATTTCCCGCGCCCGTACAAGCTCGACGACGAGGTCGAGTGGCTGGACGTTCCGCTCGAGCGACTGCGGGCGATCGACCGCGCGCCGTCGAACCCGAAATGGCTGCGCGAGGCGGGCGTGACGTTCTCGTTCACGACGGCGGGGCTCGACGATCCGGAGGACTTTCCGGGCCGCGTCCGCGAGGCGATCGCGCGCGGGCTCTCGCGGGACGACGCTCTCGCCGCGGTGACGACGATCCCCGCCCGGCAGCTCGGGCTCGGGGACCGGCTGGGGGAGATCGCGCCGGGGCGGATCGCGAACCTCGTGGTGGAAACCGGGGAGCCCTTCGCGCGCGGGAGCCGCGTGTCGGAGGTCTGGATCGACGGGAAGAGGTATGAGGTCGCTCCGAAGAAGGAGACCGGCTCACAGAGGCCCCCTCACCCCGCCCCTCTCCCGGAGGGAGAGGGAGAAAAGCTGGACGTTCGGCCGCTGCCGGCCCGCGACGACGGTCCACTCGCCGCGCCGAGAGCGGTCGTCGTGCGCGGCGCCACGATCTGGACGCAGGGGGCGGCGGGGATCCTCGAGAACGCGGACCTCGTCGTTTCCGGCGGGAAGGTCGTCGCGGTCGGTCGCGGACTCTCGGCTCCCGCGGGCGCCCTCGAGATCGACGGCCGAGGGAAGCACGTCACGCCCGGCATCATCGACGCGCACTCGCACACCGCGATCGACGGGCAGGTCAACGAGTTCTCGAACGCGGTCACGGCGGAGGTGCGGATCCGGGACGTGCTCGATCCGTTCGAGGTCGCGATTTACCGTGAGCTCGCCGGCGGCACGACCGCGGCGAACGTCCTGCACGGCTCGGCCAACTCGATCGGGGGGCAGAACGCGACCGTGAAGTGGCGGCGCGGCGGTGGTCCCGAGGACCTCCTCGTCACCACCGCGCCGGAGGGGATCAAGTTCGCGCTCGGGGAAAACCCGAAGCGCTCGAACTTCCCGCAGGCGCCGCCCCGGTATCCGCAGACCCGGATGGGGGTCGCCGCGCAGATCCGCGAGCGGTTTCTCGCGGCACGCGACTACCGCAGGCGCCAGGAGGAGTATCGCAAGGCGTCGACAGGCAAAGCGACCTCGCTCGTCGCGCCGAAGCCGGACCTGCAGCTCGAAGCGATCGCCGAGATCCTGGAGGGCAAGCGGAAGATCCACTGCCACTCGTACGTCAAGAGCGAGATCCTCCAGATGATCCGCACGGCGGAGGAGTTCGGGATCAAGATCGCCACCTTCCAGCACACGCTCGAGGGTTACAAGGTGGCCGACGAGATCGCGAAGCACGGCGCCGGAGCCTCGATCTTCTCGGACTGGTGGGCGTACAAGTTCGAGGTCTACGACGCGATCCCCTACGCCGGGCCGCTGCTCCACGCGCGGGGGGCGTCGGTGTCCTACAACTCCGACTCCGACGAGCTCGCGCGGCGGCTGAACACCGAGGCCGCGAAAGCCGTCAAGTACGGCGGCGTGCCGCCAGTCGAGGCGCTGGCGTTCGTCACGTCCAACCCGGCGAAGCAGCTCGGGATCTTCGACCGCACCGGATCGCTCGAGGTCGGGAAAGACGGCGACTTCGTGGTGTGGAGCGAGGACCCGCTTTCGAGCACGACGGTTGCGCTGGAGACGTGGATCGAGGGGAAGAAGTACTTCGATCGCGCTGCGGACCTCGCGCGCCGTCCCGCGCTCGAAAGGGAGCGCGCCGACCTCGTCGCGAGAGCGAAGAAGATGCTGGAGCGCGGGGCGAAATCCGAGTCGGAGAAGCCCGCGGCGCAGGCGACGCGCCCTCCGGAGGAGCCGGAGCGGAAGCCGACGCCGCCTCCCGAGGTCCCGCCCGCGACTCCGACGCCGGCTCCTCCGAGGACGCGGCCGTGAAAAGGACGCTCGTCGCGTTCCTCCTTGCGGGCGCGACCGCTCTCGGCGCCGAGACCATCGCGCTCGTGGGCGGCACGGTCCACCCGGTCAGCGGCCCGGACCTTCCGAACGGGACGGTCGTGATCACGGACGGGAAGATTGCGGCGGTCGGAGCGAACGTCCCCGTGCCGGCCGGCGCGAAAGTCGTGGACGTCTCGGGCAAGCACGTGTACCCGACGCTCGTGCCGGCGGCGACGAATCTCGGGCTCGTCGAGATCAGCGCGGCGCGCGCGACGGTGGACACGACCGAAACGGGCGACGTCAACCCGGACGCGCGGGCCGACGTCGCGATGAACTTCGACTCGGAACTCCTTCCCGTGACCCGCTCGGCCGGAGTTCTCGTCGCCGGCGTCACCCCGACCGGAGGGATCGTCTCGGGCTCCGGCGCGGCGATGAAACTCGACGGGTGGACGCGCGAGGACGCGGCGCTCCGGGCGCCCGCGTTCGTGACCGTCACCTGGCCGAACCTCTCCATCGACCGATCGCCCCAGGCCCGTTTTTCGGTTCGCATCCAGGAGAAGCGGCGCGACGAGGCGCTCGCGAAGTTGAAGGACGTCTTCGCCGAGGCGCGGGGCTACGGGAAGGCGCGCGCGGCCGAAGGGAAGGCCGGAGTCCCCCGGCACGACTTCGATCCGCGCCTGGAGGCGCTGCTGCCCGTGATCGACGGGAAGATCCCCGTCCTCGTGATCGCGGACCGGCTGGCGCAGATCCGCGCCGCCCTCGCGTGGGCGAAGGAGGAGGGTCTGAAGATCGTCATCGGAGGCGGGCGCGACGCGTGGCGCGCGGCGTCGGAGCTCGCGACAGCGGGGGTGCCCATCGTGCTCGACCCGGTCATCGGCCTGCCCACCCGCGCCGACGAGCCTTACGACGCGCCTTTCGCCGCGCCCGGCATTCTCGCGAAGGCGGGCGTGCGGGTCGCGATTGCGGAAGGCGATTCCCAGTTCGCCCGCAACCTCGCGCACCACGCCTCGGTCGCGGCGGCCTACGGGATGCCCCGCGACCAGGCGCTCGCGGCGATCACTCTGGAGCCCGCGCGCATCCTCGGGATCGCGGACCGCGTCGGATCCCTCGAGCCCGGCAAGGACGCGACGCTCTTCGTTTCGGACCGCGACGTCCTCGACTTCCGCCATACGGTCCTCGCGGCGTACGTCGACGGGCGGGCGCTGGAACTTTCGGACAAGCACAAGCGGCTGTACGAGAGATACCGGAACCGGCCGAAGCCGGGGGTGAGATGAACTGGCTCTTCAAGGAAGAACCGACTCACTACTCCTTCGACGATCTCGTGCGCGACAGGAAGACCGTCTGGTCCGGGGTGAAGAACGCGCTCGCGCAGAAGCACCTGCGGTCCGTGAAGAAGGGCGACTCGATCTTCTACTACCACACGGGTAACGAGAAGGCCGTCGTCGGCATCGCGAAGGCCCTGACCGACGCCTACGCCGACCCGAACGACAAGACGTGGAAGTCCGCGGTCGTGGACGTCGCCCCCGTCAGGAAACTCGCGCGGCCCGTGACGCTCGCGGAGATCAAGGCGAAGGCCGCGTTCCGCGACTTTCCGCTCGTGCGAATCTCGCGCCTCTCGGTGATGCCGGTCTCGGACCGGGAGTGGAGCGAGATCGAAAGGATGTCGAAGGCCTAGGAAGGCAGTCGGGGGCGCCCCCTCTCGAGAGCGCCCCCACCGGGTCAGTCTTTGAGAAGAATCTCGCGGCCCAGCACGCTCGAGACGGTCGTCCACAGATCCTGTCGCTTCGCACCCGCCTGCGTCCTCGCCTCGGCGGAGCCGTAATGCTTGAGCGTGACCGGATCCATTTTGCCCGCCAGCCCATCGAGCGCCCCGTACCCCTTGTAGAGGGTTGCGGTCGCGATGTCCCAGTCGTCGGGGCCCGTCGAGGTCGAGTTCAGGAAAATCTTGTAATCCAGGATGAGACCCTGCGCCTTCGCCTGCGCGCTCACTTTGTTGAAGTTCGCCCTCAGGTCCTTCAAGGCCTCGTTGAATTTGCCCGGTTTGACGTTCAGGTAGTTGACTCGCCAGACGGGTCCCTCGTTGTAGTGCTCCTGAGCCGCGGCGTGCGCCGCGAGACCGGCGAGACAGAGGATCGCCAGGGCAACGGGAAGTCGTTTCATGCTGGGCCCCTCCTTTTGCGGGGAGAGTATCAGCAGAACGGACTGACGACCCGCGACGGCGTCAGGCTTCCGCGACCGCGCGCTCCTCCATCGCCGGCTCCTCCGCGGCCTCCGCTTCTTTCACCCGGCCGGACAGGTAGGTGTAGACGACGGGAACGACCATCAGCGCCAGAAGCGTCGAGAAGAGCATTCCTCCGACCACGGCGACGCCCAGCGGTTTCCGGCTCTCGGCACCCGCGCCGATGCCGAGAGCGATCGGCAGCACGCCGAAGATCGTGGCGAACGACGTCATGAGAATCGGCCGCAGCCGGATCCGCGCCGCACGCGCTACGGCTTCGCGCACGTCGAGCCCCTCCCTGCGGCGGAGCTGGTTCGCGTACTCGACGATCAGGATCGCGTTCTTCGTCACGAGACCGATGAGCAGGATCAGGCCGATCTCGGAGTAGACGTTCAGCGTCATGCCGAGGAGCTTCAGGACCAGCAGCGCGCCGAAAACCGCGAGCGGCACCGTCAACAGGATGGTGAGCGGATGCGAGAAGCTCTCGAACTGCGCGGCCAGCACGAGGTAGATGAACACGATCGAGATCCCGAAGAGGAAGAAGAGGCTGCCGCTCGACTCGCGCAGCTCGCGCGACTCGCCGTCCAGGTCCGTGCGCACGCCCTGCGGGAGCGTCCTCCGGGCGATCGCGTCGAGATCGTCGAGCGCCGTCCCCAGGGTGACTCCCGGAGCGAGGTTGGCGGTGATCCGCGCCGAGCGTACGCGGTTGAAGTGGTTGAGCTCCTTCGGTGCGACGGTCTCCCGCGCGGACACGACGTTCGCCATCTGGAACAGGCCGCCGCTTCCCCGCAGATAAAGATCCGAGATCGCCTGCGGAGTGGCCCGTTCGGAGGGGCGGACCTGGAGGAGGACCTTGTACTGCTTGTCTCCGCGGCGGAACTGCGTCGACTCCCGCCCGCCGAGCAGGGTCTGGAGCGTCGTCCCGATGTCCGTGACGGAGACGCCGAGCGCGGAGGCGCGGGCGCGGTCGATCGCGAGCTCGATCTGCGGCGTGTTCAACTTCAGATCGGTGTCGAGGTTCAAGAGGTAGGGGAGCTTCGCGGCTTCCGCCAGCATCCCCTCGACCGCCGGCCGGAGCTCGTCGTAGGTCGGCGCCTGGATGACGTACTGGACGGGTGTCGCCGAGAACTGTCCCCCGAGCGACGGCGGGTTGATCGCGAACGCCAGGACGCCCGGCACCGAGAGCAGGCGGGGAAACAGCTCGCGCACGATCTCCTGCTGGGAGCGCTCGCGTTCCTCGAAGGGCTTCAACGGCAGGAAAAAGAAACCGTCGGTGACGCGCCCGGGACCTTCTCCCGTCAGTCCGATGCCGGTGAAGAGGCCCGCGCGTTCCGGAACGGCCATGTAGATCTCTTCGATCTGTCTTGCATATCGATCGACGTACTGCAGAGTGGACCCTTCGGGCGCGATCATGATCCCGACGATCGTCCCCCGGTCCTCCGTCGGAACGAGCTCGGACGGCAACGCCCGCAGCAGGAAGAAGATGGCGACGATGACGACCCCCGTCAGCACGAGGACGAGCTTGCGGCGCAGGAGCGCGTAGCGCACGGACCGGTCATAGAGGCGGTCGAGCGCGTCGAAGCCGCGCTGGACCGTGCGCGCGAGCCGCCCCTCGGTCTGGTGGCCGCGCAGCATCCGCGAGCAGAGCATGGGGGTGAGCGTCAGGGCGACGAACCCGGAGATGAGCACCGCGACCGCGACCGTCATGCCGAACTCGTTGAAGAGCCGCCCGACGTTGCCCGTGAGGAACGCGACGGGAATGAAAATGGCCACGAGCGCGATCGTGGTCGCGACGATGGCGAACCCAATTTCCTTCGCGCCGTCGAAGGCGGCTCGCATGCGCGACTTGCCCATCTCGAGGTGCCGATAGATGTTCTCGAGCATCACGATCGCGTCGTCGACGACGAGCCCGATCGCCAGCACCAGCGCCAGGAGAGTGAGGATGTTGATCGTGAAGCCGGCGAAGTAGACGACGGTGAACGCGCCGACGATCGAGACGGGGATCGCGAGGGTCGGGATGAGAGTCGCGCTGGGGCTCTTGAGGAACAGGAAGATGACGACGACCACGAGCCCGAGGGCGAGCAGGAGGGTCATCCGCACTTCCGCGATCGAGTCCCGGATGAACGTCGAGGAGTCGTACGCGACCTCGAGCTTCAGGCCCTTCGGGACGAGCGTGTTCAGCTGGGGGAGGGAAGCCTTGACCGCGTTCGCGACCTCGAGAGTCGAGGCGGTCGCCTGCTTGACGATCCCGAGACCCACTGCGGGCACGCCGTTGTATCGGATGATCGTGCGCTCGTCCTCGGCGCCGACGGCGACGTCGGCGACGTCCGAAAGGTGGACCGAACGGTCCCCGACCTGCGCGACGAAGATCGCGCCGAAGGCCTCGGGGTCCGCGAGCTCTCCGCGGGTCCGGACCGAAAACTCCCTGCCCTCGCCCTCGATGCGCCCCGACGGGATCTCGGCGTTCTGTCCCTGGATCGCGCGGTCCACGTCCACGACCGTGAGGCCGTAGGCTGCCAGCCGCGCCGGATCGAGCCAGATCCGCATGGAGTACCTTCGCTCGCCGCCGATGATGACGGAGCCGACGCCCTCCATGCGGAGCAGCCGCTCCTTCAGCACGACGTTGGCGACGTCGGAGACCTCGAGGTTGTCGAAGCCCTCGCCATACAGCGCGAGCCACATGACCGCCTCGGCATTGGTGTCCACCTTCGAGACGATCGGGTCCTCCGACTCGCGCGGGAGCCGGCCGCGCAGGCGGGCGATCCGGTCTCGAACGTCGTTGGCGGCCTGGTCGACGTCGCGGGAGAGCGTGAACTCGACCGTGATGCGCGAGACCTGCTCCTGGGAAGACGAACGCAGGAGCTTCACGCCCTCGAGCGTCGCGAGCTCTTCCTCGATCAGCTGAGTGATCTCGGCTTCGATGACGTTCGAGGCCGCGCCGCGATAGACCGTGGTGATCGAGACGATGGGCGGGTCGATGTTCGGATACTCGCGAACGGGCGTCCGGAGAAACGAAATCACTCCGAACAGGAGGATCGTCACGCTCATGACGGTGGCGAGCACCGGCCGGCGGATCGAGACTTCCGACAGCTTCATGGCTTCGTTCCTCCGGCCGCGGGGCTGGGCGCCGGGGTCCCGACCGCCGCGGCGCTCTCGACCGGAGCGACCTTCGCGCCTTCGAAGAGCTTCTGGTGGCCGGCCCGCACCACCTTTTCGCCGCCGTTCAGCCCTTCGGTGACCTCCACGCGGCCGGGCTGGCGCGCGCCGAGCCGGATCGCCCGTCGCACGACGGTCGAGTCGGGCTGAATGACGAAGACGAAGTTGCGGTCTCCTTCCGCGAACACGGCTTCGTCGGGGACCGTCACCGCCTGCAGCCTTTCGGCGAGCGTCGCGTTGACGTCGGCTGACATGCCGGGTCGCAGCTCGCCGGACGGGTTCGGGATCACGGCGGTCAACCGCGCGGAGCGCGTGGTCGGATCGAGGATCGGATCGACGACGTTCACCGCGCCGGTGAAGGGCTTGCCCGGGAAGGCGACGGTCGTGACGGTCACGCCCGCCCCCCGCCGAAGATCGGCGAGGTAGCGCTCGGGCACGCCGAAAGCGACCTTCACGGTGTCGATCCGGGCGAGCTCCGTGATGACGTCCCCGGCGCGCACGTAGGCGCCGGGCGAGACGAGTCGGCTTCCGACGACTCCGGAGAAGGGGGCGAAGATGCGCGTCTTGCCGAGCCTCGCCTGCGCGAGGCGAACGTTCGCGTCGGCCACCTGGAGCGCCGCGACCGCGTTGTCACGGTCCTGGGGCGACGCGATCTTCTCCCGCGAGAGCTCCTCGAATCTCTCGGAGGTCAGCTTTGCCTGATTGCGAAGAGCGGCTGCCCGTACGGCCTCGGCTCGGAGCTCGGAATCGTTCAGGACCGCCAGGACCTGTCCCTTCCGGACGATCCGGCCTTCCTCGAAGGGCAGCTCCCGCACGATGGCGTCGATCTCGGCGGTCACCTTGACGCGCTCGGCGGCCTCGATCGTCCCGAGCGCATGGAGCGTCTCCCGCACGTCGCCGCGGGTCGCCTGCGCGACCTCGACCGGCATCGGCGGTGGCGCGGCGCCCGCACCGGGGCCACCGGCCTTCTTGTCGCGGCATCCGGCCGCCAGAACCGCGACGGCGGCAACCGCGGCGGGGAGGAGAAACCGCTGTCGCAGGTTCCTGGAAGTGAGGTCCGAGCGCATTGTCCTCCTGACTCGAGGAAATACGTGGGCGACGGGGACGGGTTCCGCCCCGCTGTTCTGCCGCCGCGCTTCCCGAGGGGCGCCGATTCTAACCCGGGCGCCGTCAGTAGATGAGGACCTGGTCCCCCACGTTCGCCATTGCGAAGACCTTCTCGATGTCGGCGTCCCCGAGGCGTACGCAGCCGTGGGTGACGCTCCGCCCGAGCTGGTCGGGGTACATCGTGCCGTGGATACCGTAGCCGCCGCCCAGGTTCAGCCGGTACTTGCCGAGGACCTTGTCGAACTTCCTCTGCGGCGTCCCGTAGGGCGGGACGACGATCGCGCCGCCGGCCTCGATCACCTCTCCGGGCGGAAGCTCCCGCTCCCCTCCGGGACCGATCTCGACGACCGTGTTTCCTTTCACCGTCAGAACGCGGGACGACGGGGTTGAACCCCATCTGCGGACTCTCTCCTCGCCGCCGGCCGGCTCTCCGGTGCGCGCGTCGATCGCCTCTCCCGGCCCGAGCCTCACGAGGCGCTTCCTTTTCTTGCGCGCTTCCTCGATGAAGTGCCAGTCGGGCGGCACCCAGAGCGGGTTCTCCTCCTTCTTGACGACGCGGAACTTGCCGGTCGGGGTGTTGAACAGCATGCTGCGGCCGGACGCGTCCGTGAGCGTCGTTCCCTTTCCCGTCGAGCACACGGCCTCGAAGACCGTCCGGCCGGCGCGGCGGACGTAGAGCCGGTTCTCGGCCGTCGAGACGACGATGATCTGTCCCGTGTCTCGCGAGTCGTCGAGCTTCACCTCGGTGTCGCGGATGTCCGAGTGCAGCTTCTCGACGCGGCTCTCGCTCTCCTCTGCGGTCCCGCGCAGCAGGTCGAGCTGGGGGCCGAGGCGGGCCGCGATCATCCGATCGATCACCGTGAGCTTCCGCAGGCGGTGTGCGTCCCGCAGGTTCTGCCATTCGGCGGTGGCGACCGCGGCCGCGAGGATGCAGCCGACGACAAGAAGCCCCCACGCCCCGAGAAACCCCAGGCGGTATCTGCTCTCGGTCACTGGATTAAGGATGCGGGTGCAGGCCCGCAGGACCTGTCCCCGCGACGTCAGTAGACATACACGCGCGTCTCGGGCCCGACGCGCTTCCAGATCGCCGCGAGGTCGGCCTCGGGGACCATGAAGGAGCCGGGTTTCGGTCCCTTCAACGGGCTGTCGGCCGATGGCGGCGAATGGATGACGTAGTCGTTGCCGAGCGAAATGACGTATTTGCCGAGGCCGTTCTTCACGTTCGGGCGCTCACGGGGCGGCTTTTCCCCCTTCATCCGGTAGGCCCACTCGGGCACGCGCCAGGACCCCGCCTCGAACTTCCCCTCGACGTTGAACGCGCCCGTCAGCGGGGCGAACGTCCACGTGTTTTTCCCGGCGGTGATCGTCTGGGGCGCTCCGATCTCGACGGGTGCGTCCCGAAGGGTCTTGTTGGCGAAATGGAACGTGAATTCCCGTTTCTTCGTGTCGATCGAGATGTAGAACTCGTTCCTTTTCGTCGCTTCCAGGTACTTCAACCGCGTGTCGAGGGCGTTGGACAGCTCCTTTTCGTTCAGCTCCAGATCGGCGAGCTCCCGGCGGATCCGCTTGATCTCGTAGGGCGCCGCCTGGCTCCGGGCGACGCGCGTCTCGAAATCCGACTCCAGCACGCGGCGATGGACGGCGGCAGCCACCCCGGCGACCCCGATGATCAGGAACAGGACGAAGAGCGCCCGAGTGCTCGGGCGCGGGAGCTTTCGCCCCGGCACGCGTTTGCGCATGAAGCGCGTCTTGACTGCGAGGATGCCGGAGGGCTCTCGGACCTGCGGCGCGGGCGGGGGAGAGTTCGGGGGTTCCATCGCGGCGAACTGCTGCAAGCTTCCGGCCACCTCATCCATTCCCGTCACGTATTCTGCCCCGATGCCGGTCGAGATGGTCCGGAGCGGGCGGGTGCCGGAGGCCGCCCGGAGGATCGGTTAGGCTTGCGACAATAGGAATTGGATGGACCGAGAGACCGCGGAAGAGGTCAAGCGTCACTTCAACGTCGTGGCCGAGGGGTTGCGATCCGACATTCGTCTGGTGATCGAGGGACTGTCCGCGAATACGGACCGGCTCGAGGGAGTCGACGCGCGGCTCGATCGGGTCGAAGTACGGCTCGACCGGGTCGAGGTCCGGCTCGACCGGGTCGAGGTCCGCCTCGACGGAGTGGAGGTTCAACTCGACGGGGTGAAGAACGAGCTCGGGGACATGAAGGCGATGATCCGACCATTGATTTCGCGGAGTGACGCTTGAGATCGCCAAAACCCGCCGAACCGCTCCGGCCGGGATTCCCGATTCGCGATCGCTACACGGTCTCCGGCCACGTCGTCGGAGACGTGTGCTTCACGTGCCGGTGCCGGATCGTGGAGTTCGCGGGGGACGAGCAGCTCGTGTTCGCCTGGTGCGAGTGCGCGTTTCCCGACGATTTCTCGGAATTGGAAATTCTGTAGGAGGCCCGAGCCCCGGAAGGTCGCGGCGGAATCTACCTTTAGACTTCTCGCGCCCATGTCGCGGCGCATTGCTTTCGTTCTCGGCACTCTTCTGTTCCTGGCGCGGTTCGACCTCGCGGCGCAGGGCCCTTCGGCGCCCTGGCGCACGATCGAGACCGCGCACTTTCGCATCCACTTTCCGGCGGCCTTCGAGCCCTGGGCGCGCCGCGCGGCGGCGTCGATCGAGAGCATCCACGAGCGCGTGGTCGAGGCGGTGGGCTGGCGGCCGAACCGTCCGATCGAAGTGCTCGTGGCGGACCCGCAGGCGACGTCGAACGGGATGGCGTTTCCCTTCCTCGACCGGCCCGCCGTCGTCCTCTGGGCGACGCCGCCGGAGCCGGAGTCGTCCATTGGCTACTGGAACGACTGGATGGAAGACCTCGTCGTGCACGAGGTCGCGCACGTCGTCCATCTGGGCCGGCCGCGAAACCGCTCGCGCGGCTTCCTCGCGCGGCTGTCGCCGATTCCGGTCGGGCCGCTGCTGCTCAACTCTCCGCGCTGGCTGACGGAGGGATACGCCACGCTGATCGAGGGCTCGCTCACCGGCTCCGGCCGCCCGGCTTCGAGCTTCCGGGCGATGGTGCTTCGCCGCTTCGCGATGGACGGGAAACTGCCCGGCTACGGCGCGCTCTCCTCGACGTCGGGCTGGCTCGGCGGGTCCATGGCCTATCTCGTGGGCTCGACATTTCTCGAGTGGCTGGAGGCGAAGGAGGGGAAGGGAAGCCTTCAGAAGCTGTGGAAGCGGATGGCGTCGCGCCGCGGCGGCGACTTCTCTCGCGCGTTCCGCGCGGTCTTCGGGCGCTCCGCCGCGGACCTGTACGACCGCTTCCGCGCGGAGGTGACGGCGGCGGCTCTCGACGAGGAGAAGCGGCTGGCGGCCGCCGGCATCGTGGGCGGCGAGACGTGGCAGCGCCTCGAGGGCGGAACGCTCTCGCTTCAGGTCTCACCCGACGGCTCGAAGCTGCTGGCGCGGCGCGACCCCAAACGGGGAGAGACATACCTCGCCGTCTGGACGATCGCCGAGACGGACGAAGAGCTTCGCGCCGCGGAGAAACGGCGCGAACGCGAGGCGGAGATCCTCCGGGATCCGGAGGAGGTGCCCGACCGACCCGAGATCCCGACCCGCCGCGCGCCGCGGTGGCGGTTGCCGAGCGTGAACGGCTTCTCCGCGGAGAACCCGCGATGGACGCCGGACGGTCGTGTGCTCTTCGTCCGGCGCGCGCCGGACGCGCAGGGCGTCCTCCGGCTCGACCTCTATCGCTGGGCGCCGGAGACCGGCGCGATCGAGCGGCTGACCGAGCTCGCGGACCTGACGGAAGCCGATCCCGCCCGCGATGGCCGGTGGGCCGCGGCCGTGCGGGTGCGCTACGGCGTGTCCGAGCTCGTGCGCGTGGACCTCGCGTCCGGAGAGGTCCGCCCCCTCTCGCCGCCCGGGGATCCGGAGGACGCGTGGCGCGTCTGGAGCCATCCGCGGGTCTCGCCGGACGGAACGACGATCGCGGCGCTCTTTCACTCCGGTGGCCGCTGGCAACTCGTCACCGTTCCTTCGGCCGGAGGGGCGCCGCGCGAGATCTCTCTTCCCGGCTCGCCGGCCGGAGCGCCGGCGTGGAGCACGGACGCCTCCCGGATCCTCGTCGCCGCCGACCGGGAGGGCATCTGGAACATCGAGACTGTGGATGTCGCGGGGACAGGTCCCGCGGACCTGCACCCGCATCCTCATTCTGCGCAGATGGTCACCCGCGTGACCGGGGGAGCGCTCTCTCCGGCTCCATCGCCCGACGGGAAGGCGCTCTTCTTCCTCGAGGTGACGTCAAGAGGCGTCGACATTCAGCATCTCGCTCTCCCGGCGGCACACGTGTCGCCGCTCGGACGCCGCCCGCAGAGCTTTCCCCTGCTGCCGCCGGATCCGGCTCCCGCGGCGCCTTTCTCGCGCACTTCGTTCGCGCCCGACCGGCCGTACCGCATCGGGCCATCTCACGTCGTCCGTCCGCTGGCGACCTATTCGGTCGGCCCCGACGGCAACTCCTGGCAGCTCGGAGTCGAGGGCTCCGACGTCGTCGGCCGCCTCGACTGGGTCGCGCTCGGCGCGATCGGCAACGACGCGGGCCCGCGCGGCGCTTCTCTCGCGGCCGCGTATCGCGGTCTCCCGGTCGCGCTGTCGGCGCACGCGTTTTTCGCGCGCGAGAAGCCGGGGAGCCAGCGCGTCGTGCGCCGCAGCGACTTCGACCAGGAGCGCATCGGCGGATTCCTGGAAGCGTCGTGGGGGCGTCGGTTCGCGGGAGGCCGCATCGGGGTGGAGGCGGGCGGCGGCGCGTCTCGAGTCGAACCGCTCGCCGGGGGCGCGGAGTTCGACCGGGCGCTCGCGTCGCTGCGAACCCGCGGGAGCGTATCGCGCGTGCGCGGCCGGACGGGCTTCGGATTCGACGCGGACCTCGCCGGCTCGACCGGGCGGACCGACGGCCGCTCGTGGACGCAGTTCCTCGCCGGGGGAGGCGCGTTTGCGTTCCTGCCGATCGGCCGGATCTCCGCTTCGGCGAGATATGGCAACACGAGCGGGTCTCCCACGCGGTTCGACCTCTTTTCCGTGGGCGGCGCGCCGTCGGCGGTCCTCCCGGACGGGCTCGACCGCAACCGCATCGAGCTCGCCGCGCTGCCCGCGTTCGTCCAGACGGGCGAGCGGGTCGAGTCGCTCCGGGGCGAGATCGCGCTGCGCAACGTGCCGCTCCTCTTCTACGGCGAGCGTCTCCGCGCGTGGGATCCGGATGGGGAAGAACCGCGGCCGGTCCGTGTCTATGGAGTCGAGCTGCGAATCGACGCGAGGCTGCTGCCCGTCGATTTCTCGGGGGACCTCGCGTTCTACGCGGGGGTCGCCAAGATCCGGAGCACGACTCCGCGTTTCGACTCGACGCGCGGCTACGCCGGCCTGCTCTACCGCCCCTGATGACCTCCGGGCCGGCTCGATCCGCGCGGCGCGCCGCGGCGTTCTGCGCGCTCTTCGCGGTGGCCGCTGTGGCGCCGGCGCAGGATCCGCGACGGAGCGAGTGGATGCTGGCAGCCGGTTTCGGCTGGACGATCGGCACGGGCCCGAGCGACCCGGACCTCCAGTACGTCGCGGTCTTCCCGGAGCTCGCATGGCCGGTCAAGCCGACGGTTGCCTACACCGTCACGGGATACGCGAGCCGCTGGTTTCCGCGGCAGGGATGGGTGGCCGGCATTTTCCCGGTCGGCGGGCGAATCCAGTTCGGGACCGCCCGCAACGCGCCCTATTTTTCGGCCGCGGTCGGTGCGGGATGGACGAATCTCACCGAGCTGGACGAGATCGACCGGCGCTTCAACCTGCTCGCGGAGTGGGGAGGCGGCATCCGGCATCGGATGCCCGACGGGAAGGACTGGTTCGCCGAGTTCCGGTACCTCCACGTTTCGAACGCCGGAACCGCCGGAAACAACTGGGGATTGAACACTCTGTTGATCGTCATCGGGCGGCGGCTGTGAGGAAGATCGCCGGCGTCCTCCTCGTCACGTCGCTCATCGCGCTCTTCGCCGCGGTTCCGGGGTGCTCGTCGCGGATCGGAGCGGGCGGGGGATCCACGCGTTACGACGGATCGCCGGGACCCTTCCGCGTGGAGGAAGGGGGAGAGGTCGTCTTCCACGACTACCGCCGGGCGAAAGACCTGCGGGTGACGGTGAGCTATCCGTCGGGGGACGGACCGTTCCCCGTCGTCGTGTTTTCCCACGGCGCCGGAGGAAACGGCAACTATCCCTACCCGCTCACCCGTTTCTGGACGAGCCACGGCTACGTCTGCCTCCATCCGACCCACGCCGATTCGGTTTCTCTGGGCCCGGCCGCGCGCGTCGGCGGCCCGGTCGAGTGGGAGAACCGCGCCCGTGACCTCTCCTTCGTGCTCGACTCGCTATCGGAGCTCGCGGGGCAGGTACCCGCCCTCGCCGGGAGGATGGACTCCGCGCGAATCGGCGTCGCGGGCTACTCGTACGGCGGCCACAGCGCGCAGCTCCTCGGAGGCGCCACGCTTCACGCACCCGAGCAGGGTCCGCCGCGGAGCCTGTCGGATTCACGGCCGCTCGCCTTCCTGATCCTCTCCGGGCCGGGAGCCGGGGCTCGCGGGCTGACTCCAGCGTCGTGGGAACCATGGACGCGCCCGATGATGGCGGTGACCGGCTCCCGCGACCTCGTCGAAGGGGAGCGGACTCCGACGTGGCACCTGGAGTCCTTCTTCCACAGCCCCGCGGGGGACAAGTACGCGCTCTTCCTGGAGGGCGCGTCGCACCGTTCGTTCACGGGACGCCAGGCGGAGCTCACGGACACGGCGGAGGAGCGGGAGATCTTCCGCTGGGTGCGCGCGGAAACGCTCGCGTTCTGGGACCTCTATCTCAAGGGCTTGAGCGCGGCGAGGCCCTGGCTCGAGCCGGAACGGGTGGCGGAGTCGAGCGGCGGAAGGGCGAAGCTCCAGAAGAGATAGCGCGGATCCGGTCTTCCGTGTTGACTCGATGTGGCAAGTGGAGACCTGACCCCCAATGTGGCGACCTGACCCTCAGTGTGGCAAGTGGAGACCTGACCCCCGGCTAGTCCTCGTAGTACGAGCGGGCCGACACGTGGCCCTTTCGCTTCCCGGCCAGCGTCACCTCGACGCGGTGCGCTCCGCGCGACAGGCTGGGCTTGACGAACACGAGCACGTAGCGACCCGAGATCGCGCGCGTGACGCGGTCCAGGGCGGCCCGCGGGAAGAGATGCGTCTTCTGGTATGTGCCTCCGGTCGCGTCGGAGACACCGACGAGGCGGCCCTCGAGGGTGTGGAAGTCGGCGTCGGTGACGTCGAGAGTGAAGATGTTGACGCGCGCCGCGGACAGTGAGCGGAGAGCGCGGTGGTAGTCCTTGATCTCGGCGGGAATCGCGCCCGCGAGGCCGCCGATCGTGCCGAGGCCCCATCCGAAGTACAGCATCGACTTGCCGCCGGGGATCGGCTCGAGCGCCCGCGCGACCAGGTCGAGGCCGCGCTCGGGGGTGACGGCCCTCTTCGCCGCCGCGTAGTCGAAGTGGCGCGCGAGCGAGGGGAACGGGCCGGGTGCGATGCGCTCCGGCTCGGCCTTGCGGAGACAGGCGATCATCGCGGACCGGATCTTTTCCCGGTCGTCCGTGAAGTCCAGGCGCAGCTTGAGATGGGAGTCGAAGGAGACGACCGCCACGCGGTCGGTCGGGAGAAGGGTCTCGAGGAAGTGGTCCGTCTGCGTTCCCATGCGCAGGAATCCGTGGAGGCGGACGGGCTCGTGATCCGTCTGGTAGAAGAGGACGATCAGGCGCCCCGGCGGGTAGGCGAGCACCGGCTCCGGCAGCGTCGGGGCGTCGGTCCACGCGATGTCGCCGGGCTTCGTGCTCACCGCTTCCGGCGTGCTCGCGGACACCCACTCGACGGATTCGAGAGGCACGCGCTTTCCGTCCACCTTGACGACGAAGTCCGCCGCTCCGAGGTCCCGGATCGGTTCGCCGTCGTCGTCGGTGACGTGGGCGTCGATGATGACCCGCTCGACGCGGGCCTCTTCCGTGTAGGTGCCGGGCCGCGGCGGCGCCGGAGCGGGTCGCGGAGCCGGCGTGCGCGCCCGCTGCGGGATCGGAGGAAGAGGCTTCGCAATGTCGCGCCCGCGTGGGAGCGGCGGAAGGTCCGGAGCCCCGAGCTGGGCCGTGAGGAGGAAGGTCGCGAGAACCACCGCCGACAGGCTACGCCCGAACGGAGCGGGGACACAACCGCGGGTCAGCGCCGGGGCGTTGTGAAGGCGTCGTACACCATGCGCGACAGGCGAGCCCCGGCCGCGAGCGTCTGATTGTCGACTCCGGGCTTCTTGTCTCTCGCTCTTCGGGCGCAGATCGCGATCACGTAACGTGCCTTCGGGCTCTCGACGTAAGCGGCGTCGCTCCGGACGTCGCCCTTGAAGCCCCGGGCGTCCGGAATCTTCTCTTCGTCCCACCCCGTCTTGTTCGCGACGGTGATTCGCTCGCGCTCGAAGGGGAGCGACCGCGGGATCATGGCCCGGTCCTGCTGCTTGCGCAGGATGCCGAGCATCTCGTCGCAGATCGCCCGGCTCACGACCTTCCCCTCTGCGATGAGCTGCATGAGCCTCGCCGCCTCTCGCGGCGTCGTCATGCCGAGCCCGAACTCCTTCTCCAGCTTCGGAAAGACGTCCGCCTGTCCGTCGCGGAACGTCGGCCGGAAGATCTTCGTCTCCGTCAGCCCGTAGGAAACCATCCGCCGATCCACGTTCGCGGTCCCGACCAGGCGCACCAGGAGGTTCGTCGCGGTGTTGTCGCTGTAGGCGATCATCAGGTTGACGAGATCGGCGACGGTGAGGGATACGCCGTCGTGGAGCATGTTGAGCGGCACGGTCTCGTCGCCGGCTTTGTCCGAGTCGTGAAGCGTGACGGCTGTGTCGCGGCGAAATCTTCCTTCCGCGACATGGTGATAGACCTCGACCATTACCGCAACCTTGATGAGGCTCGCGGTCGGAAAGCGCATCCCCGCGTTGACGCCGACCGTCTCTCCGGTGTCGAGGTTCGTGGCCGAAATCCCGATCGTCCCCGGGAACTCCCGGACGATCTTCTCCATCCCGGCCTGCAGGGAGGCGGCCGAGAGAAGGAGCGCGAGGCCGGCGTTCACCACGCCCCGATTCCTGCCTCGCCCGTGTAGACCCGCCCGTCCTTCATGACGAACCCGACCTGCTCGAGCTCGCCGACCCTCTGGAGCGGGTCGCCCTCGACGGCGATCACGTCGGCGTACGCCCCCGGAGCGATCACCCCGATCTGCCCCGACGCCCCGAGCATTTCCGCGGCCCTCGAGGTCGCGGCGAGGATCGCGTCCATGGGGGTCATCCCGAACTCGACCATGCGGGAGAACTCCCGCGCCATGGGGTCCTTCCAGGAGAAGCCGCCGGCGTCCGTCCCGAACGCGATCTTCACCCCCGCTTTGTATGCCTTCCGGAGTGACGGCCCGTGCACCGCGATCCGCGCGCGGTCGCGACGTCCGGCCGGGGTGTCCGGGGGCGAGTTGTGGTCGTAGTAGACGCCCATCGTCGGACACAGCCACGTGCCCTGCCTGACCATCTGAGCGATCGCCGCGTCGTCGAGGTCGAGGCCGTGCTCGATCGAGTCGCAGGCTCCGTCGAGCGCGCGGTGGAGGCCGACGCCGCCGTACGCGTGACACGCGACCTTCTTGCCCCAGCCGTGCGCCTCGTCGACGATGGCCTTGATCTCGTCGAGCGTGAGCGTGGGCTGCGAGACGAGGTTGCCCTTCGCATCGACCCACGAGCGGTGCGTCATGTAGACCTTGATCCAGTCGGCGCCGTGATCGAGCTGCTCGCGCGTCGCTTTCCGCGCCTCGACCGGCCCGTCCACGATCTGGACGCCCTTCGGCACCTCGATCTCGGGCGCATAACCCTCCAGGTTGTAGCCGCCGGTCGTCGAGATGGCGCGCGTCACGACGAACATCCGTGGGCCCGGGATGTATCCGCCCTCGATCGCCTGCTTGATGCCGACGTCACCGTAGCCGGCGCCTTCCGTTTCGACGTCTCGGATCGTCGTGAAGCCCTGCAGGAGAGCGCGCCGCGCCGACGCCGTCGCCCGCGCCGCGCGGAACGCGAGGCCGTGCTTCAGGAGCTGGACGTCGTACCCGCCCTCCGCGGGGTCCTCGCCCTGGAGGAAGAGGTGCGTGTGCGCGTCGATCAACCCGGGAAGAACGGTCCACCGGGAGAGATCGACGGCTGTCGCCCCCGGTGGAATCTTCGCGGACGCTGCGTCGCCGACGCTCTCGATCCGGTTGCCGCGCACGACGACGACCTGGTCGCGTCGGGGCGTGGCGGACTTGCCGTCGATCAGGGTGCCCGCGCGGATGACGGTGACGGAATCGGCGGCCTTCGCCGCCGAGGTCCAAAAAAAAGCACAGAAGGCGATCCCCGCGACGGATCGTGAAACTCGCATCGGGTCCTCCTCGGTCAGAAGCTGCCGGAACGCTAGCCGCTGCGGCGACGGATCGCAACGGCGCATTAGACTCTCGCCACCCGATGTCCCTCTCCGCGGGCACCCGGCTCGGCCCTTACGAGATCGTCGCGCCGCTCGGCGCGGGCGGGATGGGGGAGGTGTACCGGGCGCGGGATACGCGGCTGAAACGCGACGTCGCGGTCAAGATGCTTTTCGGCGAGCTCTCGCGCGACGCCGAGCACCTCGACCGCTTCGAGCGCGAAGCGCAGATGCTCGCCGCCGTGAATCACCCGGGCATCGCGTCGATCTACGGCATCGAAGAGGCGGGTGGAAGCCGTTACCTCGTCCTCGAGCTCGTGGCCGGAGAAACCCTCGGGGCGAGACTGGCCGGAGGACCACTTCCCCTCGACCAGGCGCTCGAGATCGGACGCCAGATCGCCGACGCGCTCGCGTCTGCGCACGAGAAGGGGATCGTCCACCGGGACTTGAAGCCCGGCAACGTGATGGTCACACCCGAGGGGCGCGTGAAGCTCCTCGACTTCGGGCTCGCCAAAAATGTCCCTCTCGAACATTCGGTTTTGGACTCCCTGTCGTCCACGATCGTTCCCGCGACTGGCGCCGGCACGATCCTCGGAACCCTGGCTTACATGAGCCCGGAGCAGGCACGGGGGAGGGAGATCGACCGTCGAACCGACGTCTGGGCGTTCGGATGCGTGCTCTACGAGATGCTGACGGGACGGCGCGCCTTTGACGGTCAGACGGCGTCGGACGTCCTCGTCTCGGTCCTCGAACACGAGCCGAACTGGCAAGCGCTCCCCCGATCGGTCCCTGAGTCGATCCGTCACCTCCTTCGAAGGTGCCTGGAGAAAGACGCCGGGCGGAGGCTGCGGGACGCCGGCGATGCCCGGCTCGACATCGAGGAAGCGCTCGCGGCGCGCAACGTCCCGCGACGACGCGCAGGTCTCCGGAACATCGCGATCGGGATCGCCGCGGCGCTCCTCGCCGCGGCCGCGATCATTCTGGTTTCGCGCAGCCGCGCACGACTCTCCGCCCCGGCAGCAGCGGCGAAGCTCGCGCAGCTGACGACCGCGGAAGGGACCGAAGAGTCGCCGGCGTTCTCGCCCGACGGCACGCAGCTTGCCTATGCGGCGGAAGAGGGCGGGGTCCGGAAGATCTTTGTCAAGCGGCTTTCGAACGGCGAAGAACGCCGGCTGACGACGGGCCGATTCGACGAGATCCAGCCCTCATGGTCGAGCGACGGCCGGGCGGTGCTCTTCGTGCGCTCCCGCGAGCCGGGGACGAAGCTCGAGCCGGCCGACGTGTTCGGGTGGTACAGCGCAGCGGCGGACGTCTGGCGGATCGACGTCACGTCGGGCAAGGAGAGCCGGCTCGTCGAGAACGCGTTCAATCCCACGGAATCTCCCGACGGCTCGCGAATCGCGGTGGATGCATCGTGGGCGGGCCCGCGGCGGATCTGGACGTTGGACCCGCGCGGATTGAACCCGCAGCAGGTCACGACCGACCTGTCGGAGGCGGTCGCGCACCTGCGGCCGCGCTGGTCTCCGGACGGCAGGCGGATCGTCTATCAGAACCAGGACTCGACGAAGTTCGACGTGCGGGTCGCCGACGTAGGGTCGAAGAACCTGGTCTGGGTGACCAACGATGTCTCGCGGGACGTTCACCCTTCCTGGTCGGCGTCCGGGCGCTCCATCGTCTTTTCGACGGACCGCGGGGGAGGGCTGAACCTCTGGCGTGTCCCGGTGTCGGCGGAGGGGCAGCCGACCGGCGTTCCCCGGCAACTCACGACCGGCGCCGGGCAGGACGTGGACTCCGCGGTCTCCCGGGACGGAAAACTCGCCTTCACGATCCTCAAGATCAACGCCGACCTGTGGAAGATGCCCGTCGATCCTGCCACGGGCCGCCCCGCCGGAGCTCCGCAGGAAGTCATCGCCACGACCCGCGAGGACAGCCGCGGCGCGTGGTCACCGGACGGGAAACAGATTGCGTTCAACTCGGATCGCTCCGGCGACATGAACATCTGGGTGGCTCCCGTCGGAAGCACATTCGCGCGGCAGCTCACCAAGGGTCCGGGCGGGGACTTCCAGCCCAACTGGGCGCCGGACGGCCGGTCGATCGTGTTCTTTTCGTCGCACTCCGGAAACGCCGACATCTGGTCGGCGGACGTCGTTTCGGCGGCCTCGCGGCAACTGACGAAGGATCCGGCGACCGAGATCAACCCGTTCTTCTCTCCCGACGGCGCGACGATCGCCTACCTCTCCGACGCGAGCGGCCGCTTCGAGGTGTGGGTGATGCGGGCGGATGGGACAGCGCGCCGTCGGCTCACGAGCGTCGGCGCGGGCGGTCACTTTCTCCGCTGGTCCGCGGACGGTCGGAGCGTGTTGTTCCGGTGTCCGTGCTCCGGACAGCCGCGCACGATGCGCGTCTCACTCGACGGCGGAGAGCCGCAGGCGACGGCGCCGGTCACTGGCGGATCCCACATCTCTTTTTCGCCCGACGGATCGAGAGTCCTGGACGTGCTCGCCCACAAGACGATGTGGGTCTCGCCGCTCGATTTCGGCACGCCGGAAAAGGTCTTCGAGTTCCCGGATCCGGACGTGCGCATCGATTACCCGGTCTGGTCCCCCGATGGGAGATGGGTGCTCTTCGACCGTTTCCGTCCGCAGGGCGGCGACGTTTGGCTGATGGAAGGGTTCGAGTAGCCGCTTCACCGGTATAGCCTTCGCGGCATGAAAATCGCCCGTCTTCTTGCCGTCACCATCGTCCTCGGATTCGCATGCGCCCGGACGACCCCGTCCCCAACCTCGCCGACTCCGGCGTCCGGTCAACCCTTCGCGAAGTTCGTCGACGACTACTTCGACTCGCGGTACGCGTACCTTCCGTCGCAGGGCACCGACGCCGGGTTCCACGAGTACGACGCGAAGCTCGAGGACCGATCGCGCGCGCGGATCGAGGCGCGCATCGCGGAGCTGAAGTCGCTCCTCGCGCGGCTGGAGAAGTTCGACCGCTCGAAGCTGTCGCCCGACGAGGCGGTGGACGCCGACGCGCTCGAGGGCGAGATCCGCGGCTTCCTGCTCGACCAGGAGACGCTGCGCGGCTGGGAGCGCAACCCGATGGGATACGCCGGGCTGCCGGGATACGCGGCGGACAGCCTGATCAAGCGGGAGTTCGCCCCGCCGGCCGAGCGGCTGCGCTCCCTCGTGGCGCGGGAGAAGCTCATCCCGGCGGTCTACGCGGCGGGCAAGGCGAACCTCGTGAATCCGCCAAAGGAGTTCACGGATCTCGCGATCCGGATGGCGAAGGGCTCCGCGGGCTACTTCTCCGGAACGGTCGCGCAGTGGGCGAAGGAGGCCGCCGGAAGCGACGCCGCTCTCTGGAGCGATTTCTCGCAGACGAACGCGAAGGTCGTCGAGGCGACGCGCGGCTTCGCGGACTGGCTCGAAAAAGACCTCCTGCCCCGATCGAAGGGCAGCTACGCGATCGGCGCCGCGAACTTTCTCGCCAAGATGAAGTACGACGACATGGTCGAGCTCCCGCTGCCGGAGCTCCTCGCGAAGGGGGAGGCCCAGCTCGCGAAGGATTACGCCGCCTTCGTCGAGACCGCGAAGAAGATCGATCCCGGCAAGACTCCCGCCGAGGTGATGAAGATGCTCTCGAACGAGCATCCGACGGCGGAGAACCTCATACCCGCGGTCTCGCGCTCGGTCGAGAACGCGCGGAGGTTTCTCGTCGAGAAGGACCTCGTCACGATTCCGTCGGAAGTTCGGCCGCGCGTCGAGGAGACGCCGCCGTTCGCGCGGTCGGGCAGCTTCGCCTCAATGGACACGCCCGGAGCCTTCGAGACGAAGGCGACCGAGGCGTTCTACTACGTCACGCCGGTCGAGAAGGAGTGGGACGCGAAGCACAAGGAGGAGCACCTCCGTCTCTACAACCCCTACGTCGTGTCGATCATCGACGTCCATGAAGTCTGGCCGGGCCACTACCTCCAGTTCCTCTACGCCCCCCGGTTCCCCACGAAGACACGCAAGCTCGTCTTCTGCGGAACGAACGCCGAGGGGTGGGCGCACTACGCCGAGCAGATGATGGTCGACGAGGGATTCGGCGGCGGCGATCCGAAGTACCGTCTCGCGCAGCTCCAGGAGGCGCTGCTCCGCGACTGCCGATACGTCGTCGGCATCAAGCTCCACACGCAGGGGATGACGGTCGAAGAGGGCGCGCGGGTCTTCGTCGAGAAAGGCTTCCAGGAGCCGGCGAACGCCTACGAGGAGTCGCGGCGCGGGGCGTACAACCCGACGTATCTCTATTACACGCTGGGCAAGCTCCTGATCCAGGACCTGCGCGACGAGTACCGCTCCCGGACCGGAGCCTCGCTCAAGCAGTTTCACGACGCGTTCGTCGCCCAGGGCGGTCTGCCGATCCCTCTCGTGCGGCGGGTCCTGTTCCGGGATCGGCCGGCGGCTTCGCCGTGACGGACGGCGCGCCCTTTTCCCCGACCTACGCGACGCTCGAGGCGCTTCGGGTGCTCGCGCAGGGCTGGAACGAGTCGCCACCGATGCAGCGGCTCGGGGCGCGCCTGGACTTCGAACGGGTGGACCGGGTCCGCGCGGTGCTCGACCCCGTGACGCCCTACCATCGCGGCGGAATGGGGACCGACGCCGTCAACGGCGTGGTGCTGGCCGGCCTCTTCGACCTCGCCATCGGCACGGTCGGCTGGCTCACGCGGCCCGATGCGCGATCGGCGACCGTGTCCCTCGCGATGACGTTCCTCCGGCCGACGCGGGGAGACCGGGTCGTCGTCGAGGCGCGGCTCCTGCGCGCCGGGACGAACCTGACGTTCGCGGCCGCCGAGATCTTCGACGGGAGCGGCCAGGTCACCGCGCGGTGCGACGGAACCGTCGCGGTCGCGATGGGCCGGTACGAGGAGTTCTTTCCGGGGATGCGCGGACCGGTGTAAGACCAGAGTCCAACGTCGAGGCCGGGGCCCCGCGGCTGCGCGCCGGAAAAGATTGCGCGGAACGGACCGCTCCTCTAGAATGAAGGCGACAGCGTGAACTCGGGGGCTCCGGCCTTGCTCCCGAACGTGGCGGAGGGGGAATGGTGGTGGACCTCGCTCCCAACGCGGCTGCGGAGAGTCTCCTTCCTCAGGGCCTCTTTCCCGAAAGACTCGCATGAGACTCGTGTGGTCCCAGCCCTCGCGCCCCACGCACGACCGGGCGCGGCACCTCCTGCTCCTGTCGATCCTGTGCATCTTCCTGGGGGGGACTCTCGCCGGCGCCGGCGGGAGGGACCCGCGGGAAGACCCGCGCGCCCTGCGGGCGGCCGTCGCGAGCCTGCTCGCGACCGGAGCCGTTTTCTTCCTGATCGGAATCGCCCTCACGGCCGTCCAGAAAGCCCGGAAACCGGCCTCGCCCCTCTCTCTCGCCGAACCAGTCGACCCTTCCGGTGTGGCGGCGCGCGCGCCGCGCTTCGGACAGGAGGAGCGGTGAACGAAGACAACGTGGCTCTCTTCGACCTCGAATCGCGCGGCGGGATGGCCCGCCGCGGAGCTCCGGACAAGCGGGCGGATTTCCACCCGGAGACCGTGGAAGTGGAGTGTCCGGAGTGCGACGCCGTCCTCTGCCTGGATGCGGCGGTTCTCGCGCTGAAACCGGAAGTCCTCTGCGCCGGGTGCGACGCGACGGTCCCGCTCGCGCTTTCTCGCTGAGAAGGAAACACCCGGCCGTCACGGCCGGGTGCTCGGCGTAGCTTTCGGGGAGACGGGAGCTAACGCGCGGGGGCGACGACGGCCGGACGCATCAGGCCGGCCGCGAGGAGCACGATTCCCAGGAGCAGGTGAACGGCGTTGTCCGGCGTGAGGTCGGCCGAGGTCACCGGTCCGGGGTGGCCGATGATCGACGCGACGACGCCCGGGGCGGCGAATCCGAGGATTCCGAGGAGGAGGTAGATCGCGCCGAAGACCGCGCAGAAAGTCTTCGCGCCTTCGGGTGAACCGGCGAAGCCCAGGTAGAGGGCGATGGCCGCGGTCACCAGGTGAACGATGTTGTGGATCGGAGTCAGGTGCAGGCCGAGGAGATTGTGCGAGGCAAACCCGACGAGGCCGAGGATGAGCAGGACCACCCCGAGAATCTTGCACAGAGTCTTGGCCATGGATCCTCCTTCCGAGCGGCGGAGGAGCTCCGCCGTGTGAAAGGAGTCTATCCCCGGGGGTGTCGGACTACGTGACGATCTTCCTCGCGGCGGTGAGCCCGAGAATCAGGAAGATCAGGAACAGAACCAGGAACAGGAACGCGAAGAACTTGGCGATCGCGAACGAGGCGCCGGCGACGGTCGTGAACCCGAAGAGCGCCGCGACGAGCCCGATCACGAGAAAGATGAGGGCGAGCTTCAACATTGCCGGGTCTCCTCCCCGGCAGGGGCGATTGCGAAAGACGTGCCGGGCCGGCGCTCCGTTACGGGGTGATCTCGCGGACGTAGATCCAGCGGTGCCTCATGTCCACGTGGGCGTGATATCGCCGGAGGAACCCGAAGCCCAGCCGTCCGTCGTCTCCCCAGTCCGACCGGTCCACCATCTCCGGGCCGGTGGAGATTGGCGCCAGGGGCAGGATCCCCCACCGTAGGTCCGAGAAGGTGCCGGGCACGGCGACCCCGAGTCGTCCGGCCGCCGCGGGCGCGATCCGAAGGTCGGAGCCGCCGGTCGCGGAGCCCACCAGGAGTCGCATCGTCTTCCCCTTCTTCCGAAGGGTCGTCACCGGGCGGTTCCCGTCGTCGTCCACCAGGATCCGCGTGAACCCGGCCGGCGCGACCCAGCGCTCGGGATCGAAGAGTCCGAGGGCGCGCGCCTTCGGATCGAGTTCGACGATGGCTTCACGGAAGAGGGTCCCCCCGACGACCCCCTCCGTGCCCGGCGGCGCGCTTTCGATCACCTCGACGTGGATCCCCGGGCACGAGAGGGCCCCGGCCTCCAGGGTCGCGCCGGCCGCGAGGAAGCGGCCGTAGACGTCCCGGGAGACGGAGAGCCCGAGCTCTTCCGCCTTCGCCCGCGAGATCGCCGGAGGCCCGTCGATGCGGGCGTCGAGCGCGAGGCGGACGGGACGTCCGTTGACACGGGCAGGGAAGGCGATTCCGCCGTCGGGCGTCGGGTCGAAGAGGAGGACGCCCGCGCCGGGTGCGAACCGGCCGCGCGCCCCGCCGACCGACGCGTCCGGGATGGCCCCGGTCGGAAGGCCCGCCCAGGCGATCTCCGCCCGGTAGGGCGGGCGCCGGCCGGGGTTCTCCCGGAACGCCCGGTCGCCCGAGAAATCGAGGTCGAACCCGGGGGAGCGGACCGCGAGAAGGCGACCGTCCTGCCGGGAGAACGAGAGGACGAGGGGATTACCCCCGAAGGGCAGCAACCGGACGGAGAGGGAGCCGGGGTCCGCGGGCCCGAGCGACAGGCGAGCCCGCTCGCGGTCGGCGAAGAGCCAGCCCCGCCTCCAGAAGTAGGATCGGGTGAGGAGCTCGCGCAGGACGGGCTCCGATCCGACGCGGGTGACGCCGTCTTCGTCGGTGAAGTACGCTTTGCCCGACTGGATCCCGCGTTCCGTAGTCACGCCGACGGAAGAGATCCGCTCACGGAACCGGTTCAGCTCCCAGGCGACCTCGGCGACGCCGGTGCCCGCGCCCGTCGTCTCCGGGAGGAGCCTCATCCGGATGACGTGAGACGCGGCAAGGGGCTTCGCTCCGGTCGCTCGCCGGTAGCGCTCGAGGACCCGCTCGGCGACCTCGCGATCCGCGTCGAGTCGGCACGCGAGCGGAGCCAGCAAGACGGCGAGGAGTACGACCCCGCGAAGAAACCTCCGCCGTGCGTCGGCGACGCCGAATCTCATCGTGAGAGGTTCCGGACCCGGGCCTCTTTGCCCGATCTTAAACCAATCCGCGCGCGTTTCACGCGAAGGCTCCGACGCGCGAAAAAACCCCGTCCGCGCGTGTTTTTTTCTTGAGTCGCCCATGGAGCGGACTAGAATAGCCGCCAAAATTCAACCGCCCGACAAGGGCGATCTGCAATGAAGAAGGGGTAGTGCATATGGCAGAAAAATCCGGCAGGGCAATGTCGAAATCCCAGATCGCGGAGCGCCTCGCAAACGCGACCAGCATGACGAAGCGAGCCGCGACGCAGTTCCTGGATGAACTGACCGCGCTCGCGTACAAGGAAGCGAAGAACACCTTCACGTTCCCCGGAGTCGGCAAGCTCGTTCTCGTCAACCGGAAGGCACGCATGGGCCGCAACCCGGCGACCGGGGAGGAGATCAAGATCCCCGCGAAGCGCGTCGTCAAATTCCGCGTCTCGAAGAAGGCGAAGGACGCCATCCTCGGAGCGAAGCGGTAGAAAGACAGAATCCCTGCCTTTCGAAAAGCGGTCCTTCGGGACCGCTTTTCGTTTGGGGCTCAGCGTGCGGCGAACACGAGCCGCACCGTGTTCGTCTCGTCGGAAGCGCGGCTCGCCGAGCCGCCGAGCGAAACCGGGCCGAGGCCGGTGAACGCGACCCCTCCCTGCAGCCGATGCGATCGGACGATCCTCGCCGTGAGCTCCACCTGCGAGAGTTTCTGGGGCAGAGCGGCGCGCGCCGCCGCGTCCGCGAGCTCCCGAGCCGCCGCGATCGCGGCGTCGACGAATTCCGCGACGCCGGGGAACCCGGGTCCGATCGTCTCCGCCGCGGCCCCGCGGCGGGCCGGAGCGGGAAGATCGAGCCGGAACGACTGGGAGAAGGAGACATCGCTCCGGCTCGAAGCCTCGGCGTCGAGAACGAGGATGCTCGCGTTCGCTCCGCCGCGGCGTTCGCGGCCGACGAGGAGCTTCAGCTCGATCGTCTTCAGAACGAGGCCGGTCTCCGCGAGGTCCGCGTTGCGACCGTTGGCGACGTCGGCGAGAGACGCGACGAGATCCGCCGGGGAGAGGAGCGCCGACGGCGCCGCGGGCGGCGTCGACGACGCACAGCCCGCGAGGAGAAGCGAGAGGGAGACGACGAGAGACCTCGTTACCGTTCTCACTTTCACGTCACACCTCCGTCGTGCCACGCCCTTCTCAATCGTCGCACCCCGTCCGTCTCGCGCAGGACGAAGTGGGACCGCCCCTCCCGGTAGAGCTCGGATGGATCGCGGGTCGCATCGTCCGGCGCGATCCGTCCGGCGCGCGCGAGGGTCCGAACGAACTCGCGTGCATCTTCCTCGTCTTCGGCTCCGGCGCGCTCGATGCGTGAAGCGGCCACGTAGCCGCCGTCTTCCAGGGTGATCGCGAAAGAGTCGGAGATCTCGACCGCCGCCCCGTCGGCCGGTCCGTACTCCGGCCCGGAGAGGACGAGGTCCCGCACGCGGCGGCCGTGCATCCCTCCGTCCGCCGCCGGCCGGACGACCAGCTCCTCTTCCGCGGTGGCGCCGAGCCGCGCTCGGACGGCGTCGAGCACCCGCGTCGGCAGGGCGTCCGGCTCGAGCCCCATCGCCGCGAGCCTCTCTCCGCGGCGCGGCTCCCTCCGCGCGCCTTCGGGAAGCAGGTCGCGCGCGGCGAGCGCGCTCGCCACGCTCGCGGCATCGGAGATCCGCTCGCGGGCCGCGGCCTCGAGCTCGACTGCAAATCGCCGGAAGAAGGCGGCGCCCGACGCCGCACGCGCCGTCGCG
>DATIBN010000018.1:0-3671 GCA_035457525.1 Thermoanaerobaculia bacterium | reverse complement strand
CTGCGGGGAGAGGGCCGGGGTGAGGGGCGTTCGGGGGGAAGCTCCCCGCGAAGCGCTCGCCCAGATCATGGAGGAGCTGACATAGCTTCTCCCTCTCCCCGCCTGCGGGGAGAGGGCCGGGGTGAGGGGCGTTCGGGGGGAACAAAGCCGCCGTCTCTCCGGTTGAGACGCCCCGGAGGTTCCATGCGCGCTCTCTATTCCATCGGCACAGCCGCCCTCGCCCTGACGCTCGTCGCCGCGACACCGGCGAAGAAGGACCCTCCCCGGAAGGCTCGGCCGGCGGCCGCCACGAACTCCTGCACGAGCTGCACCGAGCGGGCCGCCATCCTCGACCCGAAGCTCTTCGCCGACACGCAGCGCTACGAACCGGAGGTCCAGCCGGCGTACGAGATCGCGCGCAAGTACCCCGCCACGCTCGACCGGCTCCACTGCTTCTGCGAGTGCCAGGAGAGCATGACCCACCGCCACAAGACCCTCCTGACCTGCTTCACGACCAACCACGCCGCGGGGTGCGGGATCTGCATCCGGGAGGCGCTCCTGGCCGCGGAGCTCAAGGAGAAGGGCGTTCCCGACGACCAGATCGAGAATACCGTCGAGTCGGTCTTCAAGACCGACGGGCACCGCCCGACGAACGGTCACCCCGGGTAGAACGCGCCCGGCCGGCCGATAAGATCGGGCCGTGCCGTGGAATCGCCAGACGTGGGTGTCGCTCTCGCCCACCGGCCTCCGGGAGACCAAGCCGGGCCATTTCCGCGAGATGGCCCGGGTCGTCTGGGACAACCGCCGCGAGCTCCCCTTCGCCTGGCGGATCCTGACCCGGGGCGTCTGCGACGGCTGCGCGCTCGGCACCTCGGGCTTGCGCGACTGGACGATCGAGGGCATCCACCTGTGCATGGTGCGGCTCGAGCTGCTCGAGCTGAACACCATGGCGGCGCTCGATCCCGCGCGGCTCGGAAACGTCGAGCACCTCTCCTCCCTTTCGTCCGCCGACCTCCGCCAACTCGGGCGGATCCCCGAGCCCATGATCCGCCGCCGCGGAGAGGCGGGCTTCCGGCCGATCTCCTGGGACGAGGCGCTCGACCTCGCCGCCGCGCGTCTCTCGGCGGCGCCGCCGGAGCGCATCGCCTTCTACCTGACGTCGCGCGGCATCCCGAACGAGACGTACTACGTCGCGCAGAAGGCGGCCCGCTTCCTGGGGACCAACCACGTGGACAACTCGGCGCGCCTCTGCCACGCGGCGTCCACCGTCGCGATGAAGGACATGCTGGGCCACGGCGCCTCGACGACGAGCTACCGCGACTGGCTCCACTCCGATCTCATCGTCTTCTTCGGCTCGAACGTCCCCAACAACCAGCCGGTCACCACGAAGTACCTCTACTACGCCAAGCAGAACGGCGCGCGCATCGCGGTCGTCAACCCGTACCGGGAGCCGGGGCTCGAGCGTTACTGGATCCCGTCGATCCTCGAGAGCGCGCTCTTCGGGACGAGGCTCGCCGACGAGTGGTTCGAGGTCGATACGGGAGGAGATCTCGCATTCCTGCAGGGCGTCTTCAAGGCGCTCCTGGCCATGCCGGGCGGGATCGACGAAGAGTTCGTACGCGAGAGGACGGCCGGCTTCGAGGCGGCGGCCGCCGCGGCGCGGGCAATGAAGTGGGAGGAGCTCGAGGCTTCCAGCGGCGCGCCCGGCGCGCGCATGCGCGACTTCGCGCGGCTCCTCGTCGAGCGGCCCAACGCCCACTTCGTCTGGTCGATGGGGCTGACCCAGCACGCGCACGGCGTCGAGACGATCCGGGCCCTCGTGAACGTCGGTCTCGCGCGCGGCCTGCCGGGCCGGCCGAACCGCGGCTTGATGCCCATTCGCGGCCACTCGGGCGTCCAGGGGGGCGCGGAGGTCGGCTGCGCTCCGAATCCGGGCGAAGCGGCGCTCGCGCGGTGGGAGTCGCTCTGGGGCTTCCCGGTCCCGCGAGGAAAAGGCCTCACGGCGAGCGACCAGGTCGACGCCGCGGCGGACGGCGAGATCGACGTCTTCTGGATCACGGGCGGCAACTTCCTGGAGACGCTCTCCGGCGCCGGGAGAAACCGGGCGGCGCTCTCGCGCCCGAGTCTGCGAATCCACCAGGACATCGTGGTCAACCGCGCGATGCTCGTCGACCCATCGGACACCGTGCTCCTGCTGCCCGCCGCGACCCGCTACGAGACTCCCGGAGGAGTCACGGAGACTTCGACCGAGCGGCGGATCATCTTCTCGCCCGAGATCCCCGGGCGGCGGATCGGGAGCGCGAAGCCGGAGTGGGAGGTCTTCGCCGAGGTGTGCGCCCGCGCGCGGCCGGACGACGCTGCGAAGATCCGGTTCGCTTCGACGGCCGCGATCCGCGCCGAGGTCGCGCGGGCGGTTCCCCTCTACGCCGGGGTCGAGAAGCTCGAGAAGCGCGGCGACACCGTGCAGTGGGGGGACGAGACCCTATATCGCGAAGGTCGCTTCGCGACGCCCGACGGGAAGGCGCGCTTCGCTCCGACGTCGCTGCCGTTACGCAAGCGCTCGGACGGCCGGTTCTTCGTCTCGACGCGGCGCGGCAAGCAGTTCAACTCGATGGTCCAGCGCCAGGTCGATCCGCTGACCGACGCGGCCCGGCACGACGTTCTCATGAGCGCCGTGGACGCGGGGCGTCTCTCTCTCGCCGACGGCGCGGGCGTGCGCCTCGTGTCGGACGACGGCGAATTCCGCGGTTTCGTGAAGGTCGCGCCGATCAAGCCCGGGAACCTCGAGGTGCACTGGCCGGAAGGGTTGCCGCTGCTGTCGCCGACGGAGATCGACCCGGAATCGCGCGAGCCGGACTACAACGCGCTGGTTCGAGTGGAACCTATCTAGCCCGCCTTCCGCTCCCGCTCCGCTTTCGCGGCTGGGCTCGGCGCGTTCAGCGGCCCCGGACCCTCCGTGTGGTGCAGGTCGAGTCCCTTCTCCCGCAGCTTCGCGCGCTCGCCGTCGCCCGGAATCACCGGGGAGCTCGACGAGTCGCCGGGCGGCCGAGTTCCGTCGCCCGGATAGTAGGGGCGATAGCCCACGCCGTCCTTCACGGGGAGGCCCGGCTTCGCGACGAGCTTGTCGATCCCGAAGATGGCTTCCTTCCGGTTGAAGAAGGCGAGCTCGTAGTTGCGCGTCATCCAGATCGCGTCCTTGGGACAGGCGTCCACGCAGAAGCCGCAGTACACGCACCGCAGCATGTCGATGTCGAAGACGACCGGGTACTTCTCGTAGGAGATCTTCGGGTGCTCGCCGGCGACGATCGTGATGCACTCGGCCGGGCACGCCTCCGCGCACATGTAGCACGCGACGCACTTCAGGGTCCCGTCGTCGCGGGTGGTCAGGATGTGCTTGCCGCGGAAGCGCCCCGAGTACTCGCGCTTTTCCTCGGGGTAGAGGATCGTCGGCAGGCGCCGGATCGCGAAGAGGTTGCGCAGGAAATGCCGCATGGTGACCGCCATCCCCTGGAGGATGCCGGGAAGGTAGAGACGCTCGGACAGCGTGAGCTTGCGCGACACGCGGGCGCCGACGTCGATGACGCCGCTCATCGCTCGAGCTCCCCCGCGATGACGTTCAGCGTCCCGAGCGTCGCGATCGCGTCGGAGACGGTGCTCCCGACGATCATGTGCTCGAACGCCGCCATCATCGG
>DATIBN010000017.1:0-5336 GCA_035457525.1 Thermoanaerobaculia bacterium | reverse complement strand
ACGACGTTGCCGGCGACGAGCGGCTTCCGGTTGCCCTTGACGAGGTACGGGTGCTCGTGGCCGTCCATCCCGAGCCCGTGGCCCAGCCGGTGCGTGAACCAGGCGCCGTAGCCGACGTCCTCGATGACCTTCCGCGCGGCGCGGTCCACTTCTTCCCCCGTCTTTCCGGCGGCGAGCGCCTCGATCCCGGCCGTCTGCGCGCGGTCCACGACCCCGTAGACCTTGCGGAGCTCGTCGGAGGGCTCTCCGAACGCGACCGTCCGGGTCACGTCCGACGTGTACCCGCGGACCCGGCAGCCGCAGTCGATGAGCACAGCGTCCCCCTTCGCGAGCGCCCGGTCTCCCGGCCCGCCGTGGGGCAGCGCCGCCGACGGGCCGAACTGGACGAGCCCGTCGCCCCGTACGCCCAGGCGCGAGAACTCCTCCGAGAGGATCGTCGAGACGTCACGCTCCGACATGCCGGCCGCGAGCCGCTCGTGTGTCGCCGAGATCGCGGCGACCGTCCGGCGCGCCGCCTCCTGGATGAACGCGAGCTCCTCCTCCGACTTGACGGAGCGGAGCGAGTCGAAGAGGGCGGTGGCGTCCTGCGGCCGCGCGTCGGCCGCGGCCGTGAGGAGAGACGCCGTCGAGAACGCGGTGGACCCTTCGAAACCGACCGCCTTCTTTGCCAGGAGCCGACCGGCGAGGGCGATCGGGTCTTCGTCTTCCTTCCAGGTCTTCACGTCGTCGACCGTGGCGTCCCGGGTCACGTTGGACTCCTCGAACGACGGCGTGACGAGAACCGCCGGCCCGTCGCTGAAGAGGAGAAGCGCCGTCAGGCGTTCGCTCCGTCCCATGGAGAGGCCGCTCGCGTAGGCGAGGTTCGTCGAAGGCGTCACCACGAGGACGTCCCACCCCCGGGCCTTCGCGGCCGCGCGGAGCTTCGCCTGGCGCTCGCGGTACACGTCCGCCTTCAACGGCGGCGGGAGAGGCGGCGCGTCCTTCCGGACCGGGAGGGCGGCGCTCTCCCGACTCGGGATCCCGGAAGCCGCGGCGGCGGCGCCCGCAACAGCGATCCAGCGGCGTCGGGTGAGCTTCTCCATGGAAAACGTCGCCCGATAGGATATCGGAGGGGGGAAGACATCATGCGAATCACCGTGCTGGGCGCCGGCCTGATCGGCCGCGTGGTCGCCCGCGAGCTCGCTTCCGAGCAGGAAACGATGGTTTCGGTGTTCGACGCCGACGAGGCGGCGCTCGAGCGCGTCGGACGGAGCACGCACGCGAGCGTGTATGTCGCCGATCTTTCCCGGACCGACGCCGTGACCGCAGCGGTGTCCGAGGCCGATGCGGTCGTCGGAGCGCTTCCCGGCGCGCTCGGTTTCTCGATGCTGCGAGCGGTCATCGAGGCGGGAAAGCCCATCGCGGACATCTCCTTCTCGGCGGAGGACCCTCTGCAGCTCGAGGCGCTCGCTCTCGAGCGCGGCGCGACGGCGGTGGTCGACTGCGGCGTGTCGCCGGGCTTGTCCAACTTCTTCATCGGGCGCGTCGCGCGCGATTTCAACGAGCTCGACGAGGTCCGCATCTACGTGGGCGGCCTGCCCTTCACCCGCCGGTGGCCGTTCGAGTACGCGGCGGTGTTCTCGCCGGCGGACGTCGTCGAGGAGTACACGCGCCCGGCGCGGATATTCGAAGAGGGCCGGTTGGTCACGCGTCCCGCGCTCTCGGAGGTCGAACGGCTCGAGATCTCCGAAATCGGAACGGTCGAAGCGTTCCTGACGGACGGATTGCGGACTCTGCTGCGCACGGTCCCGGCGCGCACGATGAAGGAGAAGACCCTGCGCTATCCCGGCCACGCCGAGAAGATGGAAATGCTCCGGGAGGGCGGTTTCTTCGACGAAACGCCGCTCGACGTCGGGGGCGGCGTCTCCGTCGCGCCGCGGCGGATGGCCGAGCGGGTTCTCGCGCGCGCGTGGGAGCTGCCGCCCGACATCGAGGAATTCACCTATCTGCGCGTCGTCGTCACGGGGCGCAAGCTCGGCAAGACGCTGCGCACGACATTCGAGCTGCTCGACAAGACCCACCGGGCATCCGGAACGACGTCGATGGCGCGCACGACCGCCTTTCCCTGCGCGGTGATCGCGCGGATGCTCGCCCGCGGCGAATACCGGGACCCGGGGGTCCGGCCGCTCGAGATGCTCGCGGCGAACCGCGACGCGGCGGCGCGATTCGAGCTCGGGCTGACGGCCCGCGGAATCCGCTGGACGAAGGAGACCCATGAAGTCGAAGCGTCCGCCTAGATCTCTCGCGGCTAGAGAGGGTCAGGTCTCCACTTGCCACAAGGAGGGTCAGGTCTCCACCTGCCACATTAAGGAGGACACGATGCCCCGAACCCGACGAGCCATCCTGAAGTCCGCCGCGGCACTCTCGGCCCTCGCCGCGCTGCCGCTGCCCGCCCAGACGCCGCCGGCGGCCTCGCCGACTCCGACGCCCGCGCCCGAGAAGAAGCCCGGCACGCTGGCGAAGCTCGCGCGGGAGCGCTACGGCAAGTTCCTCACCGAGGAAGAACTGACTCTCCTCGATGACGACATGGAGGGCCTCGAGCGCCGGAGCGCGCGCCTCCACGCGTTCAAGCTTTCGAACGCCGAGGAGCCGGCGGTCGATTTCGCCGCGGTGCGGCGATGAGCGAAGCGGCAACGGGTTCTCACTTCTTCACGCCGCTCCGCGAGCTCGCCGCGAAGGTGCGCTCCCGTGCGATCTCGCCGGTCGCGCTGGCCGAGGAGGCGCTCTCGAGACTCGACACGGACGGGCGGAAATTGAACGCCGTCGTCACGCTCGCGGGAGACGATGCGCTCGCCGCGGCGCGGGACGCGGAGGCGGAGATCCGGCGGGGCAGATACCGCGGCCCCCTGCACGGGATTCCCTACGGCGCGAAGGACCTGGTGGCCACGAAGAAGATGCCGACCACCTGGGGCGCCGAGCCGTATCGCACGCAGCAGTTCTCCTACGACGCCACGGTCGTCCGCAAGCTCGCCGACGCTGGCGCCGTGCTCGTCGCGAAGCTCTCGATGGTGGAGCTCGCGGGCGGCATGGGCTACAACAACGCCGACGCGTCCTTCACGGGCCCGGGCCTGAACCCGTGGAACACGGGCTTCTGGAGCGGCGGCTCGTCGAGCGGTCCCGGCTCCGCCGTCGCGGCGGGGCTCGTGCCCTTCGCCATCGGCTCCGAGACGGTCGGCTCGATCATCACTCCCGCTGCGTTCAGCGGCGTGACGGGGCTGCGCCCGACGTACGGCCTCGTCAGCCGCCACGGCGCGATGGCGCTCTGCTGGACGCTCGACAAGCTCGGCCCGCTCGCCCGCGGAGCCGACGACTGCGCCCTCGTCGTCAACGCGATCGCCGGCCGGGATCCGGCCGATCCGACGACGGTGGATGCGCCGCGACCCGGCCGTGCACCGCGGACCCGCCTGCGCATTGCCGTCCTCCGCGGCGCGACGGACTTCGTGCAGCCGGAGGTCGCGAAGAACTTCGAGGACTCGCTGACGGCTCTCCGCGGTTTCGCGGAGGTGACCCGTGACGTCGCGCTCGCGGACCTTCCCTACGGGCTCTGCGCGGGAACGATCGTCGACGCCGAAGGGGGAAGCGCGTTTCTCGACCTGATCGAGTCGGGCGGCACCCGGGAGCTCCGCGCGAAAGCCGACCGATACGGGGGCTATTCGAGCGTCATGACGCCGGCCGTCGACTACCTCCACGCCATGCGCCTGCGAGAGAAGATGCGGGCGCCGATGGCCGCGCTCTTCGAGAGATACGACGCGCTCGCGGCACCGTCGCGGGCGAGCGTCGCCTATCCCGTGGGAATCGACTTCGACAAAGCGTGGCCGGAGCTCGCAAAGGACCGTCCGGCGAATTTCGTCTCCGCGATCGGAGCGCTCATCCAGGTCGGAAACCTCGTGGGATGGCCGGCGATCTCGATGCCCAACGGGTTCGGGCAGGAGGGCCTGCCGACGGGACTCCACCTCCTCGCCGGCCCGTTCCGCGAGGTCGACCTGGCCGCGATCGGGCGCGAATACCAGCGCCGCACGCAGTTTCACCTGCGGCGCCCGCCGGGCTACTGACCTCTTCCTAGCGCTCCCGGTCGTCCTGCCGGCGGGGCTCGCGGCGTCGGTCCGCGGGCTTTCCGCCCACGACGACCCGCTTGTGCGCGCGCCGCGACTGCGCCCGGCGGTCGCCGCTCCCGCGGCGGTCGTCGACGGGCGCGTGCCGGTGAGATGCTTTCTTCGTTTTCTTCTTCACGAACCGTGTTATTTCAAAACGCATCGGATCGGGCAACTCCAAAAAAAAAGGGCCGCAGGTGCGGCCCGGTTCTCAATCTGAGCGAGCGCGGTGCGCTCGCTGCCTTCACGCAGTGACGCGGCGGCGGGTGGCCATCCGGTACACCCAGAGAACGAGAATCGCTCCAAGAGTTGCTCCGATGAACCCCGCCGGTTCGCCCGTCTGATAGAGGCCGAGCGCTTGCCCGATGAATCCACCCAGAAGAGCGCCCACGATTCCGAGGAGGATCGTGATGATGATCCCGCCCGGATCGCGGCCCGGCATCACGAGCTTCGCGACGATTCCAACAACGAGTCCGAAGAGAATCCAACCGAGGATACCCATGAGTACCCCTCCTTTCCGCACAGGACGAAGAGCAAGGGCCGCGCCATCTCGCAACGGGTTGCCGTAAAAGGGCTTGCGCGACGCCGAGCTCAGCGGTTTTGAGCGAGCCCGAGCCGGCCGCGGCTCGCAAGTTGCAGTGCCCCGTGCGGAGGTGAACTCATGCCAATGGTTTCCCTGGACAAGACGGTGGATCAGCTGAATTCCCTGCTGCGGGGCGAGATCTCGGCGGTCGAGACCTACGCGCAGGCGATCGAGAAAGTCGACGACGAGCACGCGAGCGACGCGACCGCTCTGCGCGCGATCGCGCAGGAGCACGGCGAACACGCCCAGGCGCTGCGGGACGAGATCGTGCGGATGGGCGGCGAGGCGGACGATTCCTCCGGGCCGTGGGGCGCGTGGGCGAAGGTCGTCCAGGCGGGCGCGAAGCTCTTCGGTGACGTGTCGGCGCTCAAGTCCCTCAAAGAGGGGGAGGAGCACGGGCTCAAGGACTACGAGGAGGCGCTCGACGACGTGGACGAGAACACGCGCGCGCTCCTCATGACGAGGATCATTCCGGCGCAGCGGCAGCACATCGCGACGCTGGACGGGATGATGCGCAAGATCGACCGTATGGGTGACTAGTTACGGCATCGCAGGATCAGCGACCCTCACCCCCGGCCCCCTCTCCCTCTGGCGAAGGAGAGGGTGGAACCTCGGGTGGTCAA
>DATIBN010000016.1:0-7864 GCA_035457525.1 Thermoanaerobaculia bacterium | reverse complement strand
CGAACCTGGAGTTGGGGTTACGGACTAGTTGGATTTCACCGAAAGCCGCTCACGCGCGACAGTCGGCCGCTCTTCTGCCCGCAGACTTCGCGCAGCAGCGTTCCCGCCTTGCCGAGCGCGATCAGCCGGTCGCCCGCGAAGCGCACGCTGAAGAGGTCGTTCTCGGTCCCGGAGTCCCGCAACGTCCACGCCGTGCCGTCGGAGCTCTCCGCGCGCACGCCGTCTTCCCCGACCGCGACGAAGCGCGTCCCGGTCCAGGCGACGGAGAAGAGGCCCTTCCCGATACCCGTGTTCGATTCCGCCCAGGCGGCGCCGTCCGGGCTCGTGTAGACGAGCCCGTCGAGCCCCACCGCGACCAGGCGCAGGCCGTCCCAGGCCGCGTCGCGCAGTCCCCCGCCGGTGAGCGACAGCGTCCGCGTCCACGCGACCCCGTCGGGGCTAGTGAAGGCGAGCCGCGCGTACTCTCCGCCGATCGCGGTCCACTGAGAGCCGTTCCACAGGAGGCGGTAGAGCGAGTTGAAGGCGATGTTTCGCGGAGCGCTCCAGGAGACGCCGTCGGCGCTCCAAATCACGGTCCCCTCGCTGCCCACGGCGAGGAAGGTCGAGCCGTTCCAGGCCACGTCGTAGAGGATGGCCCTCGTCCCGGAGTCGCGGCGGGTCCACACCGCGCCGTCGTCGCTCGTATGGATCATCCCCTCCTCGCCCACAGCGACGAAGCGGCCCCCGCCGAACGCGACCCCGATCAACCACTTCTTCGCGCCGTGCTCGGTCTGGACGACCCAGGCCGCGCCGTCCTCGCTCGCGAGGATCGTGCCGTAGCCGACCGCGACATAGCGCGACCCGTTCCAGGCAACGTCCGCGAGCGCGTTGCGGGTCCCATCGAAGCGCGCCGCCCAGGCGACGCCGTCGGTGCTCGAGAGGATCGTCCCCTTCGATCCGACCGCGACGAAGCCGGATCCGTTTCCGACGACGTCGAAGAGATCCGACCGCGTCGGCGCGGAACGCTTGGACCAGTGGGCGCCGTCGGAGCTCCCGTAGATCGAGCCGAACTCGCCCACCGCCAGGAATTCCGATCCGGTCCAGGTCACGGAGCGCATGAACGTGTGGAGAGGCAGCGCGTAGGTCGCCCAGCCCACTCCGTCCGGCGTCGAGAAGACCAGACCGATGTCCGGGAACGCCGAGGCGACCACGAGGAACCGCGAGCCGTCCCACGTGACTCCGGCGAGCGCGTCGATCGTTTCGAAGGCCACGCGTTCCCACGCGATGCCGTCGCGGCTCGTCACGATCGAGCCGTAGTCGCCGACGCCGAGGAAGCGGCCGCCGCCCCACGCGACGTCTCGCAGAGTGAGCACGGCGCCGGACGCGCGCTCCGTCCAGTCCCGGCCGTTCGGGCTCGTCACGAGAGCTCCGTCGTCTCCCACGGCCACCAGGAGGTCGCCGCTCCAGGCGACCTTGCGCAGCGTCGCCGTGACCGCGGCCCGGCGGAACGTCCAGAGGCGGCCGTCGGGACTCGTGAGAACGGCGCCGCCCTGTCCGACCGCGACGAACTCCGCGCCCGTCCACAGGACGTCGAAAAGATCGACTTTGGGGTTGGCGACCTGCGCCGTCCACGCGACGCCGTCGGGGCTCGTGAGGATGGTCCCGGCGCGGCCGACCGTGACGTACAGGCCGCTGCCATAAGCGGCGGCGGTCAACTGGTTGCCGAGCGGCGCGGGATTCGACCACTGCCATTCACCACACGTCTGCCCGGAGACGATCGAGACGGAGGCGAGAGACACGAGGACCAGGAGAGTGACGGCCTTCACCCGGGAGTGGGACATGGCTTCACCTCGGTTGGTTGGTAGGGAGCGTTTTCCGCCCGTCGATTATAGGCGTTGCGCGAGGACCCGGCGCCCGCAAAAAAGAATCGCCCGACCGACCCTCGTTCTCCGGAAGAGGACAGTCGTGGAGTGGCAGCGAAATTGAAATGCCCCGGAGCGGCTGGATTCATGGGGACCGGCCCGCGAGGCCGGCAGGTCTTCGAAAGCCGCGCCGCCCGGGAGGGCACGCGGAGAAAGGATCAAACGATGAGCAGGTTACGAATCTGCCTGGGGATCACCGTTGTCGTGGCCCTCGCGTGGGCGCCGGACGCCGTCGCGCAGACCTCGACACCGACGCGGACGAATACACCGGCGGTGACGGCGACTCCGACCGCGACGGGCACGGCTGTTTCCGCAACTGCGACCCGCACCCCGACGGCCGCCGTTGGGGCGCCGACGACGGCCGCGCAGTGCATGAACGGCGGGTGGCGCAACTTCACCAACCCGACGTTCAAGAACCAGGGGGACTGCGTCAGCTTCGTGGCGAGCCAGGGGCGGGCGAAAGGAAACCCGGAGTACACCCGGACTCCGACTCCCGTTCCCTGACCCTCGCGACGGTTCGATTCGAAGCGGCGCCTTCGGGCGCCGTTTCTTTTCTTGAGATTGATCGCGGCGCGAGGAGCTCCCGAGGTAATCGAGGGAGGAGCGAGCGCGACGGTCTATTCGTATCTCAGGGCCTCGGCCACATCGATTCTCCCCGCGCGCCGCGCCGGAACCCATGACGCGACGAGGATGACGACGGCGGAGAAGCCGACGATCGCGGCGAGGTCGATCGGGCGCACCCGGAACGGGATGAACGAGACGAAGTAGATCTCGGCCACGCCCGGAGGAAACCGCAGCAGCCGGAACGTGGTCATGATCCAGCAGACGAGCACGCCGAACGCGATTCCGGCGAGGACGCCGGCGCCCCCGATCATGCCCCCGAGCGAAAGGAACACGCGCCGGAAGAAGTTCGGCGCGGCTCCGAGCGCCGTCAGGACCCCGATGTCGCGCTTCTTCTCCTGCACGGTCATGACGAGAGTCGCCACGATGTTGAACGTGGACACCCCGACGATCAGGCCGATGACGAAGAAGAGGGTCGTCTGCTGGATCGCGAGCGCCGAGAAGAGCCCGCTGTTCAACGAGCGCCAGTCCGTGACGGAGAAGTCCTTGCCTGCGGCGTCGGCGATCGCCCGCGCCGCCGATTCCGTTTCCCGAATCGTGTCGAGCTTGATCTCGATCACGTTCGCCTGGCCCTCCATTCTCGCCAGGCGCCGCAGGACCTCCCGATCGACGAACACGAGCTCCGAATCGGACTCGTAGAAGTTCGTTCGGAAGACGCGGGCGACCCGGAAGGGCCCCGTCCGCGGCACGAGCCCCGACGCCCCCCGGGTGTTGTCCGGGACGGAGACGAGGATCGTGTCCCCCTCCTTCACGTCGAGAATCCGGGCGAGATCGAACCCGATCGCCGCGCCCGGCGGCTGATCGGCCGTTCCGCGGCCGAGGAGCGATTCGGCGCGCGGCAGGTAGGCGTCGAGGTTGGAGACCCGACGCTCTCTCGCCGGGTCGATGCCCTTCAGGACGACGTCGGTGCCGTCCGGGGTCGCAGCGGAGGACGCCACCCCCGTCTGGTAGACGACGGGCGCGGTCGCCCGCACGCGCGGGAGCGCCGAGACGCGCGCGACGGCGGGGCCGGGGTCCGCCTCGGCCGACGTCGAGAGCGGAAACAGGACGACCTCGGCGTTCGCTCCGATCAGGTTCTCCCGGATCTCCCCGCGGTACCCGGAGAGGAGCCCCATCGCGACCACGAGCGCCGCGACCCCCAGGGCGATCCCGCCGATCGAGAGGAGCGAGACGGACGAGACGAGGCGCGAAGAGCGCGCCCGGAGGTACGAGAGCGAGACCTCGAGCGCGAGCGACTTCACCCCGCCTCCCGCCGGCGGCGCCTCTCCATCTCCGCGATGAACTTGTCGAACAGGACGTTCGCGTCGTGAGGTCCCGGCGACGCCTCGGGGTGGAACTGCGCGGCGAGGATCGGGAGCGTCCGGTGCCGGAAGCCCTCGAGGGTGCCGTCGTTCAGGTTGACGTGCGTGGGCTCGACGTCCGAGGAGAGGCTCTCCCCCTCCACCGCGAAGCCGTGGTTCTGCGACGTGATGGCCACGACGCGGCTCGCGAGGTCCTGCACGGGATGGTTCGCCCCGCGATGGCCGAACTTGAGCTTGAAGGTCGAGCCGCCGAGCGCCAGGCCGAGAAGCTGGTGGCCGAGGCAGATCCCGAAGATCGGCTTGACCGGGACCAGGCGTTCGATCGTCCGGATCGGTCCGGCGAGAGCGGCGGGGTCGCCCGGACCGTTGGAGAGGAAGATCCCGTCGGGATCCGACTCGAGAACGCGCTCGGCCGGCGCCGTCGCCGGGTAGACCCGCACCCGGCACCCCGCCGCGTTCAGGAGGCGGACGATGTTCCACTTCATCCCGTAGTCGATGGCGGCCACGCGAAACCTCTCGCGCCCGCTCGGCGCCGACTCCGTCGTGGAGGAGGGGGACACGGAAAGCGCGAGATCGCTGCCGATCATCGGCGGCGACTCGAGGACCCGGGCGCGCAACGACTCCGGATCGAGGACCTCGGTGGAGATCCCGGCGCGCATGGCCCCTACCGACCGGATGCGACGCACGAGCGCGCGCGTGTCGAGGCCGTGGAGTCCCGTGACCCCGGCGTGGTCGAGGTAGCTCGCGAGGCTCTGCTCCCCGCCCGCGCCGCTCCAGCGTTCCGGAAAGTCGCGCGCGACGAACCCCGCGACGTGGACCCGCGCGGACTCCGCCTCGGATGCGCGAACGCCGTAGTTCCCGACGTGCGCCGCGGTCATCACGACGATCTGGCCGGCGTACGACGGGTCGGTCAGGACCTCCTGGTATCCGCTCATCGCGGTGTTGAAGACGATCTCGCCGAACGACGTGCCGGCGTGCCCGATCGCCTCCCCGCTCCAGGAGCTCCCGTCCTCGAGGACGAGAAGTCCCTTCAAGCGGTGCGTCCGACGACCGGCGCGAGCAGCCGAACTTCCTTCATGAGCTGCGCGAACATGTCGGGCATCAGCGCCTGGGGGCCGTCGGAGAGAGCGGCCTCCGGGTGATCGTGGACCTCGATCAACAGGCCGTCGCTGCCGACCGCCACGGCCGCGCGCGACATCGGCAGGACCTTCAGCCTTTTGCCGGTGCCGTGCGACGGGTCGACCAGGATCGGCAGGTGCGAGATCCGTTTGACGTACGGGATCGCCGAGAGATCGAGCGTGTTGCGGGTGTGGTTCGCGAACGTGCGCACTCCCCGCTCGCAGAGGATGACCTCGTAGTTCCCCTCCGAGAGGAGGTACTCGGCCGAGAGGAGGAACTCCTCGATCGTCGCCGACATGCCGCGCTTCAAGAGCACCGGCTTGCGGATCCGACCGACCTTCTTCAGGAGCGCGAAGTTCTGCATGTTGCGCGCGCCGATCTGGAGACAGTCGGCGTACTCCGCGACGAGCTCCGCCGTATCCGTGTCGATGACCTCGGTGACGATCGGCAGCCCCGTCTCCTCACGGACCTTCTTCAGGATCTTCAGCCCCGGCTCGCCCAGACCCTGGAAGGAGTATGGCGAGGTCCGCGGCTTGAAGGCGCCGCCGCGGTAGAGCGTGGCGCCGGCGGCGCGGACTTCACGGCCGACGTCGAGCGCCTGCTTCTCGGACTCGACGGCGCAGGGACCCGCGATGACGACGACGCGCTTCCCGCCGACCTCGATTCCCCCGACCGACACGACGGTGTCCTCCCGCTTCGCTTCCCGTGAGACGAGCTTGTACGGCGCGGTGACGGGGATCACCTCCGAGACGCCGGGGAGGTTCTCGAACGCCGCGGACTCGACCGTGCCGCGATTGCCCGTGATGCCGATGGCCGTGCGCTGTGCGCCCGGGATGGCGTGCGCCTGCAACCCGCGTTGTTCGACGGCTTCGACGACCCGGCGGACGTCCTCCTCGGTCGCCGCGGCATCCATGACGATCAGCATCGAGTGCTATCATTTGCCGGTGAATACGCCCTGTCAATCGCAGCGCGCGCGCCGATCGCGGGCTTTCGTGCGCGCGGCGCTCGCACTGCTCCTCTTCGTCGTGGTCGCGCCCGCGCTCTTCGCCTACGTCGTCAAGTTGAAGGACGGCTCGCTCGTCTTTGCCCGCGCCCCGTACACGGTGAAGGGCAAGCGCGCGATCATCACCCTCGAGAACGGAACCGTGACGCAGATCGACCTCGAGAAGATCGACGTGCCGGGCACCGAGAAATACAACAAGGAGAACTTCGGCAACGTGATCGCGCTCGACACCCCTCAGGAAAAGGTCTTCCAGCTGCCGACCCCCGTTCCGAAGTCGGCGAACCCTCTCCAGGACCTCATCAAGGAGAAGCGCGGCCACCTCGACCGGCCCACCCCGGGACCCGCGGCTCCGCCCCCCGGGGCGTCCGGAACCGCCGCCGAGGCGTGGCAGCCGGACCCGATCGTGCAGGCCGCCTTCGCCCACGTCTTCGAGGGAACGGGTCAGAGCCAGTATCGCGTCACCAACCACCGGGGAAAGACGCGGCTCCTTGCGACCGCGGCTTCCGAGCAGGCGGTCTTCGAGACGCTTTCGGCCTCGGCGCGCGCGATCCTCGCCGCGGCGGACCGCGGCCGATCCGCGCCCGTCGAGATCGTGCTGACGACCGCGTCGGGCGAGTCGGCCGGGACCTTCGAGATGACGCCGGCGCAGGCGAAGCTCCTCGTCGACCGGGCCGTGAGCGTGCAGGACTACTTCGTCCGCAACGTGATCTTCTAGTCTCGCGGGGACTCCTCTCCCTCCGGGAGAGGGCCGGGGTGAGGGGTTCCTTCGCCCCCTACTTCAGATAGTCCCGGACGTTCCTTCCCACCACGCCGATGAACCGCTCGGCGTAAGACTCCACTTCTCCCGCGGTCTCGTCGGCGAAGATGCGCTCCACGCGGTGCAGCGGGAAGAAGACCGTCGCCGGTGGCGACGAGGAGGACTTCCCCTTCGCGAGCTCGTGCATCCACGCCTCGAAGAGATCGAGCCCGATCCCCCGCACCGTCACGCCCGCCGGGCTCTTCTCCTGCAGGATCCCCCAGAACTTTTCCCGCGGGGCGACGAGATGGACGAGGACGAGCTGTCCCTCCTTCACGGCCGCGGCTCCTCGGAGAGCTCGATCAGGACACCGTGACCGGCGGAGGGGTGGAGAAAGGCCACGCGCCGGCCGCCCGCGCCGGGAACCGGAGTCTCGTGGACGAGCCGGAACCCGCGCGCCGCGAGCTCCGCGAGTGCGTCCTCGAGATCCGAGACGGCGAAGCATACGTGGTGAACGCCCGGCCCGCGCTTGGCGAGGAACTTCGCGACCGGCGAGTCGGCGCCGGTGGGCTCGAGGAGCTCGAGCCGCGTGTCGCCGAGCGGCAGGAACGCCGTGACCACACCCTGGCTCGCGACGGTTTCCCGGCCCGACTCGTTGATGCCGAGCGCGCGGTACACGCCGAGGGCCTCATCGATGGAGGCCACGGCGATACCGATGTGGTCGAGACGGTGCGCGAAGACGCTCATACCCGTTCGACCGCCGGCTCCCGGACGAGACGCTCGAAGAGGCGCCCGGCCGCGGAGTAGGGGTCTTCGGTGCGATCGCGCACCCGCTCGACGGCGGCCTCGAATCCGTCCGGCTCGGGACCTCGCGTTTCGATGGCGCGGTGAAAGCGTTCTTCCAGGAGCGCGAGCAGCCGCGACCGTGCGCGCCTCGCCGCCCGGCGGTCGCCTTCGGCCGACCCGGCGAGCGAGCGGCCGTGGGATTCCATGGCATCGACCACGGCCTCGACGCCTTCCCCCCGGGGCGCGACCGTGCGGAGGATCGGCGGACGCCAGGACCGATCCGCCGCGAGGTCGAGCATCATCGCGAGCTCGGCAGAGGTCCGGTCCGCGCCCTCGCGGTCCGCCTTGTTGACCACGAAGACGTCGGCGATCTCGAGGATCCCCGCCTTGATGGCCT
>DATIBN010000015.1:0-2920 GCA_035457525.1 Thermoanaerobaculia bacterium | reverse complement strand
GGAAGCTCGGAATCCTCCAGACGCGGGCGGACATCTACAAGGAGAAGGGAGACTCCGCCGCCGCGCGCAAGACGATCGAAGAAGCCTTGAAGGTCGCCGAGTCTCTTCCGGAGGGGCAGCGGTCGGAGCGCACCATCGCCTCGCTCAAGAAGAAGCTCGAGACGCTGCCTCAATAAACAGGAAATCCGGGCGTTTCCGCCCGGATTCTTCGCCAAGAGAGCAACGGGGCGTCAGGATAAATCCTGACCCAGGCTTTCGTCGGCAGTTCGATACGAAGAGGGGTCAGGATAAATCCTGACCCCACAGTTTTTTATCTACTCTCGCGCGTCGTTACTTCCGCTTCGTGTACTGGATCTCCATCATCTTGAACATTTTTCCGTCGGGGCCCGGCATCCACATCTCGAACGTATGGTGGTCGTCGTCCACGAGCGTGACGACTTCCTTGAAGTCCATCTTTTTTCCGCTCATCGGATCGTCCATCGCGCCGGTGAACGTGATCATCTTGCCCGAGGGGTCCGCCTTGCCGGTCGCGCTCATGATGGCCGTGCCCATGGTGTCCATCCACGTGCCGACGTACTGCTTCTTGTAGATGTCGTAACCGGTGTAGCCCTTCCCTGTGAAGGGCTGGTTCATCATCGTTCCCTCGAAACTCTGTTCGAGGAAGCGCCCGCCGAGCGCCATCTTGTTCTCCGATACGCCCTTGCTCTCCTGCGGCGGCGCGCCCGGCTCCATCCACATCTTGGCGGTGGTGTCCCAGGTTCCGACGAACGACTCGAGCTTCTTGTGCTCCTCGCCGGGCGTCGAGTACTTGGCCATCATTTCCATCATGGCCTTCTCGTCCATCTTGCCCGCCGCCGGCATTGTCTTCTTGGCTTTCTCGTCCGCACCGATGGCGAGGGCGGCGATGACGATCAGGAAGGCGAGGCCGGCGAGGATCCCCTTGGCGGATTTCATGCTGGTTTCCTCCTTTGGTCCCCGGAGGGGGACGCTCGAAGATTGGGAGTTCCGAGCGGGATTCTATGCGCTGCCTCGAGCCAAAAGAAAAGCCAGGGACTCTCGAGAGCCCCTGGCTGACTAACTGTGCGAGGGTCAGACTTTAGCGGTCTATCCCTCTCGCCGCTCGCGACGCTCGCCGAAGCGCTCCTTGCGGCGCTGCTTCATCGTGTCGAACTTCTCCTGCTGCTCGGGCGTCAGGATCGCGCGGATCTGCTCCATCGTCGCCCGGTGCTCGGCGCGCATGGTCTCGCGGTTCGCGCGGACCTTGAGGTAGGCAGCTCCGACGGCGGCCGGGTTGGGCGACTGTGCCTCCGCGGCGGCGTCGAGCGCCTCCCGGTCGGCGCGCATGCGCTCGCGAAGTGACTCGAAGTTCGCCTTGCGCGACTCCAGGATGCCCTTGACCTGCGTCTTCTGCGCCTCGGTCAGGTCGAGGCGCGCGAGACCCCGCATCATCCCGAAGCCCATCTTTCCGTGACCGCCCATCTTGTCGTGACGATGAGGGGCGTCCTGCGCGGAGGCCAGAGTGGCACCCAGCGCGAACAGCAGCGCCGCCACGGGGGCGAGCTGTCGAATTGCGAATCTCTTCATGGCATCGGTCTCCTTTACATCCGAACAGACGATCGGAGTTCGTTTCCCGTTTACATCAGGTCGGAACCGGGCGGTTCCGGCGGAGATTCCGAGACGAGTTATTCTCGCAAAGCTCCGTGACTCTCCTCGGCTATCGAAACCCCGCCCGACGCCTGCTGAACACCGCACGCGGGCTGTTACGCCGTCGGATTCTCCCGTCTTCCGGGCGCTCCTGCTTCGTGATCGGCCACCGCGGAGCGGCGCGGCTCGAGGTGGAAAACACGATCCCGTCCTTCGCCCGGGCGCTCGAGCTCGGGGCGAACGCCGTCGAGACGGACGTCTGCGTCACGATCGACGGACACTTCGTCCTCTGGCACGACTGTCACCCCGACGAAAAGGTCGCCCTCGTTCGCCAGGCCGGGGCGGAGAAGGACTACCTCTACAAGCCGGACGCGCCGCCGGCGGACTCGGGGTGGCGGCGGCCCGTGCCCGAGCTCACCCTGGAGGAGCTGCGCGCGCACTACGGCTACGTCCCGTGTGAGGAGAAGGGCGGGACGAAGAGACGCGCCGGCATCGCCCTGCTCGACGACCTTTTCGCGTGGTCGAAGGAGGAGGACCGGCTCGAGCTCGTGTGCCTCGACGTCAAGCTGGGGGAGAAGGAGAGCGCCGCGGCGCGCGAGCTGGCCTCGGCGGTCCGCGAAGGGCGCCGCTCCGGGAGGATCCGCGAAGACCTGGCGGTCGCGTTTCTGTGTCCGCTCGAGGAGACTCTCGTCGCAGTGCTCACCGAGTCCCGGCGGGAGTCGCTCGGAAAGAACGTCTGGATCTTCGGGGACTTCGAGCTGCCCGGGGCGCTCGACTTCGCGAAGCGCTTCGGGATTTCGTGCGTCAGCTTCGGGGTCTCGCGGCGGTTCTGGGCCGGATTCCGCAGTGAGCTCGAGGACGTGCTCGCCGCCCGAGCCGAGGGACACATCGACCGGGTCATCGTCTGGACGATCAACGAGGAGAAGCGGCTGCGCGAGCTCGTTGATCTCGGCGTGGACGGGATCCTGACGGACGAACCGGCGCTGCTTCGCTCGATCGTGGGACGAAAGTGAGCCGGGACGAGCGGCGCGCGGAGATCGAGGAGATCGTGGCCCGCGAGACTCGCGCGTGGGAAACGCAGGACGTGGACCTCCTCCTCACGGTCTTTCACCGCGACATGGTGTGGCCCTGGCCCCCCGGACCGGCGGCGCACGACCCCGTCGACTGGGTCATGCCGTTCGGTCGCTTCGACGCCGCCCGCTGGCGCCGCAACTGGGAGGAGCTCTTCCGCACGCACGCGCTCGTGCACAACCGGCGGTCCGTCGTCCGCATCGAG
>DATIBN010000014.1:0-18572 GCA_035457525.1 Thermoanaerobaculia bacterium | reverse complement strand
GGCCGGCGTCGTGCTGCTTCTGCTGCCCGGCCTGGCGGACTGGTATCGCGCCGGGCGCCGGCGCGGGGCGCAGTCGCGCCGGGAGAGCCGTCGGGCCGTCGCCGCCGCGGTCCTTCTCTTCCTCGTCGCTTTCGCAGTTCGCAGCTGGGGCGTCGAGAACTTCCCGCCCTGGGTCGATGGCGACGAGTCGGGCACCGGGATCGCCGGTCGCGAGCTCCTTGCCGCCGGACCCGCCGGGATGTTCGGGTTCTGGGACATGGGCAATCCCGGAATGACCCTCGTCGTCTCTCAGGCTGCCGCGTGGCCCTTCGGCAAGGGGCTTCGGGCTCTCCGGCTGGGCGCCGCGCTCCTCGGTTCTCTCACGGTCGTTCTGCTCTTCGATTTCTCCCGGCGGCTGATCGGAAGCGGAGCCGGCTTTTTCGCGGCCCTTCTCCTCGCTTTCAACCACGCCTTCGTCCACTACTCCCGCGTCGGTCAGATCTACGTCGAGACCCCCTTTTTCGCGGGCCTCGTTCTCGCTCTGCTGCTGCGAGCGCTGACCGGCGGTTCCTTCCTCACCCTGACGGGCGCCGGCGTGGCCCTCGGCATCGGCGCCGCGACGTACATTCCGGCCCAGCTCCTGCCACCGCTCGTCGCGCTCGCTCTCGCGGGCTGGGCGATCATCGGGCGCTGGCCCTCGAAGGCGCTGCTGGTCGCCCTCGCGTCCGTGGGCGGAATCGCCGTTCTCACCAGCGCGCCGATGTTCGCGACCGTGTTCCGGATGCCCCTGGAGATCGCGTACCAGCGCATCCCGACCATCTCGCTGCTGCAGGCCGACGGCTTCGTCCAGCTCCGCGATTCGTACGGCGCCGACGGTGTTCGGGACGCGGTCGTCCAGCACGTTTGCCGAACGCTGTCGATCTTCAACTTCAGCGGGGACTACTTCAAGGCCTATGGCGCCGATCGCGCGCTCCACGATCCGGTCACCGCGGCTCTCACACCCGCCGCGTACGCGCTCCTTCTCTGGAAGCTGTCTTCGCCGGTGGGGTGGGTGTCGATCGTCTTCTCGGGGGCCTACCTGACCGGCGGAGTCCTCCTCTGCGCCAGCCCGCCCACCTATCATCGGACGCTGGTCGTCCTGCTGTTTTCGTCTCTCGGGGTTGCGTGGACGGTCACCGGCCTGACGCGGCTGGTGGCAGCCCGGCCCCGTACTCGGAGGTACCTGACCGCTGCCATCGCGCTCGCCGTCGTGGCCGCCTCCGCAGGGTTCAACCTCCACTACTACTTTCGAGAGCTCAATCGAACGCGTCTGACGGACGCCGGGTTCGAGCTCGGGAACGTCATCTGTCGATACGCGGGAACGCACACGGTGATCGATGCCACGGTGCTCGACGGGCGCGAGTACGTGCCGCCGAGCCAGTATCCGCTTCTGGAGTGCCCGGAGGCGGAACGGATCCGGGTCGAGAGAGTGAGTAACCTCCGGCGATTGTCGGAGCTCACCGGCGCGGAGCGGGTCGTGCTCGTCGTGCCGAGCGACGTCGAGGCCGCGAACCCTGCCGAGCTGCGCGGTTACCACCTCGTCCGAAGGTCCGTGGACTCGTCGATCCAGCTGCCGACCCGATTGTCGCTGTCGATCCTGGAGTACGAACGGATTCGCTAGCTTCCGATGGCCTCAGGACCGGTCGCGCGAGACCCGGCCGGATGCGACGGGCTCGTCCGGCGACAACCCACCCGCGATCGACTGAAGAAGCTCCATGGACTGGTACGCGGTCAGGTCGAGGTGAACCGGCGTCATCGAAATGAACTTTTCGGCGACGGCGCTGATGTCGGTTCCCTCCTCCAGCTCCCCGACCGGCAGCGTCGAGCCGATCCAGTAGTACGGCCGGCCGCGCGGATCGGTCTTTTCGATCACGGTCTCGCCGTATCGGCGCGTGCCGAGGCGGCCCACGCGGACGCCGCGAACCGTTCCTGCAGGGACGTTGATGTTGATCAGGGTCTTCAGCGGCAGCGGCTGATCGAGAAGTTTCCTCGCGAGACGGGCGGCGAAGCCCGACGCCGCGTCGAACGTGAACCCCGGCTCGATCTCCTGGGATACGGCGACCGACGGAATCCCGAGGAGGGCCCCCTCGAACGCCGCGGAGACGGTGCCCGAGTAGGTCACGTCGTCGCCGAGATTCAGGCCGAGATTGATCCCGGAGAAGAGGAGCGCCGGGCGCCGATCGCGCAGGAGGTGCAGAACCCCCCAGTTGACACAGTCCGTCGGGGTTCCGTTGACGGACCACCGCTTCTCGCCGATCTCCTTGGCGCGCAGCGGCGTGTCGAGCGTGAGCGCGTGCCCGGCGGCGCTCCGCTCCTGGTCGGGGGCGACGGTGAAGACGTCGCCCACTTCCGAGAGCGCGGCGGCCAGGCGCTCGATCCCCTCCGAGAAGACTCCGTCGTCGTTTGTGACGAGTATCCGGGGGCCCGTCACGCGCCTTCTTCGGGGATCACGGCCCAGAGGACGATGTAGACGAGGATCCCCGGGAACGCCGCCGAAAGGACCGAGACGATCACGTACAGCACTCGCACGAGAGTGATGTCCAGGCCGAAATGCTGGGCGAGACCGCAGCAGACGCCGGCGATCATCCGATTCGAACCGCGACAGCGGCGCAGAGGGCGCGGGTGCGGCGAAGGGGCGCTCATGCGGTCACCTCCTCGGGCGGCGGCATCAGGAACATCAAGATGATGTAGGCGATGATGCCCGGAAACGCCACCGACAGGATCGAAACGAGCACGTACAGCACCCGCATCACCGTCGGGTCCACGTTCAGGTATTCGGCCAGGCCGCCGCAGACTCCCGCGATCATCTTGTCGCGGTTCGATCGCGTCAGCCGGCGCGGCTTCGAATCACCGTTCATCGCTGCCTCCTTCGTACACCACCCGATTCTTGTCGGTCTCGTTCAACGTGATCCGTACGAGCCGCGCCGGTGCGACGCGGCCGACGAGCTCCCCCCAGATACCTATAACGATGTTCTCGGCCGTCGGGTTCCGTCCCGCGAGAAAGTAGACGTCGAAGTTCAGGTGCCTACGGTCGAGCCGTCGGATGACGTGCTGCTCCACGGTGCGCTTCAGCTTCCCGAAGTCCATGACCCAGCCGGTGTCCGGGTCCACCTCGCCCTCGACGGTGACCTCCAGGCCGTACGTGTGTCCGTGCGCGTTCGGGTTGTTGCACTTCTCGAAAACACGCCGGTTGGTCTCCGCGTCCCAGTCGTCGCGGTGGAGCCGGTGCGCCGCGGAGAAGTAGGAGTCGGACACCAGCCGCACCTTCATGCGGAGATTATCCGCCCGGCGGCTCAGTGGCGGCTCAGGATCTGGCGAAGCTTCTCTTCCAGGGCGCGGCCGCGGAACGGGTTCTGGAGGAAGAACGTGAGGTCCTCCTCGGGGACGAGCGACTCCGTCGTGTACATGAGCAGGTAGAGGAACTTCGTCCGCCGGCCGAGCCGCTCGCGCAGCCCGAGGGGGCCGGCGAGCCCGGGTTGGGTGAGGTCCGTGATCACGAGGTCGACGGCGGCCGATGAGCGATCGCGCGCCGTCAGCGCCTCCATCGCCGTGCGCGCTTCCATCGCAGCGTACCCTTCGGCCTCGACTGCCCTTCGAATGAGGGCCCGCAGCGTGTGGTCCTGCTGGACGACGAGGACCACCGGGCGCTGGCCCACCCAGCGCAGACTTCGCGAGCTCCGGTTTCCCCTGAGGATGTCGCGTCCCACCGGCAGTGCCTTTCCGGGCGGCGTTCGCCGTCGAGCCGCCCGTCTCCAATCTGGCCGGCGTCGACGGGGCGGTCAATGAGGCCCGGACCTCAGATTCGAGGGGGGACGGTCCTCAAAGCACCGATAGAATCGCGCCGGAATCCCTCGCCGGAAAGGTCGGTGGAGTCATGAATACCCAGTTCTGGCTCTCGATCGTCGCTCAGGCGCTCGTCGTGTTCCTCATCATCGAAGGATTGAAGAACTTCCCCGGGTTTCGAACGTTCTTCGCCCGCTCCGGACCGCTGAAGATCGCGACGAGCGTGGTGCTCAACGGAATTGCCGCCTACATCGCCTACGGCCGCTCGGTGTACCTCGCGCAGAACTGGACGATCATGCTCGCGGTGATCGTCCTGGCCTCGCTCGCGACCGCGGGCATCCACCGGATCAAATGGATATGGAGCCACGGCCGGAGTCCGCGAAAGTCCGAGGGCTGAGAAGGATTTTGGTCGGGACGCCGGGATTCGAACCCGGGACCCCCTGAACCCCATTCAGGTACGCTACCAGACTGCGCCACGTCCCGACCGGAGCGCGGCATTTGAGCAGGCGGGACGCGCGCTGTCAAACGCGCGCCCGGAACTTCAGCGCTTTCGGGGTCTCTCCAGGAGCCGCGCGATCTCTTTCAGCTCCTTGATGACGGCTTTGCGCTCCGGGAAACCCGAGGGCGCGGCGGCGGCAACCGGCGGAGGCGGAGGCGCCGCTTTCGCGACGGGAGGCGGGGGCGGCGGCGCCGGGACGGGGCGCGGTGACGGAGCCGGCGCGTGGGCCGCGACTTCCGGTTTGGGAGCCGGCTTGCTCTCCTCGACCTTGCGGTGCTCGACGACCGGAGGCGACTTCACCCCGTCGTCGAACCGGCCCTCCGCGATCTCGGCTTCGAGCCGCTTCTTCGCGCCCGCGACGGTGAAACCCTCGTCGTAGAGGAGCTGCCGGATGCGCGCGATGATCTGGACGTCGCGCGCGGTGTAGAGGCGCGAGGGGCCTTTCTCCTTTCCCTCGGAGAGCGCGGGGAACTCCGTCTCCCAGTAGCGGAGCACGTACGGCGCGACTTCCGCCATCCGACACGCGTCCGCGGGTTTGTAGAGTTGCGGCTCCGCCTTCGCCACGGCGATAACTCTAGCAGCGTTGCTGTCACGCTGGAATCCGACTTTGGACGAAGAGATCCTTCGCGGAGCCTGCCCTGAGCCGAACGTCAGGGCAGTCGAGAGAGAGATCCTTCGCTGCGCTCAGGATGACATCGCGAAGGGCTCCGGATGACCTCGCGAAGGGCTCCGGATGACATCGCGAGGGGGGGCCGCGAAATCCGGCCGCGCGGTCAGCTCGAACTCTTCCCCTTGCGCGACCTTCCGCGCACCGAGATCCGGATCGGCGATCCGGTGAAGTCGCTCGCCTCGCGGACGAGGTTCTCGATCCGCCGGGTCTCCGAGAAGTGAAGAGCCTCCTCCCGGTTTCCGACGATCGTGAAAGTCGGCGGCCCGACCCCCGTCTGCGCGACGTAGTACACCTTCAGCCGCGGCCCGCGCGCCGTCTGGGGCGGCGAATCCCGCAGCGCCCTCCCCAGGACCCGGTTCAGCTCGCCCGTCGAGACTCGCCGGCGGCGGTTCCCGGCGGCCCGGGCGGCGGCCGGCAGGATCCGCCCGACTCCCCTTCCCGTCCGCGCCGACACCCGCAGGACCTCGGCGTAGCCGGCGAAGGGCAGCCGCTCGCGCACGTCCGCCTCGAACTCCTTGGACGCCTCCTTCGACTCCCTCCCGGCGAGGTCCCACTTGTTCGCCACCAGAACGAGCCCTTTCCCCGACTCGTGCGCGAAGGCCGCCACGGCGGCGTCCTGGGCGGTCGGCCCGTTGGCGGCGTCCAGAACGATCAGGGCGACGTCGCACTCCTCGATCCGCTTGCGCGCCTGGACGACGGACAGGACCTCGGGGCCGCGCTCCGTCTTCGCCTTGCGCCGGATCCCGGCCGTGTCGACGAGGCGGAACGTCTTCCCGGCGCGTTCGAAGACCACGTCGCTCGCGTCCCGGGTCGTGCCGGCGACGTCGGAGACGATCGCCCGGTCCTCTCCGAGGAGCGCGTTGACGAGCGACGACTTGCCGACGTTGGGGCGGCCCACGACCGCGAGACGGATCTCCCGCGGTTCCGCGGATCCCGCCTTCTCCGGTTCGCCCGTTTCCCGTTTCCCGTTCTCCCTTTCCCGGCTCTCCTCCGCCGTCGCGGGCACCCGCGCCGCGATCGCGTCCTGCAGCTCGTCGATCCCGAGGCCGTGCTCGGCGGACACGCCGAAGACCTCGTCGAACCCGAGCTCCCAGGCTTCCACCTCCCCCTCGCTTCCCTCGCGGCGGTCCACCTTGTTGGCGACCACGACCGTCTCGACGCCCGCCTCGCGGGCGACCTTCGCCGCCACGCGGTCGCCGGGAAGGACCCCCGCGGACGCGTCGGTCACGAGAAGCACGAGGTCCGCGCTCCGGATGGACTGGAGGGCCTTGTCCCGCACGGCAGCGGGGATCTCGTCCTTCCCCTCCGGGTCGAAACCGCCCGTGTCGAGGAGCCGGTAGGTGCGTCCGTCCGGAAGCGACGCCTCGACCTCGAGGACGTCCCGGGTCATGCCCGGCATGTCGTGCACGAGGGAGCGGCGCCGCCGGAGCAGCCGGTTGAACAGCGCCGACTTGCCGACGTTGGGACGGCCGGCGACGACGACGCGGAACCCGCTCACGCCTTCTTTCGGGGAACGCCCCCTTCGAGCGCGAGCGAAATCCGCGGATGCTGGAACGGGTGGACCTCCGGGAATCTCTTGAAAATCCACCCGGCGAAGACTTCCTTGTCCCCCTGGATCACGGCGATCCTCGCCGCCGGGTTCTCGGGAGCCGTCCCGGTCGAGGTGATCTCCTCGGCCGTCATCGTGAAGGCCGGCAGGAAGACGTCGGCGCGGACCTGCAGGTCGGTTCCCGGGATCGCCGCGGCGCCGCCGAGCGGAACTTCGATCACTCCGGCCTGGCCCCCCTGGGAGTCCTTCCAGCCGATCTGAACGCCCTGAAACGCCGAGGTCACCTCGGGAGGTACGACGAGCTTCGTCGGGACGGTCCCGCCGGCCTCGCTTTGCGCCGCGTCCGCCGTACGTTCGTGGGAGGTCGCCATGCGGATGTTCGGGTCGGGGCGGCCGCGCTCGCGACATGCGAACGCGGCGGTCATCAGGAGGATCACCAGGATTCGTTTCATCGTCTTGCGCTCCTCACCCGGCGGGGCCGCGCCTCGGCTCGGGCGCGTTCGTCGGCGATCCGGAAGTCGAGGCGCCTGCGGACCTCGTCGATCGCCTTCAGCTGCACCCGGACCGCGTCCCCCAGCCGGAATATTGTCCCGCCCGATCGCCCTCGAAGGCGGTGCTGTTTCTCTTCGTAAACGTAGAAGTCGTCGCCGAGGCTCGACACCGGCACCAGGCCTTCCACGAAGAAGTCCTGGAGCGTGACGAAGAGGCCGAACGCCGCGACTCCCGTCACGTAGGCGTCGAAGTCGCGGCCGATTTTGTCCTTCATGAAGACGATCTTTTTCCACAGGAGGCTCTCGCGCTCCGCCGTCTCGGCGCGCCGCTCCCGTTCGGAGGAGAGGGCCGCGAGCTCTCGCAGATGGTCGTTGACCGCGTCGAAGTCCTTCGCCGGCACGGGCCGCCCCTTCTCGAGGAGCGCGGTGAGCTGGCGGTGCACGACGAGGTCGGGATACCGGCGGATCGGCGACGTGAAGTGGCAGTAGTACGGCGCCGCGAGCGCATAGTGGCCGCGGCAATCCTCGCTGTAGACCGCCTTGCGCTGGGCGCGCAGGAGGAGATCGGAGAGCAGCCGCTCCTCCGGCTTCCCCTCGATGGCCTTGAGGATCTTCTGGAACGCGGACGGAGGCACGTCCTCGAGGTCGCCCTTCAACTCGTACCCGAACGTCTCGAGCACGTCGCGAAGGTCCACGAGCCGGTCGGGATCGGGCCGGTCGTGCACGCGATACAACGCAGGCTGCTTCGCGAAGAGCAGCTTCTTCGCGACCGCCTCGTTGGCCGCGAGCATGAACTCCTCGATGAGCCGGTGCGCCACGTTGCGCGACTCGGGAACGATCCCGACGACGAGGCCCGTGTCGTCGAGCACGACGTCGGCGTCGGGCAGGTCGAAATCGATCGAGCCGCGCGCCTCGCGCCTCTCCCGGAGCCGCGCGGCCAGCTCCGCCATCTCCCGGAAGTCCTCCAGCAGCGGTCCGTAACGCTCCTTGTCACCGTGCGTGGGGCCGCTCTCCAGGATGCGCGCCACCTCCGTATAGGTCATCCGCGCGGAGCTCCGGATGACGCCCTTGACGAACTCGGCGGAGACGACGCGCCCTTTGCGGTCGGTCTCGAGGAGCGCCGACAGGACGAGTCGGTCGACGCGGGGATTCAGGGAGCACAGCCCGTTCGAGAGGTGCTCGGGGAGCATCGGGAGCACCCGCCCCGGAAAATAAACGCTGGTGCCCCGCGAGCGCGCCTCGTCGTCGAGCGCCGTCCCCTCGGCGACGTAGTGGGAGACGTCCGCGATGTGAACCCCGAGGCGGAAGCCGGTCGGCGTTCGCTCCACCTCCACGGCGTCGTCGAAATCCTTCGCGGTCTCACCGTCGATCGTGACGATGCGCCGGCCTCGGAAGTCGCGGCGGCCGAGGAGGTCCTCGGTGCGGACGTCCGGCGGAAAGCGCTCGGCTTCCTCGATGACCGGTCGGGGAAAGCGCGGCGGAAGGTTGTGCGAGCGGAGCACGATCTCGACGTCGACGCCGGGCTCGCCCAGGAAACCCAGGCGCTCCTCGACCACGCCGTGCGCCACCCGGCGGGCGTCGGGAAAGGACGTCAGCCGGACCTCGACGATCTCCTCCGGCCGGGCGCCGTGCGTCCGCCCGTCGGCGATCCGCACGATCGCATCGATCCGCGGGTCGTAAGGGACCACGACGGCGCGCCCCTCCTGCTTTTCGAAGCGCCCGACCACCCGCTCACGGGCCCGATCGAGCACCCGGACGACGGACCCGGATATCCGGTCGGGCGAGCCGGCGCGTCCCCGGGCGCGCGAACGCTCCTCGCGTGCAAGGACTGTGTCCCCGTCCATGGCGCCGTGCATTCCGCCGCGCGGGATGAAGAGGTCCGCCCCTCCCGGGACGAGCACGAACCCGAAGCCCTCGGGTCGGACCGTGATTCTCCCGGCGATCTGGTTCGTGAACTCGATCGCGGAGTACTTCTCGCCGCGAACCCGCGCGATCTCGCCCCGCCGCTCCAGGGTCTCGAGCCTCTCGCGGAAAGCGTCCTCCTCGCGCTCGCGGACGTTCAGCTTCTTCGCGAGATCGCGGATGGAGAGAACCCGCGAGCCTTTTTCTCTCAGTTTTTCGAGGATCTCGGAGTCGCGCGGCAGCACGCGGCGAAGTGTATCCGACGGTCCCGCGAGGACTTGCGCGCGGGGCACTGCGTCCGGCCGCGCCGCGAAAGGGGCGGCGTGCCCGTCAGTGGCCGTGAATGGAGGAATGTGACCCGGCGGAGCTCAGCGGCTGGGAAGGGGGCGGCGGTACAGCTGGCCGGGGGTCTCGCCGCCCCGTTCGCGGCTCGGCTGGATCCGCATGACCCACCCGCAGGACCCGCATTTCACGCGTCCGTCCAGCTCGACCTCGCTCTGGTTGGTCTTTCCGCAGTTCCGGCAGTGCCAGCTTCGAATTGAGCTCACGACTGTCTCGCTTTCTCGCCGAAAACCGGCGACGGGCGCGAGACCAGGTGGGCGGGCGTGGGCCGTCGGAGGGATCGGACGAACTCAGAGTATCACGGGCTTCAGCCGCCGGGCGGCGAGGTCCCGCCCTCCGACACCTTGCTCGCGAGGGCTCTCAGCCGTTCGGTCATCATGAGCAGAAGCGATCGCGAGACGCTCGCGCGCGGCAGCAGGCGATCCCGGAACGCCTGCGCCGGGATCCGCAGCACCCGCAGCGGCTCGCCGCGGGGGATCACCGTGGCGCTGCGCGGGCTGCCGTCGAGGAGCGAGAGCTCCCCAACGACGTCGCCCGGACCGAGCTCCGCGATCTGCCTCCCGGCTTCGCGCACGACGACGGATGCGCGTCCCGCGAGGATCACGAACAGGTCACCGGAGTCGGGACGACCCTCTTCGACCAACGGCTGACCGGGCGGGACCTCCTCTTCGCGGGTGAGCTCCGCGAGGTCGAGCAGATCGCGCGGTTCCAGGTCGGCGAAGAGTGTCACTCCCCGGAGGAACTGCATCCGCGAGATGCGTGTCCGGCCGCGGAATCTCCCAACGCGGGCGGCGCGGTCCGCGTCGTCCTCGGGAACGAGGGACGCCGCCGCCGCCTCGGTGACCAGCGAGTCTCCGTCGTCGCGCGCCGCCTCGAAGATCTCGGGCGCGCCCGGCGACGTCGCAGCCAGGCTCCAGACCGCGGCGGCGCGGACGAACGCGTCCGCGTCCTTCACCAGGCGCGTCAGCGCCTCCCGAACGGTTTCCTCGTCCGTTCGAGACGCCGGGACGGCCGGCTCCGGCACGAACCGGTCGATCAGAGGCAGGAGCTCCGCCGCTTCCGGCGACGCGCCGGCGAGCCCCTGGAACATGCGGCGTCGGGTCTCCGTGTCGCGGCTCGCGAGGCCCGGGCGCAATGCGTCGATCCGCGCGCGGTCGCCGACGGTGCCGAGCAGGTCGAACACCCGCTCGAGCGATGCCTTCTCGGCGCCGGTGAGGAGGAAGCTCAGCAGCTGGAGGCTCTCGTCCCTGTCTTCGATCGCCGCGAGCAGCTCGCGGTCCCCGCGGCGGACCAGGGCCTCGACCAGCTCGCGGCGGGCACGGTCGATGAGAGGCCCGGAGGCGCTCCGCATCCGCTCGAGGATGACGGCATGGTCCTCGGGGCTGACGCCGAACTCCCGGCGAAGGAGGTCGATCTCGCCCTCCGACGCGGATCGCGACAGCGCCTCGGTGAGCGCCGCGCGGTAACTCTCGATCTGCAGACGCTCCTCCACGCTGGCGAAGCGTCCCGAGATCAGGACCTCCCGCTCCTCCTCGCCGAGCCGGGCGACGACCGAATCGTGTTCCCGGTTCGTGATTCCGAACTGCTTGCGCATCTCGGCGAGCAGGCGCGCCTCGCTCTCGTCGATGATTCCGTCCTCGAGCACGTCCTTGAGCGTCTGCGCGTAGCCGGAGAGCAGCTGCTCGCGCGCCTGCTCGCTCGCCTGCAGCTGCGCGTAAGCCTCGACCGGGTCTCCCGGCGGCCGTCCGGCGAAGGGCCAGTTCCGTATCAGCCGGGCCGCAACCCTTTCGCGCAGGTACGCGTCGTGACTCCGACCCCACCGGCGGGCGAGCACCACTGCGGCGATGACCGGGGCGACGAACGCGAAGACCCGGGTTCCTCCGGCGATGCGCCGGAGAGTCGGCGCCCCTGCGAAGAGAAAGAACAGGCTGAATGCGGCGAAGGCCGCTCCGGAAAGGACGAGATGACGATGGCGCTCGCGGTCGGGAACGAAGCGGGCGGTCGCCGCTTCGATCGCGCGAAAGAGCCCGTAGCTCACGAGCGCCCCCGCCGCGATCGTGAGGACGGCCGCGGCGAGCGCCGGAACGCGCGGCGCGAAAAAGAAACCGGGCCCGAACGCGAGGGCGGCGTCGGCGCGGTGAGCCGTCCAGCGCCCGTCGAAGTACGCCTCCCAGTCCCCGGTGCGCAGCCAGAAGTAGAAGTAGAAGGCGAACACGATGCCCGGAAACGCGTAGGTCGCGGCCCGCCGGCCCCCGGCGCGGAGCTCCCGCCAGTAGTTGTTTTCCTGGTCGATGTCCGGACAGGACCGCTTGCAGGCGGTGCAGCGAAAGCACTGCGAGTTGGAGGCCGATCGCGCCACAGACGACGGATCCGTGTAGATCCTCTCGACGACTCCGACCGGACAGACGAAGTTGCACCACGTCTTCCCGGTGAAGAAAGCGTTCGTCGCGAAGGCCGCGAGCGCGAGCCCGACGAGGAGCGCGGCGATCCAGCGGCCGTCTCCGTTGGTCGCCACCTCGCGCAGGACGAGCATCGCCGCGAGGATCACGATCGGCACGGCCAGGTGGCCGCGCTCCATCCAGCGGGGGACGCGGCGCTGAGAGCGACGGCGCAGGTTGCGGCCGACCTCACCGAACGCGGCCAGGGGACAGATGGAGCGCCAGGGATAGAACCCGGCGAGCACGATGAAGAGGATGAGCGACGGCAGCAGCACCGTCCAGAAGATCCGGGGCTGCCACGGAACCAGGAAGCCGGCCGCGATGAACGCCAGGTAGCCGGCGACGAGGATCAGCCGCGCCGGTCCCCGCCACGGCGCGGCTGGAGGGGCGCCGGTGCCGTTCAGCTCAATTTTCCTCGCTCGAGAAGTTCACCAGGCTCTTGAGGAAGGCAACGAGCGCACGCTGGTCCTCGGGCGGCAGCTTGCGGTAGGCGTCGCGCGCCTCCTGCGCCTCGCTTCTCCCGGGCTGGCCCGGAGCCGGCGGGGAGTCCTCCCCGTGCAGCGTGATCGCCTCCGCGAGGGTTCCGGCGCGGTCGTCGTGCATCCAGGGCCCGGTGTTGCCGACGCCCCAGAGCTCCGGGGTCAGGAACTCGCTCGGCGACAGCATCACGGGCTTGCCTCCCTGCTGCAGCGGGGTGAGCGTCACGTCGAGCACCCCAACGGCCGCGGGCTCCGCGAGCTGCCGGCCCATCTCGTGGCGCTTCAGGTCGCCATAGAGATGCACGGTCGCGCCCCCCTGCGCGTTGGCCTCGATTCGCGGGGCCTGAGAGTCCTTCGCGAGGTCGAAGCGGACCGGGCGCGCCGGGTCGTAGTCGGGATCCTTCCCCGCGAGGAAGGTGTCCAGGAAGTGGCCGCCGCCGCGCCGCGTCGGCTCTTCGAAGACCGTGTTGGCCAGCGGCATCTCGGGCATGTGACAGCTGGCGCAGCCCACCTGCGTGAACAGGGTGCGGCCCCGATCGACCTGGCCGCGCGCCGTTGCGTCGAGCGGCGAGGCGAAGCCGAGGTCAGCGACGTGAGCGATATCCGTCGGCGCCTCCTGCGCCGCGTTGTAGATCGTCATCGCGGTGATGTCGCCGACCGACAGCTCGCGCGTCACGCCGTCGCCGTCGGGATCCGCCCCGGCGGCGGGAGGAAGGCGCCAGACGAACTCTTCGGCCTGCATTCCCATGCCGAAGCTCCCGGCGGCCACCGAGAAGTTGCGCACGGTGGTGACGTTGCCTTTCCAGCCGAAGGGCCGCACGACGAGATCGGGTGAGACGCCGCGGACCTGCGAGACGTCGTACGTCACCTTCCCCCCCGCATCGGCAGTCGCGACCACGGCGCCGAAGTCGACTCCGTTGACGACGAGCGCCTGGCGCACGGGGGTACCCGGCTTGCCCTTGGCCTGCTCTCCCGCGGCGTCTCGGGCGGCGATCAACTTCTCCGTCATCTCCTCGGCGAGCCGCTGGACGACTCCGTTGCCGAAGAGAGAGGTGGTCGCGCGGGGATTGACGGGGCGTTGCCCGTCCTGGTTCGGGTCGAAGAAAACCCGGGTATGCGCGAGACCGCCGCCCGCGCCGAAGGGTTTGTTGTGGCAGCTGCCGCACGCCTGCGCCCCGACGGGAACGGGGCTCCCGGCGACCGAACCGATGGAGAAGCGGTTGATCGGCGTGCCCGCGACGGTGTGCTTCATGCCGACGCCGTCGAGGCCGTTGTACGGCGTGTGGAACAGTTTGTCGCCGGCCTCGAAGAGCTGCGCGAACGCGATCGAGCCCGACGCGATGTCCTTCGACTCGAGGTGCTTCTCGAGCGGGAAGGCGGGCTTCTCGACGAGGTCCACGGTGAACTTCTCTTTGGCCGGCGCGGCGGCGGCGGGAGCACTCCCCGCGGCCGCTTCCTTCCCCGCGGGCGGGGCGGCTTTCTGACACGCGAGGCTACCGAGCACGAAGAGCGTCGCCGTGCAAAGGGCGACGATTGGACCGCGGGCTTTCTCGGGTGCGTCTGTCATCGACTCCTCCTGAGTTGTTCGTTCCGCCGGGTTGTCACGTCCGAAAATCGGCGGGATTCTACCTTCGCAGGACGAGAGCGGCGTATCTGTAACCTCGCAGCCGGAGGGCCGGAGTCCGTTGATTCCGAGGAGGGTTGCGGCTACCATTCCCTCCCCCGCGAAAGTGGCGGAACTGGTAGACGCGCAGGTTTCAGGAACCTGTGGGTAAAACCGTGAGGGTTCGAGTCCCTCCTTTCGCACCAATCCTCTCCAGGTAACGATTCGTGAAGCCGTTTCCGGTGCCCTGGGGATCGCCCGCCGCAATCGCAACGCTCGCTGCGACTTAGCCGGCCCACCCGGCCGCGGCACGGAGGGTGCACTGTCGGGCCAGCATGAACGGCGAGGGCCGCCTTCCGACGACGCTCGTCGTCTCGATTGTCATCATCGTCGCGGCCGTCGGTATCGCTGCCTACTTCGCGGGGCGATTCGGCCGTCCGACCCGGGCCAGAACGGCGGATCGGATCGAGCTCCCGGACCCTGCGCCGCCGGCGCCCGCTCTCGTCGAGACGGTGGCGACGCCCGCCGACATTCCGCCGACCGTCACGCCGCCCTCGCCCGTCGTCATCGAGAAGACCACCCGCTCCTCGAGGGGGCTGGTCGAGAGGTCCTCGCAGATCGTGGTTCCCGTGGCTCCGGCTCCGACGGCCCGCCCGGCGTCTGTGCCGGTCGAGCTCGGGCAGCCGGCCTCCGCCGGAAAGCGAATCGTGATCGAGGTTCGACCCACGCCGACGCCCACGGTCCCGGAGATCGAGTTCCGCCCGCCGCCGGCTCCCGTCGAGACGCCGATCCCGCCGCCGCCGGAGCTTCCTCCGGAGGAGACGCCGGAGCCGGAACCCGAACCCGAACCGACGGCCCGACCCGCGATCCCGGCCGCGATCAGGCCGATCCGCGCGGCCGAATGGCGTCGCGGTCTTTCGACCGGGGGTCTCTCGAGCCGACCTTCTCGATCGACCCGCGAAGCAGCTGATCGACCGATCGGGTGCTGACCCAGGAAACGGTTCTTCGGAGGAACTGGATCAGTTCCGGGGCTACCTGCTTTTCGAGTTTCTTGGCTCGCTCCGCGCCGGCGGGTGTCAGCCGATAGATCCGTGCGCCATCGCTCTCGGAGAGACGGATCGAGACCAGGCCGTCCTTCGAGAGCGCGTCCACGTCGGTGTAGACCTGTTCGGAGAATTCTCCGGAGCCGACCGGCTGGAATCTGTAAAACCCCGTCCGGGTCAGTTCCGGAGACCGCTCTCCCAGGAGATAGAGCGACCTCTGCAGTTGAATGGGAAGCAGACCGTCCGAGGCCCCGATGACCAGGAGAGTCCAGTCCCGGCAACCAATGACAGCCTTTCGAGCACTCGTTCCCCGGAAAAAGTCCACGAGCAGGAGTTCCGGGCCCATTTTTGCCACGCCGGGGGGTCCAAGTCTATAAGACCTAAGTCGGAGAGGCGCGGAGGCGCTCGGTGTGACCCGGGAAGGACGCTACGCCGGAAGGCCCGCCTGGATGTGGTCCTTGGGGATCGCGATCGCGTTCTCGCTCAGGCCGCGATCGACGCAGACGAAGCACCCCTTGAAGACGTTCTCGTATCCCATCTTGAGCTCGCGGCTCGTGATGAACATGTCGCGCGGCGGATAGCGCTCGTCGACGCGCTGGAGAGTCAGGAGCACGCCGTTCCGCACTCGGACCTTCCCGGAGATCGCGAAACGGTGCGGCGGCTCCGCCGTGCATTCGAAGAGTGGCGCCCCGTCAGTTGACACCCGTGTCCTCTTCCCGGCGCTTGATCGCGGCGACCGCGTCGGCGACGGTTTCGAAGATCTCGAAGAGAGAGTCGAGCTTCGCGACCCGCAGCAGAGACGCGATGCGGTCGCGCGGGTTGACGAGGACGAGCTCCCGGTTTTCGGACTTCAGCCGGTGGAGCGCACCCACCAGAACCCCGAGCGTCGTCGAGTCCATGTATTCGACGTCGGTCAGGTCGAGGATCAGCGACTCCGTGCGCTCGCCGGCGATCAGCTCGAGGCGGTCCTCGAACTCCCGGACGGTCTCGCCGACCTTGAGCGTCGGTCCGAGCCGGAGGACGATCGGTCCGCCGGGCTCGTCGTCGTCGACGAACATCGCTATCTCCGCCGGACTCTACGCCTTCTCAATTGCCCTGCCGTACGAGGATCGCGCCCTTCGCGAGAGTCTCGGAGCCCGAGCGCGCTTCCCCGTCGAACTTGACGATGGCGCCGAAGCGCGCGACCAATCGGACGTCGACGGTCAGCGTCTCCCCGGCCCGGGGCGCCCGCGAGATCTCGAACTCCTCGATCCCGGCCAGGAAACCACGCCGTCCGGCCTCCGGGTCGCCCCCCTGCAGCAGCAGGGCGGCCTGGGCGATCGCCTCGACCAGAAGAGCCGGACTCGCCCACGACTCCCCCATCGCCGCGCGGGAGTTCGCCGTGATTCGAGCCGACACCCTTCCCTCGCGGAAGCCGGGCCCCGCGGGCTGCAGGACAGCATCGACGAAACGAAATGGATAGACGTGCGGAAGGTCGGGCGCGGCCGGAGTCACGGGGTCACGCGATTTTCTTCTGCTCGATGAAGTCCACCAGCGCGTTGACGGAGGCGAACGCTTTGACGCCGACCTCTTCGTCTTCGACTTTGATCCCGAACTCCTGCTCCAGTCCGAGCACGAGCTCGAGCGCGTCGATCGAGTCCAGTCCGAGGCCCTCGCCGAAGAGCGGTGCGTCGTCCTGGATCGTCGCGGGATCGATCTCGAGCTTCAGGCGCCGCACGATGAGGTCCTTCACGCGGGGCGCCAGGTTTTCGTTTGCCATCAGGTCTCCTGGACCAAAAGTATACGTTGCGCCAACGGGAAGACGGGCTATGCCGGTCGCGGCGCGAGGAGTCTCCGCGAAGTCACCGAGAGGTGGAGCCTCGCGCTCTAAGCCATTCCGCCGTCCACCCGCCACACCTGCCCCGTCACGTAGGACGCCCGATCCGACGCCAGGAAGCCGACGACCGCCGCGATCTCCTCGGGCGACCCGAAGCGCGCCATGGGAATCCGCGTCAGGAACTCCTGCCGTGCCTCCTCCTTCAGGTGGGCGATGATCTCCGTCGCCACCAGCCCGGGCGCGACGGCGTTGACGGTGATCCCGCGTGTTGCGAGCTCGAGGGCGAGCGCCTTGGTGAACGCGATCAGTCCGCCCTTCGCCGCCGAGTAGTTGGTCTGACCGACGTGACCCGAGATCCCCGAGACTGACACGACGTTGACGATCCGTCCCCAGTTCTTGTGGAGCATGCCTCGGACGAACGCCTTCGTGACTCGAAAGGCTCCCTTCAGATCGGTGTCGAGCACGAAGTCCCAGTCCTCCTCCTTCATGAAGGGAAAGAGGGCGTCCTTGATCACGCCGGCGTTGTTCACGAGCACGTCGACTCCGCCGAACTCGGAGGAGACCCGGTCGGAGAGCGCGCGGACTTCCGCCGCCTTCGTGACGTCGGCCGCGATCGCGACGGCCTCCGCGCCCTTCGATCGCAGCTCCTCGACGGTCTGGTCCGCGCGCGTCGCGTCCTGGCGGTACGCGATGACGATCCGGTGGCCGGCCGCCGCGAGCTCGAACGCGATCGCGCGGCCGATGCCCCGAGAGCCTCCGGTGACGAGCGCTGTTTTCATGCGCCTCGCAGACTATCCGAGGCGGCTTCGATCGCCGCGATCGACCCGGCCGGACGGCACGTCGTCGTCCGGTCGATCCAGCGCGCCATCTTCGAGAGCATGTCCCCGGGCCCCACTTCGACGAACGAGCGGATCTCGTCGGCGACCATGGCCTCGTACGTGTCGTTCCAGAGTGTGGGGTGAATGAACTCGGTCCCGAGGAGCTCGCGCACGCGCTCCCCCGTCCGCGCCCGCCGCCCGTCCGGCCCGTAGTACGGGACGGCCGGGTCCCGGATCGAACGGCACGCCTCGACGACGGGCGCGACGGCGCGGGCCACCGGGTCCATCAGAGGGCTGTGGATCGGCCAGCTCATGGAGAGGCGGAGCACCGTCAGGGACTTCGGCGCGAGAGCGACGAGCGCGTCCTCGACCGCGTCGGAGCTTCCCGTCAGGACGAACTGCGTGGACGCGTTGACGTTCCCGATCCAGACGGGCCGGCCGCGCTCTCTCGAGGCGGCGCAGACCTCCTCGACCGTCTCCCGACGGGCGCCCACGACCGCGCCCATCGAGCCCCGGATGCCGAGCCGTTCCGTTTCGCGCCAGACGGCGATCAGGACGTCGAGCGCGTCTTCGTAGGAGATGGCGCGGGCCGCCACCATCGCGGCGTAGTTGCCGAGGCTGTACCCCGCGGTGGCGGCGGGGCGTACGCCGCCGCGCTCGAGCTCCCGGGCGGCCAGCGTCGAAACGAGATACACGCCCGCCTGCGCCGCGAGATTCTCGTGGAGCGCCTCCGCCGGCCCCTCGAAGAGGATTCTCTCGAGGTCCCGTCCGCAGCGCGCCGATGTCAGGGCGAAGAGTTCCCGCGCCTCCGCGTCGGCTTCCCAGAAGTCCCGACCCATCCCGATCGACTCGGCGAGCTGCCCCGAGAAGAGAAACCCCGGCTCGGTCATGCCGGCCCGAGCAGCGGGACCACGTCGGCGAGCGCGACGCACCGGTCGCGGGCGAGCCACCGGTCGAACCGGCCCGGCAGGCGCGCGAGCTTCACAAAGTGCACCGCGCGCAGGAGCGGCGGAAGACCGTCCATGCGCGGGTGATCGGTATCGAACTCCCATGGGTGGAACGTGAAGACTGCCGGATGGCCGCGTCTGCGATACGCGTCCTCGGCGCCCGCGATCCGCTCC
>DATIBN010000013.1:0-3146 GCA_035457525.1 Thermoanaerobaculia bacterium | reverse complement strand
TCGTGCCCGAGAAAAGCCGGGATGTACTGCGGCCCGAGCTCCCGCAGCCCCTCGAGCGCTCGGTCCCGCACGGGCCCGTAGGTGTCCTGGTACGAGTGGAGAAAAGCCTCCGCCACGCGATTCGCATCCTGCGTTCGCAGGATGCGGGAAGCGAGCTGACGGACGCGGTGGTTCGCGTCGGAAAGGAGCGGGATCAAGTCCTCGTTCCAGCGGATGTCGGCGTGAGCGAGAAGCGGCGTCAAGGCGTTGATGGCCGCCTCCTGGACGCGGGTCGAATCGAGCTGGCAGCGCCGGAGGAGCGGCCCGATCGCCGCCTCGTCCGGGAATCGGGCGAGGAGCTGGACCGCGCGGAAACGGAGGCTCTCGTCTTCGTCCTCGAGCCCCTTGATCGCGAACGGGACGACGCGGGGTGAAGGCGTGGCCTCCACGATCGCGAACGCTTTCCGGCGAACGCCGGGCGACGGAGAGCTCAGGGCCTCGGAGAGAAGGGAGAGGCTTCGCTCCGACGGGTTGCGCCGCAGCCAGTCGAGCACGACGTGGACGACCGCCGCGTCGGAGTGCGCGAGGAGCGCCGGCAGGCGTTCGAGGAACTTCGGGCCTGCGTGCGCGGCGAGTGCCTCGATCGCGAGCCGCCGGATGCTCTCGTTTCGGGAGGCGAAATAAGGGTGCAGAGCCGGGAAGACCTCTTCGAAAGAGAACCGGCCGAGTAGGGCCTGTCCCGTCCGGCGGACCGCCACGTCCGTGTCGGCGACCATCCAGGCGACGTCCTCTGCTGCGAGGTTGCCGACCGCCGCGATGGACTCGAGCAGCGCATCCCGTTCCTCGTCGGTCTTCCACGAGCTCGCGCGTGCCCTCGCGAGCACGGCACGGGCATCCGCCGGGGGTTTATGGCGTCTCTTTGGCCACATCGAGTCCGAAGAGTGTAGCGCGCGCACGCAACCGCACCTCTTCGCCGAAGTTCCACGGTCGAGTGCGCCAAAAATCGGCTCAAACTCTGCGGGACTGTTACCCGGAGTAACGTTCCCAAGAGTCGAAGATCCCTCCGACGTTTGGCGTACGACCCCCTAAAGTGTTGCGAACACTCATCTTGTGATATCGGTCACGGGCGGCACGGGAATCGCTCTTACGCCAGCGGAATGATCCCGAAAAACCGTGCCCTCCGGCGCGAAAGCCGGGGCTACACGCTCATCGAGCTCTTGATCGTGGTCGCCATCGTCGCGTTGATGGCGTTCGTGGCGGCGCCGTGGTTCTCGCGGATCTCGCAGCGCAACCAGCTTCGCAGTGCCGCCCGGGAGATCCAGACGACGCTGCTCGCGGCGCGGATGACGGCCGTCCGCAACAACGCGCCGGCGAGCGTGAGGATCCTCCCGGCGCCTCCGGAAGCGGCCCACCACTCGGTCCAGACGTGGCTCGAGGGCGCGACCCCGCGGCAGATCGCCGGCCTCGAGATTCCGAAGAACGTGCGTTTCGTCTCGCTGCCCCCGGGCGATCGCGTCGTGTTCACGGCGGATGGCCGGCGGACGCCGGCGGGAGTCCTCCACCAGGACATCGTGATCGAGGGCCCGGTCGGCTCCGCGCTCGCCAACCAGATCACGGTGCAGGCGTGGGAGAACGGACGGATCGGTTTCGTCCCGCCGGTCAGCTGGAAATGACAAGACTCCCCGCGCCGCGTTCAAGACAGAGCGGCGTCACGCTCGTCGAGCTCCTCATCGCGATTGCGCTCCTCGGTTTCATCCTGCTCGGAATCGCTCCGCTCTTCATCGCGAGCGTCAAGTCGAATTACTCGGCCAACGAGTACACGAGCCTGAACAACCTCGCGCGCGACCGGCTGGAACAGCTGATGACGCTGCCGTTCAACGACCCACAGCTTTCGGCGGGCGATCATTCCGTCAACGATCTTTCGGCGACGCTGCCGGATCCCGAGACCGGCGTGCCGCCGTCGAACGTTCCGAATCCCTTCCGCCGGACCTACCGCGTCCGGCAGTTCGCGATCCCGGCCACGGGGATCGTGGCCGAGAACGGGCCGTTCACCCCGATCCTCATCACCGGCGCCGGGGTGGCGTACCACTACAAGCGCATCGACGTCACCGTGGACACGGCCGTTCCGCACCTCGGTTTCGGAGCCCGCGCCGCTCGCGTCTCCGGAATCGTCGCGAACCCCGCTCCCGACGTGAACCTCTCGATCGCGGACCCGGACTCCTAGAGTGCGCCGCTTCCCGAAGATCCGCGCCGCCGGCTTCACTCTCGTGGAGATGATCGTCGTCGTCCTGCTTCTGTCGATCGCGATGCTCGGTCTCCTCGCGGTCTTCGACGCGAGCACGCGCATCAACAAGAACGAGCAGGAAGTGGCGGACGCGCAGGGCAACGTCCGGTACGGCATCTACCAGATGACGCGGGTCATCCGGATGGCCGGAGCCGGCGGCCTCTACGTGACCCAGGCGGTGCTCGTGGGTCCGGATCCGGACCTCCCGGGCATCTCGACGCCCGACGGAGACTACGACAACATTTTCGGAGGAGAGGTGACGAACCTGGCCGGAACCCGGGTCCCGATCCGGCCGGGCACCGACGTCATCGAAGTCCGGGGCGTCATCCTCTCACCGCTCCTCGGGTTCGACCTGTCGAGCGGGTGCGCGGGGTGCACGGGCAACGTCGCGTTGACGGCCCGGCCCATCACCGCGTTGCAGCACGTCAACGACGATGCCGCGAACCGCCCGCAGTTCTCGTCGATCGACGCGTACACCGGAGGGGCTTCCGGCCAGAACCCGATGTACGTGCTGGTCGCCGGAAACGACGACCTCCACGGCGGCTGTTCCGACCCCACGGGGGGCGCTTCGCGCTACGCGCAGCCGACCTACAACGTCGGCGTCCTGACGTCCCCGACGACACTGGCGGGTTCGGGCACGTTCGGGAACGTGAACTTCGGCGACGCGGCCGCGCGGGAGTTCATGAGCGAGGACCCGGGGGAGGGTGCCCCCGAACCGAACGTGATCGAAAACGTGCGCCGGGCCGGCGTCCTCGACGACATCGTGTTCTTCATCGACAACACGGACCCGCTCCACCCGGCGCTCGCGCAGGGGATCCGGCGGGGTCAGCGGTTCGACGTCGTGACGATCGCCGACGACGTGGAAGACATGCAGGTCGCCTAC
>DATIBN010000012.1:0-16209 GCA_035457525.1 Thermoanaerobaculia bacterium | reverse complement strand
AACGCCCTCTCATCGATCCTTGAGCGAAAGGCGGCGCACGATCACGTCCGGCGCCGCGCCTCCCACGGCGACGACCTGGCCCCGGCGGGAGCACCACGCGAGCGAGCGGCAGGGACGCACCTCCCGCCCGATGACCGGCTCGACCGCGGAAAGCGTGGAGAGGATCTCGCCGGCCAGAATGCCGGGCCCGATCTCGTCGGCGAACCGGCCGCGCCGGACGCGCCGTCCGCCCGGATAGCGCAGGCGGAACTGTCCGCTCGAGAGCTCCACCGTTCCTGACTCGATCCCGTCGATCCAGAGCCCGTTCGCGAGCCGCCGCGTCATCTCTTCGGTCGTCGCTCCGCCCGCCGACACGACGGTGTTCGAGCCCCGAGGCAGCGGCGCGTCGGCGGGCCCGGCCCGGCGGCCGTGACCCGTCGAGCCGCGGGGGCCGCCGCGGGCGCGATCCGTGAGCCTCCCGGCCAGCCTCCCGGAATCGAGCAGCTTGACGGAGCGCGGGCGAGTGCCCTCGTCGTCGCGTTCGTATCCCCCGAAGAGATCGAGCCGCGTCGGTTCGTCGCGAACCTCGAGGTCGGAGACGGCGAGGCGCGCCGCGGAGAGCCGCGAGAGCGGCGATTCACCGGCGTCGGCTTCGAGAGCGTGGGAGAGGATCTCGTGAAAGAGGACCGCGGCCGTCCCGCCCGAGAAGAGGACGTCGGCCGTTCCGTTCCCGAACGGCACGGGACGCTCGCGGGGAACGGCCGCCTGCGCGAGCGCCTCCTTGAGCTCGTCCGCCGTCGCGTCGGCCTCGGGCGCGTGGAACGAGAGGCTGCGGGTCTCGTCGCCGCGGCGCGAGGCAGCGACGAACGTGCCCTCGAGCGACAGGAGCCGCCGCTCCGAGAGGGATGCCGGAGCGCCCGAGGGCAGGATCCTTCTCGTCACTTCGTCGAGCGTCCAGCTGAGGCGGTGCCGTGGGACGTGCCGCCCGAGGATGCCCGGGAGCCGCCGGATCCACCGTTCGGCCGAAGACCCGGAAACCCCCTCGGACCGGGGTCGGGGAGAACGGGCGGGCAGCGGTGAATGCCCGGCGGAAGCCTGGAGCCCCCGGATCGCCTCCCGCAACGCCGCCTCGTCGGCTCCGGACACGAAGGCGAGCCGCTCGCGTCCGCCGCGCCGGAGGCGGGCCGACGTCCCGGCTTCCAGCGAGACGCGCGGCTCCGCGGGCTCGCCGTCGTGCCATTCGACGACCGTCCGCCGGCGCCTCTCGACGAAGACCTCCGCGATGTCGCCGCGCTCCAGGACGAGCGGGTCGAGCCAGCGGGCGACGGCCTGTTCGTCCCAGGCCGAACTATCCACGAGTCATTCCAACCATCCCGCCGCGATTATGTGGGACGTTTTTCCCGCTGTAACATCGCGCCGGATGAGCCTCGCGGATCGAAAGAAAGAGTTCGTCGCGGTTCGCACGGCGCGCGGGCTCACGACTCGAAAGCTGTTCGTGGAGAAAGCCCCGGGCGCCCTGCGGGAGGCGGTGCTGTCGGCGCTCGCCGGCGAGGCGGAGAAGGAACGGACGCTCGACGAGGAGGCCCGCCGCATGATGGAGGCGGCCCGCCACGAGATCGCATCGGGGAAGGTGGACGGCCAGGAGCTCTTCCGCCGGATCCGCCGGAAGCTCGCCGAGCAGCGGGGAATCGTTCTCTGACCGTCGAAAAACGCATCGCCGATCTCGAGGCGCTTCGCGAAAGAAGCCTTCAGGGCGGCGGTCCCGATCGCGTGGCCCGCCAGCACGCTGCGGGAAAGCTGACTGCCCGCGAGCGCGTCGAGCTCCTGCTGGACCCGGGATCCTTCTTCGAGCTCGACCGCTTGGTCGAGCACCGCTCGCAGGACTTCGGCATGGATCGCACCCGCATTCCGGGCGACGGGATCGTCTCGGGCGCCGGCGCGGTGGACGGGCGCCCGGTCTACGTCTTCGCGCAGGACTTCACGGTGTTCGGAGGATCGCTCTCCGAAACGAACGCCGAGAAGATCTGCAAAGTCATGGACCTCGCCGTCCAGAACGGCGCCCCGATCATCGGCCTGAACGACTCGGGCGGAGCGCGCATCCAGGAAGGCGTCGTCTCGCTCGCCGGCTACTCGCGCGTCTTCCTCCGCAACACGCGGGCCTCGGGGGTCGTGCCGCAGATCTCGGCCATCCTCGGCCCGTGCGCCGGCGGCGCCGTCTACTCCCCGGCCATCACCGATTTCGTGTTCATGACGGAGAAGACGTCCTACCTCTTCGTGACGGGACCGGACGTGATCCGGACGGTGACCCACGAGGAGGTCTCGAAGGAGGATCTCGGCGGCGCGCGGACCCACTCGTCGGTCTCGGGTGTGGCGCACTTCGTCCGCCGGGACGACGCGGGAGTGCTTCTCGGCATCCGCGAGCTGCTCTCGTACCTTCCGTCGAACAACCTCGACGATCCACCGCACCGCGAGAGCCGTGAGCCGGTCGCCGCCAGCCGCGACCTCGACCGCTTCATTCCGGAGGAGCCCGACAAGCCCTACGACATGGTGGAGCTCATCCGCTCGGTCGCCGACGCGGGCGAGTTCCTCGAAGTGCAGGCCCCGTTCGCCCGGAACCTGATCGTCGGATTCGCCCGTCTTGCCGGGCGTTCCGTGGGGGTCGTCGCGAACCAGCCGATGCATCTCGCGGGCGTGCTCGACATCGACGCGTCCGTCAAGGGCGCGCGGTTCGTACGGTTCTGCGACGCGTTCAACGTGCCGATCCTCGTGTTCGAGGACGTGCCCGGTTTTCTCCCCGGCACGCAGCAGGAGTACGGCGGGATCATCCGCCACGGCGCGAAGCTCCTCTACGCCTTCGCGGAAGCGACGGTGCCCAAGATCTCGGTGATCACGCGCAAGGCATACGGCGGCGCCTATTGCGTGATGGCTTCGAAGGACCTCGCGACCGATTTCAACTTCGCGTATCCGACGGCGGAGATCGCGGTGATGGGTCCGCAGGGCGCCGTGAACATCCTCTATGGTAAGGAGCTCGAGAACACCGCGCCCCAGAAGAGGACCGACAAGGTTTCCGAGTACGTCGAGAACTTCGCGAACCCGTACGTGGCCGCGCGGCGGGGTTACGTGGACGAGATCATCGAGCCCTCGGAGACGCGGGAGAAGCTCGTGACGGCGTTCCATCTGCTCGAGGGCAAGAGAGCCAGCCTGCCGGCCAAGAAGCACGGGAACATACCCCTCTAGCGTGAGACTCCTCGTCGCCAACCGCGGCGAAATCGCACTGCGCATCTTCCGCGCGTGCCGCGACATGGGCATCGAGACCGTCGCGGTCTATTCGGACGCGGACCGCCCGGCTCTTCACGTGACCGCGGCCGACTACGCGGTACGGCTCGGACCGGCGCCCGCGACCGAGAGCTACCTCTCGATCCCGCGCATCCTGGAGGCGGCGAAGAAGACGGGCGCCTCGCTCGTTCACCCGGGCTACGGGTTCCTGGCGGAGAGCGCCGACTTCGCCCGGGCGTGCGAGGAGGCGGGCTTGACGTTCGTGGGGCCGTCGCACTCCGCCATCGAGGCAATGGGTTCCAAGACGACGAGCCGCGAGATCATGCGCTCCGCCGGAGTTCCGATCGTCCCGGGAACGACGGCGGCGGCGCGCGGCGCCGCGGAGCTGGCGGAGTTCGGCCGGAGCGCAGGCTTCCCCATCCTCCTCAAGGCGTCCGCGGGCGGAGGCGGAAAGGGGATGCGGAGCGTCCGCGGGGAGGAGGATCTCGCCGCGTCGTTCACGCGGGCTTCCGCCGAGGCGCAGGCGGCGTTCGGCGACGGATCAATCTACGCCGAGAAGCTCCTCGAACGGCCGCGACACATCGAGGTTCAGATCGCGGCGGACCGCCGCGGCAACCGGGTCGCGGTCGGGGAGCGCGAGTGCAGTATCCAGCGCCGACATCAGAAGGTGGTGGAGGAGTGCCCCTCTCCGGTCGTCGAGCCGGAGCTGCGGAGCCGCCTCTTCTCGGCGGCGATCGCCGCGGCGGACGCCGTCGGCTACGACTCCTGCGGAACGGTCGAGTTCCTGCTCGCGCCGGACGGCTCCTTCTACTTTCTCGAGATGAACACGCGCCTGCAGGTCGAGCACCCCGTCACCGAGGAGGTCTGGGGCGTGGATCTCGCGCGCGAGATGATCCGGGCGGCCCTCGGTGAACCCCTCTCGTTCACGGCCGACGACCTCGCCGCCCGCGGTCATGCGATCGAGTACCGCATTTACGCGGAAGATCCGGCCCGCGGCTTCGCTCCGTCGCCCGGCGCGCTGAGCCGTCTGCGCCTGCCGGAAGGGCCGGGGGTGCGAAACGACGTCGGAGTCGAGCCGGGCTCGGTGGTGACGATTGACTACGACCCCATGTTGGGGAAGCTCGTGGTCTCCGGAGCCGACCGCGCGCAGGCGATCGAACGCACGTCGCGCGCCCTCGACGAGTACGAGATCGCCGGCGTCGAGACGACGCTCCCGCTCTTCCGGGCGCTCGTGCGCGATCCCGACTTTCGGGCCGCCCGATTCCACACGCAGTGGCTGGACGAGTGGCTTTCCGCCCACACGCTCGATCCTCCGGATGCGACGTTCGAGGAGGCCGCCTTTGCGGCCGCATGTCTGTCGGCCGAGGGCGGCGCCGCGACGGTCCGCCGCGCCGGGGCCGGATCGCGCTGGTCGGAGGCCGCCCGGCGCGAATCCCTCCGGTCTCCGCTCGCGCATTCCCGGCGGGAGCGGCGGTGAGCGTGCGCCGGCGCTTCGTCTGGAAGCGCAGCGGGAACTCCGGACCGCTGACGCTGGAGTCGAGCGACGGGCTCCGGATGACCATCCGCGCCGGGGACCGCGAAGTCGTCGCCGACTGCGCGAGGGCCGCCGACGGAAGGATGAGCGCCATCCTTCCGTCCGGCCGGCAGCTCGCGGGACGCGCGGTCGTGCGCCCCGACGGACGGGTCGAGATGTGGATCGGCGCCCGGTGGGTCCCGCTCGAGCTCTCGGATCCCCTGCGCGAGCTCGCCGGGGATTCGGCCAATCCGGCCGGCCACGCGACGGAGATCCGGGCGCGGATACCCGGCCGGGTCGCCGAGGTCCGGGTCGCGGCCGGGGACGAGGTCGAGGCAGGCGCCACCCTCCTGGTGCTCGAGGCGATGAAGATGCAGAACGAGATCCGGGCCGATCGGGACGCCCGGATTTCGTCGGTCGAGTGCGTGGCGGGGCAGACCGTCGAGACGGGCGCCATCCTCGTCCGCCTCGAACCCGCGCCCGAACCCTGATCGGCCCCCGTCCGACGCGGCAGTTCAAAGATTTGGACGATTATTCCGAATCATGTACGACTGACCGCCCGGTCAGCTCTGCGGATATCGCTTGACCGCTTAATTCCGAACGACTTAGAGTTCGCGCCAACGCGGACACGATTGGCAGTTTGATTGCTCTGGAAACGCACCCGTGTCGTCCCTTTTTCCTTCTTCGTCCCTCGATTCGATGGTTTTGCATAAAGCGAGTCCTGTTCCGAGTCGGAACCAACAGAGGAGGAGTCTTATGAGATTTCGAAGGTTCTTGGTGCCGTTGCTGGCGGTGGCGATCGTCGGCGCGGCGACGGGAGGCCCGGCGTTCGCCCAGACCACGGGCGACATCACAGGCACCGTCACGGACAGCTCCGGCGCCGCGCTGCCGGGCGTGACCTGCACCGCGACCAGCGCGTCGCTGCAGGGCACCCGGTCGTCGGTGACCGGCAACAGCGGGAACTACCGCATCGCGAGCCTGCCGCCCGGCACCTACAAGGTGAGCTGCGCGCTTGCGGGGTTCTCGACCGTCGAGCGCACGGCCAACGTCAGCCTGGGCGGGACCGCGACGGTCAACCAGACGCTCCAGATCTCGCAGAGGGAAGAGGTCGTCGTCAGCGGGCAGGCGCCCGTGGTCGATACGACGAACACGACCGGCGGGTCGAACTACTCCGCGAAGGTCATGGAGAAGCTGCCGCTCGGCCGCAACTACGCGAACGTCGCGAAGATGCAGCCCGGCGTCAACGAGGACACGGGTGACCAGCAGGGCCGCGGCCTTGCGCTTTCGATCTACGGATCGACCTCGGCGGAGAACGTGTTCGTGATCGACGGCGTCAACACGAACAGCGTCGTCCGCGGCGTTCAGGGCAAGGTCATCAACAACGAGTTCATCCAGGAGGTCGAGGTCAAGACGGGCGGCTACCAGGCCGAGTTCGGACGCTCGACCGGCGGCATCATCAACGTCATCACCAAGTCGGGCGGAAACGAGTTCCACGGCGACGTGTTCGGCAACTTCAGCCCGTCGAGCTTCCGCTCCGACCAGCGGCACGACGATGGCGACAAGTTCAACACCACGTTCGACGAGGTGCAGGAGCTCGACTACGGCGTGGACCTCGGCGGGTTCATCGTCAAGGACCGCCTGTGGTTCTTCACGGCGTACGACCGCATCGACAACGAGCGCGATCGCGTACCGAAGGACTCACCGTCGGTTCTGAACCAGCACTTCCTCGAAGAGGACAACTACAACCTCTTCTCCGGGAAGCTGACCTGGAACATCGTGCAGGGCTCGACACTCGTCGGAACGTACTTCCGGGATCCGGAAGTGAGGACCGGCGCCGTGTTCACGCCGACCGGGACCGACCCCAACTCCTACGCCGGCCGGCAGGACATCGGCTCGGAGGACTACGCGGGACGGTTCAACCAGCTCTTCGGCTCCTTCGGAGTGCTGACCCTGCAGTACTCGAAGCACAACGACAAGTTCCGGTTCAAGCCGCTCGATCCGACCCGCGCCGGCATCCAGGACCGGACGGTCGCGGCGGACTATCCGAACCACCCGATCTTCGTGGGGTTCGGCGCCGTCCCGGGATTCCGCCTGAACAACGAGGGGGAGCGGGACGAGTACATCGGGAACTTCACGGCATACTTCGGCAACCACGAGCTGAAGTTCGGCGGCGACTACGTGGACGCCGTCACGACGGACAACTCGTTCTACACGGGCCAGCAGCGGATCCGCGTCTACAACTGCAGCACGAACCCGGCCTCGTCGAGCTTCTGCCCGGCGGGCGAGGGCGTGAACTTCACGAACTACCAGGGGGACGTCCGGCGCGTCTACTTCCAGCACGCGTACTACACGGACTCGTCGACCGGCTTCGACCTGCTCCCGTTCACGAACTCAGCGCCGCCCTCCCAGGGTTGGTCGGCATTCATCCAGGACTCCTGGAGGATCATGCCGCGCCTGACCCTGAACGCCGGAGTGCGCTACGACACCGAGCAGATCAAGAACGGCGTCGAGGAGACGGTCATCGACCTCAAGGACATGTGGCAGCCGCGCGTGGGCCTGGTCTATGACTGGAAGGGTGACGGCTCGTCGAAGCTGTACGCCTCCTTCGGCCGGTTCTATTACATGATCCCCAACGACCTGAACGTCCGCGTGTACGGCGCCCAGTTCACGCGGATCACCTGGAACTACGACGGACCGCACTCCTTCAACGAGGAGCCGCCTCCCGGCGGATATGGCACCGCTCAGGGCGGGCCCGGCACGGGTCCTCCCCGGCGCAACACTCTCGTCCAGGGCGCAGCCGATGAGCCGGTGGACGAGGGCATCAAGGGTCAGTACCAGGACGAGTTCACCCTGGGCGGCGAGATGGCCCTGACCCCGACCTTCGCGGTCGGCGTGAAGGGCATGTATCGCAAGCTCGGCCGGGCGATCGAGGACCGCTGCGATCTGGACGGCGGCGCCGCGATCAACCAGGGTTCCACCTGCGCGATGGTCAACCCGGGCAAGGGCGGGCTGTGGGGCTCCGGAAACTTCCCCTGGTGCGACAACGCCGGCGACCCGTTCGTGTCACCCAGTGCCGGTGAGTGCTCGACTGATCCGGATGCTTCGATCTTCGGGGCTCCGACGCCCGCGATCCCGGCTGCAAGCCGGAAGTTCCGCGGCGTCGAGCTGACGGCACGGAAGACCTTCAGCCAGAACCTGTGGGCGCAGGCCTCCTACATCTACTCGAAGCTCTCGGGTAACTACGACGGCGCGGTGCGCGTAGCCTCGGGTCAGACCGACCCCGGCATCAACGCCGACTACGACTACTTCCTGTTCTCCCGGAACGGGAACGGCCGCCTCTACCTCGACCGGCCCCATCAGTTCCGGCTGGACGCCGTCTACACGGCTCCGTTCGGCCTGAACGTCGGTCTGGGCGCCTACTACCGCAGCGGCCCGCCGGTCTCCCGGTACGGCTGGTACAACGTGTTCTATCCGGACCTTCTGCACCTCGTGCCGCGCGGCAGCGACAACACGGTTTCCAACGGACGTCTCACCGGCCAGTACGAGGCCAACATCTCGCTCGGCTGGACCTTCAACATGGGCGCGGTCTCGATCACGCCGCAGCTCTACGTGTTCAACCTGCTCGACCGGCAGGGCGTGACGGACATCGTCGAGGAGTTCAATCCGGACGGCACGTTCTGCCTCGATACGGCCGGATGCGGGACTCAGATCAACCCCGACACGGGGGCACCGTGGATGACCCAGCGCAACTTCGACCGGCTCGGAACGGTCGGGTATGGCCAGCCGATTCCCCAGGAAGACTGGGCGAAGCCTTCGGCCCGGCAGGACCCGCGGCAGATCCGCGCCGCTCTCAAGATTTCCTTCTAATCTCCTTCTCGGCTTCGATCGGGGGGCCTTCGGGCCCCCCTTTTTTTCATGGGGACAGCTGAAGTCTGTCCCCGAGCTCGGCTCAAGGGATAGGATTCGAGAGTTCCCGGGAGGTCAATCCATGAAACGCACTCTGTCGTTTCTTTCCGCAATTCTCGTTGCGACTTCGCTCGAGGCGTCCACGCTTCCGGAGCTCCTCCAGAAAGCCAAAGAACAGTTCCGCCTCGCGGCCTACTCGGACGCGTTGAAGACGCTGGACGCGCTGGAGGCCGAAAGCCAGAAGGAAGGCTTCGAGAAGGACCGTGTCGCCCTCGCGCCTGTTCTGAGCTTCTACCGCGGCGCGTGTCTCGCGTCGCTCGATCGGAAAGAAGAGGCGCGCGAGCAGTTCACCGTCTTCCTCGCGCATCAACCCAACGCGGCGCTCGATCCGGCGGTCTACTCGAAGAAGATCATTTCCGCCCTCGAAGACGCCCGAAAGACCCTCGCGGCCAACAGGGAGCTTCCCGCCCAGACGGGTTCGATGGCGACGGCCTACCGCGCCTTCCCGGCGCCCCGACACGAGGAGCAGGTGTCGCTCGGAGAGGAATGGGCGGACGGACCGGCGCGCTTTCTCATGACGACGGAGGAGCGGCACGCCTTCACCCGACTCGCCGATCCGATCTCCCGCTCCGAGTACGTGACCGCTTTCTGGAAGAAGCGCGATCCGAAGCCGGAGACGCCGGAGAACGAGTTCCGCCAGGAGTTCGAGAAGAGAGTGGCGTTCGCCGACTCACGCTTCACGCAGGGGGAGACCGCCGGCAGCCTGACCGACCGCGGCATGGTGTTCATCCTTCTCGGGCCGCCGACGTACGCCGGCCAGAAGCCGTTGACGGCGGGCGAGGACGCGAACGAGAAGGCCGCACTCTCTCGCTACCGGGCCGCCGACGTTCGAATCGCTTCGACACCGGGAGGAACGACGTCGGACCGGGTCTCGCGCATCGACAAGGTCACGGGACCCGGGACGAAGATGACCGATGCCGCGAAGAACTGGCGCGAGGTCTGGCACTATCGGCGGGAGCAGCTTCCCCGGGGCATTCCCTACCATCAGGTGGACTTCGAGTTCGTCACCAAGGACGGCTACGGAGAGAACGTCCTCCAGAGGGAGACGCAGGTCCTCGATACGCTCGAGAAAGCGAAGTCGCTCCTGAAGCAGTCCGCCGCCTAGGGCAACACGGTCGGTAACCGCTCGTCAGCGGCGTCGGAATCGCCGGCGCCGCCTGCGTGTTAACGTTCGCGCCGTGCGGAAAACCCTCGTTTTTTCGGCACTTCTGACGCTCTTCGTCGCGGCGCCCGCGCGCGCCGACGAAGAAACCCGGCAGCGGCTGATCCACTTCTTCGGCGGCTGGTACTCGTGGTATCCGAACTCGCTGATCCGCGTCGCGGGGAGTCGCGAGGTGGAGATCGCGGGCTTCGAGACGTATCGCGTACAACGTACCTGCGAGTCGAAGCTCCACCAGGAGTCGAACGTCGCGCTCGTCGATCGAGCGAAGGACGAGGTGTTCGTCGGCGAGGTGTTTCACGACCTCGGCCGGCGGATGGCGAAGCGCCCGTTCGACGCCGCGGCGGACGTGCCCCCGATCGAGGGCTCACTCGCCGAGGCCTACGGGCTGCCCGTGAAGCTCAAGCTCGGGGAGCGCGCGCGGGGAGCGTTGAAGCCGGTCACGATCGTGATCTACCACGCGGAAAGCGCTCCGGTCGGGATCCCGGGGTTCGTCTCGGACGACGGAGCGACGCTGATGATCGGCGAGTTCCATCCCCTTTCGTCGGACGCGCAGGCCGTCCGGCGCCGGCTGCTCGAGGAGACCCCCGGGATCCGCCCCGCGAAGGGGAGCTTCTACGTGACCGAGTTCATCGACTTTCAGTGCGAGAGATGTCGAATCCGCGCTCCCGAGGTGAAGAAGGCCGTCACCGAGAAGGGGGGCGGCGTCGAGGTGCGGCTGCTGCCGCTGACGAAGATCCACAACTGGGCTTTTCCGGCCGCCGAGTACGCCGCGGCGCTCGCGAACGTCGATCCGGCGCTGTACGCGAAGTACGAGGAAGCGCTCTTCGCACGCGAGGGCATGACCGCGGCGGCCGCGCGGCAGATCGCGTCCGACGTCGCCGAAGCCGCGGGCGCGAAGGAAAAGTTCGAAACGGAGCTGTCGAGCGGCCGCGCTCGAGAGCGCGTCGTCTCCGACATCCGTCTCGCGATCCGCCTGGGTCTGTCCGGTACGCCCTCCTTCCTGCACGAGGGCAACTTCGTTTCCGGCGAGCGGGAGCTCTTCGAGGCGTACCTCCGCGGCAAACTGTCCACGCCCGCGGCCGCGCCCGCGACCAGGTCGCCGGGTTAGTCGCCCCCCGGTTTTGAGACGAATGGTCCGCTCCCGCTCGATCGGCGCGCTCATCCTCCTCGTGGCCGTCCTCCTCCCGGCGTGCCGGAAGAGCGGTGACGGCGTCCCCCGATCGTCCCCCTCTGCGTCTGCCGTTGCGACGCCGGTCGAAGACGCCGACGCCGCGGCGCGGTCTCCGCGTCCCGCCGGGGGAAAGCCTCCCGTCATCTGGCTGGGTCTCGACGGGCTCGACTGGGCTCTTCTCGACCGGCTGGCCCGGGAGGGCAAAATGCCCAACTGGTCGCGGTTGGTCAACGAGGGATTCACGGCCGACCTCGCGAGCTTCTACCCGGTCCTCTCGCCCGTGATCTGGACGACGGCCGCCACGGGGGTCGGGCCGGACGTGCACCGGGTCCTCGACTTCCAGGAGACGGACCCGGCGAGCGGCGCGAAGCTGCCCGTGTCCGGCCTGTCGCGCGCCGTGCCCGCCGTGTGGAACCTGGCGTCCGCGGCGGGGAGGAAGGTCGGCGTCGTGGGTTGGTGGGCGACGCATCCGGCCGAGGAGGTCGACGGCTTCTTCGTGTCGGACCGCGCGAGCCCGCTCCTTTTCGAAGAGCTGCCCCGTGCCGGCGTCGCGTATCCCGCGTCGCTCACGGCGGGCGTGGAGCAGCTCGTCGCACGCGATGGCGCGGTCGCCGACTCCGAGCTCACCCGGTTCATCGACGTGCCGGCGGCGGAGATCGCTTCGGCGCGCGCGAGCGGAGCCGGCATGGAGAACGCGATCGTCGCGCTGGCCCGGATCCTGGCGTCGACGCGCGTCAACCACCACATCGCGCGCGAGCTCTACGACCGATACCGCCCGGACCTGACGGCTCTCTACCTGCAGGGCACCGACGAGATCGGCCACGTCTTCGCCCCTTACGTTCCGCCGCGCCTCGAGTGCACGTCGGAAGCCGACTTCGCCCGTTATCGCCGCGCCGTCGACGTGTACTACGCGCTCGCGGACAGGATCCTCGGGCAGTGGATGCGGCGCGCGAAGGAGGACGGCGCGACGCTCGTCGTTCACTCGGATCACGGCTTCAAGTGGGGAGAGGACCGCACCTGCGCCCGCTCTTCGCAGAACTGGGCCACGGCCGCTTACTGGCACCGCATCGACGGAGTCTTCGCCGCGTGGGGCGCGCGCGTGCGGCCTTCGAAGACCCGCGCGAAGATGTCGGTCTTCGACGTCGCGCCCACCGTGCTCGCCCTCCTCGACCTGCCGGCGGATCGCCGGATGACGGGAAAGGCGGCGGCGTCGGCGTTCGAGGGGGTCGCCCCTCCCGCGCGCAGGGACGTCTTCTCGACCGTCTCCGTGCGCCGGGTCTCGAGCCAGCCGATGTCCGTCGCGGAGGCGAGCGAGTACTCCAAGAAGCTGCGCGCCCTCGGATATCTCACCGGGAGCGAGACCCAGCCGCTCGCCCCCTCGGGCGGGGACCGCCCCGGATTGACGGAGGGTGCGTACAACAACCTGGGCGTCTACCTGCGCGAGAACGGGGGGGACCTGAAAGCGGCGGAGGCCGCGCTCCGGAAGGCGCTGGAGCTTCGCCCCGAGTATCACTCTCCGATCTTCAACCTCGCGGTGCTCTACCGGATGAGGGGAGAGGACGAGAAGGCGCTCGAATGGCTCTTCCGCTCCCTCGACGCGGGCCACGCGGAGCCGGAGCGCACGGTGGCGGACTGGGTCGGGGAGTACGAGCAGAAGAACCGGAACAACTCGGCGATCGCGCTCCTCGAGCGCGCGACCGTGAAGTACCCGGACAACGAGCCGTTCGCCCGCGAGCTCGCCCTGTTGCGGTTCCGGACCCGTAAGGACTGCCCCGGGGCTTTCGGAGCGCTCTCGCGGTTCGAGGCGGGTACGACCGACACCGACACCTTGAACGCCCTCGGCCTCATTCAGACGTGCCTCGGCCGGCAGCGGGAAGCCGTCGCGCTCTTCGAGCGGTCTCTCGCCATGAAACCGGACCAGCCGGCGGTCGTGCAGTCGCTCACCATCGTTCGTCGCGGGATTTGAGAGGATGACCGGATGAAAAACCGTTTGAGCGTCGTCGGCGTCGTGGTCCTGTCTCTCGGCGCGGCCGGACTGGCGCCGGCGAAGAAGGCGCAGAACGCCGGACCAGCCCCGGCTGCGGGGAGCGGGATCGAGAAACGCCTCGGGGTCTTCGCCAACCAGTACCTGCCGTTCGACCCCGACTCGCGACTCGCCATCCAGAAGGCGGACCTGAAGCTTCCCGGCTTCACGTCGTGGAAGATCAACCGCACGGGACGCTACCCGTCGTTGAACGCGGAGGCGACAGTGTTCGTCTCGAACGACGGGAAGTGGTTCTACGAAGGGGACTCCTACCTGAACCGGAGCCCGAAACCCGCGCGGACTCCCGCCGACCTCGACTGGGTCACGGCGCGGTACTCGAGCCTCCTCCGCACCAACGTCCGCGCCCAGTTCATCCCGGAGCGCGACGCCGCCGGCCTGAAGGGGATGGCCGTCATCATCGAGACGGGTTTCGGGGCGGTGCGCCTGCCGGGACTCGTCACGCCCGACGGCAGCGTCTTTCTGGGCGGGACCCTTTGGGACTTCCAGGGCGATCCCCGCGCCGAGCGGCGCCGCCGGATCGACCTCTCCGCCCAGCGCGCGCAGGGGAGCGCCGACGCCCCCGTCACGATCGTCGAGTTCGCCGACATGGAGTGCAGCTACTGCCGGTTCCGCGGCCGGCAGCTCGACAAGTTGCTCGCCGCCAACCCGGGGATCGCGAACGTCCGCCGCCACTACAAGTTCTTCCCGCTCTGGTCGCACCACGCGTGGGCGATGAAGGCGGCTTCCGCCGCCGATTGTCTGTCGCGTCTGGCCAGTCCCGCCGCGCTCTTCCGCTTCAAGGACCTCGCCTACAGCCGGCAGGACTCCATGTCCGTCGCGGCGATCGACGAGCTCGCCATCACGTCGGCCGAGGGCGAAGGCGTGCCCCGGGCCGACTTCCTGGGGTGCTACCTGCGCGACGAGAGCTTCGATCGGGTCCGGAAGGACCTCGAGGAGGGGTACCGTCTGAGCGTCAACTCGACCCCGACCTATTTCGTCGACGGGACACAGATCAACTGGGTCGAGGACAAGGTGATGGAGGACTACCTGCGGACGAAGTTCCCGCGGCTGAAGAGCATCACTTACGAGAGATAAACGCGCGCCCTACTCGCCGGCGGGCGCGGCGGGTGCCGGAGCCGGCGTCTCCGTCTCCGTCGGCGTCACCGGGATCTCGGGTCCGAAGAGGGCGGGCGCTTCGTCCCGTGCCTTTCGCGCCATCGCGATCGCGATCAGGTGGTCGTCGAACGTCGTCGAGAAGGTGTGCCGCCCGGTCAGCGGGTGGGCCACGAAATAGAGGTAGCTGGTCCGCGCCGGGTTGACCGCCGCCTTGAGCGCGTCGAGGCCCGGGTTCGCGATCGGCCCGGGCGGGAGCCCCTCGTGCATGTACGTGTTGTACGCGGACTCGTAGTCGTAGTCCGAGCGCAGGAGCGTCCCGCGCCACCGGCCGTCGCGCTTCAACGCGTAGATGACGGTCGGATCGGCCTGGAGCCGCATGCCCCGCCGCAGCCGGTTCCAGTACACGCCGGAAACGAGCGGTCCCTCTTCCCGAAGCGCCGTTTCCTTCTGGATGATGGAAGCGAGCGTGACGGCCTGTCGCGTGGTCAGCCCGAGCGCGGTCGCGCGGCGCTGGAGGTCGCGGGTGAAATGCTCGCGGAAGTTGGTGATCATCCGGTCCACGATCTGGGCCGCGGACGTCGAGCGCGTGACGACGTAGGTGTCGGGAAAGAGGAAGCCCTCGAGGTCCGTGACGCCGCTCGTCAGACCCGGAACGAGCTCCGTCTGGACGAGCGCCGCCTTGAACGCGTCGGGCCCCCCGATGCCCTGCTTCCAGAAGAGCTCGAACGTCTCTTCGGCCGTGAGCCCCTCCGGAACGACGATGGGGTGGCGCACGACGTCGCCGCGCCCCATCCGGTTGATGACGTCGTCGATCGACGTGGGCCGGTCGAACCGATACTCGCCCGCCTGCAGGACCGTCCGCCGTCGGTGCAGCCGGTAGTAGATCTCGGCCAGGCGGGCGTCCTCGATCACCCCGGCCGCGTCCAGGCGGCGGAAGATCTCGGAGGTCGAGGTCCCCGGCGGGATCTCGACGATGACGTCGCCGGCCTCCGGGCCCCGCGCTGGAGGATGCTTCATCCGGTACTGGAAGTAGATGACGCCGAGCGCCGCCAGGAGAACGACGAGCAGGCCCACCAGTCGGAGGCGGCGGGACGCCGAGGCCTTCACGCGCTCTCTCCGATGTGGGAGAGCCAGTCCTCGAGCAGCACCGCGGCCGCCTCCGCGTCGACGCCCGGGCGGGAGCGCCGGCCGCGGAGCCGCCGCTCGGCCTCGTCGGACGTCAGCGTCTCTTCGTGGAACTCGAGCGGGAGCGACGCTCCGCGCGCGAGCTTTTCGGCGAAAGATCGGATGCGGGGCGCGATCGCGCTCTCCCTTCCTTCCGGCGAGCGGGGAACGCCGACGAGCAGGGTCTCGACCCCCTCCTCGCGGCAGAAGCGGACGATCTCGTCCACGGCGGCGTCGTCGCTCGAGCGGTGGATCGTCCGCCGCGGGGTGGCCAGGCCTCCGGCCGTGTCGCCGGTCGCCAGACCGATGCGCTTCTCCCCGAAATCGACTGCGAGTATTCGAGGCACGGAGGAAGAGTAACAACTTCCGACGCCCTCTCCCCGCCTGCGGGGAGAGGGTTGGGGTGAGGGGCCGCCGGTTAGAATCCTCGTGTGAAAGACGTCGTCATCCTCTCGGCCGCGCGCACGCCGGTCGGGTCTTTCCTCGGCCGGCTCTCGGCGCTGCCTGCGCCCGCGCTGGGCTCGGCGGCCATCCGGGCCGCGCTCCAGCGGGCCGCGGTCGCGCCGGAAGAAGTCGAGCAGGTCCTCATGGGGAACGTCCTTTCGGCCGGCATGGGCCAGGCGCCGGCGCGGCAGGCCTCTCTGGGCGCCGGGATCCCCGACTCGGTCCCCTGCGTGACGGTTTCGAAGGTCTGCGGCTCCGGTATGCGCGCCGTAATGGACGCCGCGAACGCGATCCGCGCGGAGGAGTACGGGGTCGCCGTCGCCGGCGGAATGGAGTCCATGTCGAACGCGCCCTATCTCCTCGACCGCGTGCGGACGGGCTACCGGATGGGACAC
>DATIBN010000011.1:0-23918 GCA_035457525.1 Thermoanaerobaculia bacterium | reverse complement strand
CGCTCGATCGTTTCCTTCTCCGGCATGACGAACCTCCGGCCGTTCGGGGCAGCAAGATGCGTGCACGCTGTTAGCATCGCCGCGGCAAAAAACGTGAGAAACGCACGGCTCGGGCGCCCGCTCCTCTTCTTCGCGCTGACGCTCGCCGCGTGCCGGCGCGACGCGCGCACGCCGGTAGTCCTGTACTCCCCTCACGGGCGCGACCTCCTGACGCTCGTCGAGAAGACCTACGAGGCGAAGCACCCCGAAGTGGACGTGCGGTGGCTCGACATGGGATCCCAGGACGTCTACGACCGCGTCCGCGCCGAGAAGGCCAACCCGGCGGCGGACGTCTGGTACGGCGGACCCAACCTCGTCTTCGCGAACGGCGCCCGGGACGGGCTGCTCGAGCCGTTCGAGCCGGCGTGGGCGGCGTCCATCCCGCCGGAGAGCCGGCATCCGCAGAAGCTCTATTTCGGTCTCTACCGGACTCCGGTCGTCATCGTGTACAACAACGCCGCCGTTCCCGCCGCGGAGGCGCCGAAGGACTGGGATGACCTCCTGGACCCGCGCTGGAAGAAGAAGATCCTGATCCGCGATCCCCTCGCCTCCGGGACGATGCGCGCGGCGTGGGGGACGATCATCGAGCGCTCGCTCGGCGAGACCGGCAGCGTCGAGAGCGGGTTCGAGTGGCTCCGCCGGCTCGACGCGCAGACGAAGGAGTACGTGTTCAACCCGTCCATCCTCCTCGAGAAGCTGATCCGCCGGGAGGGATTGATCACGATCTGGGACCTGCCCGACACTCTGTTCGAGATGCGTCGGGGGCCGCTCGCCTACGAGTTCCCGAAGAGCGGAACTCCCGTCATCGACGACGCGGTCGGGCTCGTCCGCGGCGCGCCGCACGCCGACGCCGCGAGACTCTTCATCGAGTGGCTCGGGAGCGCGGAGGCGCAGGAGCTCGCCGCCGAGAAGGCGTACCGGCTGCCGGCGCGGACCGACCTGCCTCCGGAGGAGCTGCCCGAGTGGGCGCGCGGCGTCGAGAAGGCGCTCGTACCCGCGAAGATCGACTGGGACCGGATCGCGCGCGAGGGTCCGGCCTGGATGGCGCGGTGGGACCGGGAGGTGCGGGGGAAGGGGAAGTGATGCCGCCCCTCACCCCAACCCTCTCCCCGCAAGCGGGGAGAGGGAGTGGTTCTCTCCGCCTCGAACGGATCGACAAGCACTTCGGCGCCCTGCACGTGACGCGTGACGTGTCGCTCGACGTTCCGAGGAGCGAGATCCTCGCGCTCCTGGGACCGTCGGGCAGCGGCAAGACGACCGTGCTCCGCCTCGTCGCCGGATTCGAGATTCCCGACTCCGGACGCGTGGTGGTCGAGGGGGAGGACGTCACGCGTCTTCCGCCGGAGCGGCGGCATTTCGGGGTCGTGTTCCAGCACTACGCGCTCTTTCCCCACATGACGGTCGGGCAGAACGTGGCTTTCGGGCTGGAGTCCCGCACGGTGCCGAGGGAAGAGCGCGCGGCGCGTGTCGCCGAAGCGCTCGCGGCCGTCGACCTCGCCGGTTTCGAATCGCGCCGTGTCACCGAGATCTCGGGCGGCCAGCAGCAGCGGGTCGCGCTCGCCCGCGCGCTCGCGCCCCGGCCGCGCGTCCTCCTCCTCGACGAGCCGCTTTCGAACCTCGACCCGACGCTGCGCGGCCGGACGCGCCGTGAGCTGAAGCGCCTGATCCGGAGCATCGGGATCACGACGCTCTTCGTCACCCACGAGCAGGAGGAAGCGTTCGAGCTGGGCGACCGCGTCGCGCTGATGAACGCCGGCCGGCTGGAGCAGGTCGGCTCCGCGCGCGAGCTTTACGAAACGCCCGCCAGCCGTTTCGCCGCGGCGTTCATCGGCCGTTCGAGCGTCGTGCCGGCGCACTGGGAGAAGTCGACCGGCCGGGCGCGGCTGCCGGGAGGCGCCGCCTGGCCGGCGGCTCCGGCCGGGGACCTCCTCGACGGCTCGCCCGTGGACGTCGTCGTCCGGCCGGAGTCGCTCGGCTTCGCGACCGCGCGCAACGGGACGGCGGCGGAGGGGCGCGTCGTCGAGCAGCGCTTTGCGGGGCGCGAGACCTACTTCGCCGTGCTCCTCGACGCCGGCGTCGAGGTCGAGGTGCTCGCCGCGCCCGACGCCGCGCAGGTCGGATGGAACGTCTTCGTCGCCCCGGCGCACGGCGGCCCCGAGCCGCGCGCCTATCCCCGGATCGCGGGAGTCGAGTGACGCGGCGCGCGAACCTCGCGGCGGCGCTGCTCGCGCTCCTGCTTCTCTGGCTCGTCGGCTGGCCTCTCCTCGTGACGCTCGCCGAAGCCCTCGGGGCGCCGCGCTGGACCCTCTCGCATTTCTCGGAGTTCGCGCGCCGGCCGGAGGAGTGGCGCGCGCTCTGGGCGAGCCTCTGGATCTCGCTCGCGACCGTCGGGCTCTCGGCGGCCATCGGCGTGCCGCTCGCTTTTCTCTTCGAGAGGACCGAGTTCCCCGGACGACGCGTGCTCGGCGCGCTCGTGGCGCTGCCGGTCGTCCTGCCTCCGCTGGTCGGGGTGATCGCCTTCCTGTTCCTCTACGGCGAGAGCGGGTTCGTCGCCCGCTCCCTCCAGGCGCTCCTGCGGCTGGACGAGTCGCCGTGGCGCCTCTCCGGCCCGACGGCGGTCCTCCTCGTGCACGCGTACTCGATGTACGTCTACTTCTACCTCTTCACGCGCGCGGGCCTCGCGCGGCTCGACGCTTCGGTGCTCGAGGCGGCGGCGAGCCTCGGCGCGTCGCGCGGGCGGATTCTCCGGAGGGTGACGGTGCCGCTCCTGCGGCCCGCGCTCACGGGCGCGGCGCTCCTCACCTTCATGACGTCGCTCGCCTCTTTCTCGGCGCCGTACGTCTTCGGAGGCGGGTTCCGCGTGATGACGACGCAGATCGTCGCGTCGAAGCTGAACGGAGACCTCGCGATGGCGATGGTCGAGACGGTCACTCTCGCCGCCGTGGCGCTCGTCGGTCTCGCTCTTCTCCAGGCGAGCGAGCGGGGACGCATCGTGACGGGGGGCGGCCGAGGGATTCCGCCGGCGCGGCGCCGGCTGGAGAGCTCGCGCTGGGTGGCGGCGGCACTGGGGTGGCTGCTCGCGGCGATCCTCCTCCTCCCGCACGCGACCCTCGTCCTCGTCTCCTTCGTTCCGCGCGGGACGTGGACGACCGAGATCCTTCCGCCCGTCCTCACGCTCTCCAACTACGCGTCGCTCTTCTCGGAGCCCGAGAGGCTGCGGCCGCTCGTGAACTCGCTCTGGATGGCGGCGGTCGCGACCCTTGCGGCGCTCGCGCTCGGTTTCGCGGCCGCGCGCCTCGCCGTCCGGGGCCGGACGCGGCTCGGGGGCGTCCTCGAGACCCTCCTCACGGTCCCGTGGGCGCTTCCCGGCACTGTCTTTGCGGTCGCTCTCTCGACGGCCTTCTCCGTTCACGCGCCGTGGATCGGTCGCTTCGTCCTCGTCGGCACGGCCGCGATCCTGCCGCTGGCCTACCTCGTGAGGAATTTGCCCCTGACCGGGCGCTCCATCTTCGCGGGCTTTCGCCAGCTCGATCCGGCGCTCGACGAGGCGGCGGCGTCGCTCGGCGCATCCCGCTGGCGCCGTTTCCGGCGGGTGGATCTTCCGCTGCTCGCCCCGGCGCTCGCGGCGGGAGCGAGCCTCGCGTTCATCACGGCGCTCGGCGATTTCGTCGTGTCGATCGTGCTCTACACGTTCGAGACGCGGCCGACCTCGATCGAGATCCTCTCCTCGCTTCGCTTGAACGAGATCGGCGTCGCCGCGGCGTACGGCGTCGTCCTCGCGGCGCTGTCGGCGGCGGTGTTCTTCGCGTGGGGGCGGCGCTCCGAAGGCGGCCTGCGGCCGCCGGGATAGGGGGTCAGGTCTCCACTTGCCACATCGGGGGCCAGGCTGCCACCTCGGGGGTCAGGTCTCCACTTGCCACACCGAGGGTCAGATCGCCACCTGCCACATCGGCGGTCACGGCCGCGGCGTCACGGTCCGCGGGACCCGCGGCTGCGGCGAGACGCGCACCGGCGCGACAAAGGCGAAGCCGCCGGGAAGCGTCGCGCTCCGGCCGTCGGGGTTCGTCACGACGACGTCCACCGTGCCGGCCCCGTGCGACGGCGTCACGGCGCGGATACGGATTCCATTCGAGTCGAGGACCGCGACCGACGTCGCGGGCACGCCGCCGAACGTGACGGATGCGCCCGTCAGGAAGCCGCCGCCCGTCAGGACGACCGACTCGCCGCCGCGGGTCGATCCCGCCACCGGTTCGACCGATGCCAGCGTCGGCGCCACGGGATTCGCGTCGACGATCATTGCGAGCAGGCCGCCCTCGGTGGCGAGGTAGAGCCGGCCCGCCACGTCCTCGCCGAACGTGGTCAGGCTCGCGGCGCGCGGAGAGAAGAGACGCGTCGACCAAGTTCCGGCCGCATTCCGTTTCGCACCCCAGAGCTTGCCCGTGCAGTAGTCGCCGTAGAGGTACGTCCCGGCGAGCTCGGGAGAGGACGGACCCCGGTAGACGTAGCCTCCGGTGATCGAGCAGTCGCCGCCGGAGTGCGGATACTCCAGGATCGGCCGGACGAGGCCCGCTGCGTTGCAGGTCGGGGCTCCGGTCGGACATCCCAGCGTTCCTCCGCCGCCGCACGCGGTCCCCTCCATGGCTTTCCAGCCGTAGTTCTCGCCCCCGGAGCTGCCGGCGGGCTGAAAGTCGACTTCCTCGCGCGCTCCCTGGCCGACGTCGCCAATGTAGAGGTCACCGGTCAGGCGGTCGAACGAAAAGCGCCACGGGTTTCGCAGGCCCTTCGCCCAGATCTCGTCGCGCGGCCCGCCCGGCGCGGCGAAAGGGTTGCCCGGCGGGATGCCGTAGAAGGGCGGCGTGTCGACGTTCGCATCCACGTCGATGCGGAGGATCTTGCCGAGCAGCGACTCGTCGCGCTGCGCGTTGCACATCGGATCGTTGGCGGAGCCGCCGTCGCCCATGCCGATGTACAGGTACCCGTCCGGTCCGAACGCGAGCTGCCCGCCGTTGTGGTTCGAAAACGGTTGAGCAATCGTGAGCAACGTGACCCCGCTCGACGGATCGGCGATGTTCGGGTTTCCGGGGGAAACGCGATAGCGCGCAACCACCGTGTCACCGGACAGGTTTGTGTAGTCGACGAAGAAGTAGCCGGTCTCCGAATAGCGGGGATGGAATGCAAGGCCGAGAAGTCCGCGTTCGCCGCAGCACGAGACGAGCAGACGGATGTCGAGGAACGCCGTCGGCAGGACGCTTCCGTCCTGGAGAACGGCGATCTGCCCGCGTTGCAGCGTGAGGAACAGCCGCGCGTCGCCGGCATGGGCGATCGCCGTCGGCTGCGGGAGACCGGTGACGACGGTCTCGAGCGCGATTTCCGGAGCCGTCTGCGCAGACCCGCGGCACGCGACTACGAAGCCGCCGATCGCCAGAACTGCCGTGAGCTTCCGCAGCACTCCGCACGCGAGAACGCGCCCGGAGAGACGGACAATCCCGGGATCAGCTCCCGAGGATCGCGTACGCGCGGACGGGGAAGCTCCCGACGCCATGGAATGGAGCCGGGACGCAGTGGAAGCGGAACCCGTGCGCCGGCAGCGCTTCGAGGTTCGTCAGGTGCTCGACGATCGGGATCTCCGCCTCGAGGAGGAGCGTGTGAGCGGGCCGCTCCCCGTCCTGCGTGTCGTCGATGTTCAGAGAGTCGATTCCGACGAGAGACGGGCCGGCGCGTACCAGCCTCTCGGCCGCCGTGCGCGTCAGGAAGGGATGACCCTCGAAGTAGGCGGGCGTTCCCCACAGCCGGCTCCAGCCGGTGCGGACGATGACGGCCCGGCCGGCGATCTCGACTCCGTCGAAGAGCCCGGCCCCGATCGCGCGGCCGGCGCGAGTCGCGTCCACGACGACGCCGTCTAAATCCGCGAGCCTGCCGAGCGGCAGCGAGCCGACGTCCCGGCCGCCGGCGAAACGGTGGATCGGTGCATCGACGTACGTCCCGGTGTTCGCGACCATGTCGACGCGGGCGATCGCGAACGTCGTGCCCTCCGCGTACTTGCCGCGGGACGCCTCGCGCGAGAGGAAGTCGGACACGACCGGTCCGGGCAGGCCCGGGTACGTCAGCATCCCCGGGTCGATCTCGTGGCTGACGTCGACGAGTCGGCTCACGGCGTAACCGGCGCGGCCGCGAACGGGAGCTCCGCTCGCAGGAATTCCTTGACCCCATCGGGGCCCCGCAGGTCGAGGCGCATCGTGGGGACGCGGTTCTCGAAGACGAGGCCGAAGTCGAGGAACGGACAGCACGCGCGCTCGAGGTCCATCCATTCGGCCAGCCTCAGGAAGAGATAGGGCCGCATCGGAAAACGGACCGAGACGCCGTCGGGAAGCTCTTCGACTCCGGCGACTTCCGCGGCGAGCTCGGACAGCAGCGTCGCGTGGCGCCTGCGCTGCTCTCCGTCCAGGGCGTCGATCCGGCAGGCGAGCGGAGCGTCAGGCACGGGCCGAGCGGCCTCCGTGGTCGCGGTAGAGGCGCTTGACGAGCTGGATCTGTCCGGCGTGGTACACGTCGTGCGCCGCGATTCCGTAGACGAGCGTATCGACCCGGTGCCGGCTGCCCGGCGACTTTCGCGCGAGCGCCTTCGGTGAGAGCGCCGCGACGACCTCACGCAGCCGCCGGTGCTCGCTCTCGAGGAGGCCGACGTCCCCGCGCCAGGCTTTCTCGGTCGGAGCCTCCGAGTCGGCGAACCAGTTGCTTCCCGCGAGCGGGAACGACCCGCGCTTCTCCCCCGTCAGCCGCCGGCGGTTCGCGTACTTCCAGTACGCCGTGTGCCGGACGAGGTCGCGGATGCTGTGGCGGCCGGGTGCGGGCCTCCAGACTGCCTGCTGCACCGAGACGCCGCGCAGCGAGCCCTTGAGGTTCGGGCCGTGCCAGGCCTGCTTTTCGTAGGCCTCGTCGAGGATCCGCAGCAGGAGCGGGAGCTCGCCGCCGGACGTCACGCCTCCCCTCCCCGGGCGAGCTCCTCGTAATACTTCGCATAGGACGCGATCCCGCCGCTCGCCTGCCCCCAGTCGAAGTGCTCGTTGGGAGCGTGGTAGCCGTGCTCGGGCAGCGAGACGTCGAGGAACGCAATCGGGCACCGGAGGACTTTCTTCATCGTCACGACCGCGCCGATGGAGCCGCCGGCGCGGATGAACGCGACCGGCCGGCCGAACCCGAACCGCATCGCCCGCTTGACCGCGTCGGCGTAGGGCCCGGTCGTCTCGCCGCGGAAGGGGCTCGCACTCCCTCCGACGATCACTTCGACGTCGCGGTTCCGGCGTTTCACGAAGTCGCGCACGAGACGTGCGATCTTTTCGGGCTTCTGGTCCGGCACCAGGCGGCACGAGACCTTGAACTCCGCGCGGTGCGGGATGATCGCCTTGACTCCCCCGCCCGTGTAACCGCCGGTTACGCCGTGGATCTCGAACGTCGGCTGCGCCCACAGCCGCTTCAACACGTCGAGGGCGTCGGTCGAGCGGAGCGACTTGAAGCCGAAGTCTTTCTTGAAGGTCCCGATGGAGAAGCCGCTGCGACGGAAATCCTCCGCGTCGCGGCGCGAGAGCGGCTCGACGTCGTCGTAGAAGCCCGGGATCTTCACGCGCCCGGTCTTCGCGTCGTAGATCTCCGTCACGAGCTTCGCCAGCTCGCCGATCGGATTGCGGGCGGCGCCGCCGGTCGTGCCGGAGTGAGTTTCCGCCCTGCCGGTCTCGAGGACGAGCTGGAAGCTCTGCATCCCCCGCAACCCGGAGGTCGTGGCGGGATGCCGGCTGTCGAGCCAGAGTCCGTCGCCCACGAGCACGGAGTCCGTCGCCGCCTCCTTTCCGAGCGCGCGCAGACCCTGCTCGAAGTTCGGCGAGCCGATCTCCTCCTCGAACTCCCAGAGGAAGCGGATCTCGGTCGGAACACCCGCCTCACGCGCGGCGAGGGCGCCGAAGAAAGCGCACAGCGCGGGGCCCTTGTCGTCCGTCGAGCCTCGGCCGTAATAGCGGTCGCCCTTCTGGACGAGGCGGAACGGTTCCGTCTCCCACGGCTCGGCCTCCCGGGACGCGGGCTGGACGTCGAGATGGTTGTAGACCGTGACGGCCGGTGCGCCGGGCTTTCCCTTCAGAACGCCGTGGACGACGGGGTTCCCTTTCGTCCTGGCGACCGTCACGCGCGCTCCCGCATCCGCCAGGAGACGCTGGGCCAGGGCCACTCCCGCCTCGACGTCGGAGCGCCGGTCCGCTTCGGAGGAAACCGTTGGTATCTCGACGAGCGCCTTCAACAGGGACTCGTAGTTGTCGCGTTCGCGCTCGACGAAACGCGAAACGCGATCGCGATCCAAGAGCTCCGTCATCCGACCACCTCGTAGTGAGTCACGTTCGGCTCCTTCTCGAGCAGGAAGTCGTCGTCCTCGGGATAGTAGACCGCGCGATCGGGGTCAGGACCCGCGAAGCTGCGGATCGCGTCGTAATCGTCCCACCAGGTGATCAGCACGAACTCGGCGACCTCGCCCTCCGTCCGCAACAGCACCTGGACGCCGCGATTCCCGGGAGTGGCGCGATATCCCGAGAGGCCCTTCGTCTCGAGGAAGTCCAGGTACTCGGCGGCCCGGGACGCCGGCGTCCTCCCGCGCCAGATCCGCGCGATCGGCCGCCGTTCCCGGCTCATCTCGCGGTCGCCTGCCGGGGCGCCGGGGCCGGCGTCGGCTGCTTCGGAAGGGAGTGTTCCTGACCGGGCGTCTCCGCGCGCCGCGCCCCGTACCGGATGATGAGCGCGACCGCCGCGACGATCACCGCGGACGCGAGCATCGTCCGCAGGGTCATCGCCTCGCCGGCGAACGCCCACCCGAGGAGCACGGCGACGACCGGGTTGACGTACGCGTAGGTCGAGACGCGGGACGCCGTCGTCGCGCCGAGCAGCCAGATGTACGCGGTGAAACCGACGAGCGAGCCGAACACGATCAGGTACGCGAGCGAGGCGAGCGACTTTGCCGACAGAGCCGACATCGTCAGCTGCCCGGCCTGGCCGGTGAGGAGGCCGAAAAGCAGCAGCCACACGCCGCCCGCCAGCATTTCCATGGCGGCCGCGAGAAAACCGGACTTCGGCAGCTTCGCCGTGCGCGACAGGATCGAGCCGAACGCCCACGAGAACGATCCCACGAGGAGCGCCGCGGCGCCCAGCAGATCCACCCGTCCCGCGAGGCGGCCGGGGGCGAGCAGGAGGGCCAGCCCTCCGAGGCCCAGCACGAGGCCGCCGATCACCGCGGGGGCCGGTCTCCTCCCGCCGTTGCTCCGTGCGTCGAGAAGCGCCATCCAGATCGGCACGGTCGCGACGAGGAGAGACGTCACGCCGGAGGGCACGCGAGTCTCCGCCCAGACCACCGCGCCGTTGCCGCCGAGGAGGAGGAGGCCGCCGACGATCACCGCGGCGCGCCAGTTCGGAAGCGTCGGCCGCGGCGCTCCGCGGGCCCGCGCCCACGCGTACAGGATCGCGCCGGCGACGAGGAACCTCACGGAGGCCATCAAGTGCGGCGGGATCGTCTCGATCGCGAACCGGATCGCGAGGTACGTGGAGCCCCAGATCAGGTAAACGGCGGCGAACGCCGCGACGATCTTGCCCTGCCGCGGCTCGAGGCCGGTCGTCGCGTCAAGCACTGACGGCCTCGCGTTCCTCCTCGACCGCGATCGGCAACTCCGCCGTCTCTTTCACGGTCTCGAGCACGATCGTCGTGCGCGTGGAGGTGATCGTGCCGATCTTGCCGAGCCGCTCCCGAAGGAGCCGGCCGAGCGCCTCGGTGTCCGCGGCGCGGACCTTTACGAGGAAACAGTCTTCCCCGGCGACGTGGTGCACCTCGAGGACCTCGGGAATCTCGGCGAGCTTCTCGGCTGTCTGGATGCCGCCTGGCCGGTCGTTCGAGCGCACGAAGGTGAAGGCGACGAGGCCGAGCCCCACCGCATGCGGATCGATTCGCGCGGTGTAGCTCTGGAGGACGTCGCGCTCTTCGAGCTTGCGGATGCGCTCGAAGACCGCGGAAGGCGCGAGCCCAACCTGCCGCGCAATCTCGGCGTTGGAGGTCCGGGCGTTTGACTGGAGGATCGTCAGGATTTGCCTGTCAAGGTCGTTGATCATTCTGAAACGTAATAGTAAGTAAGAAGAAACATCGGTTCAAGTACGAGAAATGTGACGATTCGACACAGCCTGCCTGCCTTTCTCCAGCGCTCTAAACACCGGCTTCGATGACTCGGTTGCGGGCGGCAAATCCTGGAAGACGACCCTTTCCGCCGGGCGAGGGTTAACTTGTCCCAAAAATCGCGTTCGCGGCCAACTTCATGACCGAAAGAACGATGGCCGGACCGGTCGGGCTCCTCTCGAGGTGGTCGACTCGGAAGGTCGAGAGACGAAAATGAAAACGCTGGCTCTCGCTTTCGGTGCTGTGCTCATCTTCGGCGTCGCCCACCTAAGCGCGCAAGCGATCAACCGACCGGCGTCAACCGGCGCCGGCGGCGAAGTTCCGGATCTGGAGCCCTCTCGATGCATCAGCGAGGCAACGATCGCGGTGACGACGAATCCCACGCAGGTGGAGTTCGGCCAGTCCACCGTCGTCCGTTGGACGGTGGGATTGCCGGACAACTGCGGCAGCGTGCGTGTCCGATTCAACGGTGAAACGGTCGGCACGAGTGGAGGTCGAACGGTCAAGCCGCCCCGGACCTGGTGGTACACCGTCGTCGTCAGCGAGACGCGCCTCGGAGTGTTTGGGCAGAAAAGCGGATCTGCGCAAGTCACTGTTACCTATCCGCCACTGGTCGTCATCGATTCGAGCACCGAGCATCCGGCAGCCGTCTTGCTCGGTGCGCTGGACTCGGACAACCCGCAGCAGACGGTCGAGTTGTGTAATGTCGATATCGACTTGACCCGCGTAACCGGGATCAACATCCGGGACCGTCGATCGTTGATCGCATCCCCCGCCTGCGCGCGCAGCCCCAGACGCTTCGGTCCGCGTATCTTCGTCACCGATCAGCGGGGCCGGGCGCCTCTCTTTGTGATCCGGGGCGACTATGTTCTGTTTTCGGGCTTCCGCCTCGAAGGCCCGACCAACTTCATGGCGCAGGGCGACCGCAAGGAGAAAGGCATCGTCATCTCTCCAGCGGCGAGCGCCGACCCGATTCGCTCCGTCGAGATCTCCAACATGGAGATATTCCATTGGAGTGGTTTAGGGGTTCAGGTCGTGGACAACGTGGAGCTGGCGGAGCGAGGACGCCTGTTCAATACCAACCCGGGCGCGGTGCGCATCAAAGGAAACTTCTTTCACCACAACCGCCACGGCGCCGGCGAAGGGTACGGCGTCGACTCTTCCGCCGGAGCGTATGCCACGATCGAGCAGAACGTGTTCGACGAGAACCGTCATGGAATTGCCGGCGGCAGCAAGCACAAGGACGGGCGCGATTACACAGGTTATACGGCGCGCGACAACCTCATCTTGTCGGGAGGCGGGAAGCACTGCCTGGACAAGACCGGGACGGGTGCGGGTATTGGAGGCCTCGTCGGGGGACTCGTCGGAGGTCTGGTAGGGGGACTTCTGGGCGGCCCGCTCGGCGCGGGTGTCGGCGCCGGGATCGGCGCGGGTGTCGGCGCCGGAGCGGGCGCACTCGTAGGTTCCATCTGCTGGCAAACTCACCAGATCGACATGCACGGCGACAAGTCGACGACTTTCGGTGGCGAATGGTGTTGCGGGACCGCGGGGGAGACCATGATGATCGAACGCAATACGATCCTCTACACCAAGGGTCTGGCGATCAAGATCCGCGGGAATCCGGCCGACAAGGCGGTCGTCGACGGCAACGTGTTCAAGCATTCGAGCCGCGGGGATGCGATTGCGCAGAACGGCAACCCGGGATGGGGCGACAACATCACCAAGCCCATCGACGTACGGCCGAACAACGTATTCGGCGTCGACCCGACGACCCAGCTCGGCACCTGCGACTTCTTCGGCGACGGGCGGCAGGATCAGTTCATGGCGACGGGCGTCACGTGGTGGGCGAAGTCGCCGGTGACCGGTCAGTGGCGCTATCTGAATACGATGAAGGAGCGGCTGCCCGAGCTGCAGCTGGGCAGAAACGACGGCGACGCGGTCTGCGACGTTGCGCCGCGCAGCCCGCGCCCGGAGATGCGACCCAGAATCTACTCGAAGAGCGGCACCAGCCCGTGGCTGCCTCGCAACGTAATCGTGCCGTAGTCGTAAACGCGTCCGCTACGCCGCGAAGTAGCGCGCCTGCGGGTGGTGGACGACGAGGGCCGAGACCGACGCCTCGGGGTCCATCATGAAGCCCTCGGTGAGCTCGACGCCGATCCGGCGGCCGTCCAGAAGTCCGAAGAACGTGCTCTGGTCGGCGAGCTCCGGCCACGCCGGGTATCCCGCGCTGTATCGCTTGCCGCGGTAGCGCCCCTGGAACCGGTCCATCATCGTCGTCTCGGGAGGATCGGCGAAACCCCACTGCTCGCGGATGACCTGGTGGATCCGTTCCGCGGCGCCCTCCGCGGCCTCGACGGCGATGGCCTGGAGCGCATGGCAGAGGAGGTACTCCCCTTCGTGCTTCAGCTCTTCGGCCCGGCGGCGGACGCCTTCGCCCGCCGTCGTGATCAGAAGCGCGACCGTGTCGAGCGGCTGTCCATCCTCGCGCGGGCCCACGAAGTCCGCGAGGCAGAGGCGCTCTCCGGTCGCCTGCCGGGGGAAAGTGAACCGGGCGGAAACCTTGCCGCCCGAGACGATCTGGATGGCGTTCCCCTCCGAGAACGCCTCGAAGAACCGGTACATCGCGCGGGGGTGGATCCAGCCGGCGCCGCGGATCCGGTCGGCGACCTGCTCGAGTTCCAGGAGCTTCGCATCCCCCGCTTCCTTCAACTTCCAGTAGCTGCCGCGCAGCCCGAGATGCTTCGAGTAGAGCATGTGCGGGTTGACGTACCGCCAGATCGAGTCGAGGTCGAGGTCGGGGACGACGTGCTCCTCGAAGTCGGGCGCGGCGACGGGCGGCAGGATCTCGATCGACGCGTTCCGGACCTCGGGCGCCGCGAGCGGGTTGACCTCGCGATCCGCCGGCGCCGGGCGCGACCGCCGCCGTTCCTCCGCCTCGGAGGCGAGTGCCGTGCGAGCTTCCTCACCCGAGAGGACCCGGTCCGCGAGGGCGAGCCCCCGCATTGCGTCCTCCGCGTAAACGACCAATCCGGCGTAGGCCGGTGCGATCTTGTGGTCCGTGAAGCGCTGCGAGAGCGCGGCGCCGCCGACGAGGAGCGGCGCGGTGACCCCGGCCGAGGCCAGGTCCTGCGCGGTTGTGACCATCTGCTGCGCGCTCTTGACGAGGAGCCCGGAAAGCCCGATCGCGTCGGGGCGGTGCTCCCGGTATGCCTGCACGAGAGCTTCCGGCGCGACCTTGATGCCGAGGTTGACGACGTCGTAGCCGTTGTTGGAGAGGATGATCTCCACGAGGTTCTTGCCGATGTCGTGGACGTCCCCCTTCACGGTGGCGAGGACGATCTTCCCCTTGACCGAGTCGGTCGTCTTCTCCATGAACTGCTGCAGGTGGCCGACCGCCGCCTTCATCGCCTCGGCGGACTGCAGCACTTCGGCGACGATCAGCTCGTTGTCGTTGAAGAGGCGGCCAACCTCGCGCATGCCGTCCATGAGTGGCCCGTTGATGATCTCGAGCGGCCCCATCCCGTCCGTCCGGACCGCCTCGAGGTCGGCGATCAGACCTTCCTTGGATCCCTCGATGATGTAGCGCGGCAGCCGCTCCCGCGGCGTGCCCGCGCGCTCGGCCGTCCGCGGCCGCGCCGTCTTCGCCTTGTAGAACGCGGCGAAGGCGGCAATCGGGTCGTCGCCCCGGTCGAACAGCAGGTCCTCACAGAGCCTTCGCTCCTCCTCCGGGATCGACGGATACCGCATCTGCTTTTCGGAGTTCACGATCGCGAGGTCGAGGCCGGCTTTCACGCAGTGGTACAGGAAAACGGAGTTCAGCACCTCGCGGCCCGCTTCGGGCAGGCCGAAGCTGACGTTGGAGATCCCGAGGATCGTCTTGCACTCCGGGAAAGCCGCCTTGATCGCGCGGATCCCCTCGACCGTCTCGGCCGCGCTGCCCACGTACTTCTCGTCCCCCGTCCCGCACGGGAAGACCAGCGGGTCGAAGAGGATGTCCTCCGCCGGGACGCCGTACTTCTCGGTCAGGAGCGTGTAGCTCCTGCGCGCGATCTCGAGCTTGCGCTCCCGAGTGACCCCCATCCCGTGCACCGGGTCCTCGTCGATCGTGCCGACGACGAGCGCCGCGCCGTATCGCTGCGCGAGCGGCACCACCGTGCGGAAGCGCTCCTCCCCATCCTCGAGGTTGATCGAGTTGATGATCGATTTGCCCTGGCTCCACTGGAGACCGAGCTCGAGGACCTGAGCGTCCGTCGAGTCGAGCATCAGGGGCACCTTGACCATCTTCGTCGCGCGCTCCAGGAACGCGTTCACGTCGGCGGCTTCGTCCCGGTCCGGATCCTGGAGGCAGACGTCGATCACCTGCGCGCCGTTCTTGACCTGGGCGCGGGCAATCTCGGCGGCCGCCTCGAATTCCCCCGCGGCAACGAGCCGCTTGAACTTCCGACTCCCGAGGACGTTCGTCCGTTCGCCCACGAGCACCGGGCGGTTGTCCTCGTTGATCTCGAGAACTTCGATGCCCGAAACGAGCGTCTTGCGGTGCTCCGGTCGGCGGCGCGGCTTGCGTCCCGCGGCGGCCGCGGCGAGCGCGCGGACGTGGGCGGGCGTCGTCCCGCAGCATCCGCCGACGATGTCCACGAGACCCTGCTCGAGGAACCGACCCATGACCGCGGCCAGCTTCTCGGGCGTCTCGGTGTAGCAGCCTTCCTCGTCGGGCAGTCCGGCGTTGGGGTAGCAGGAGACGCGCGTGCGCGCGAGCGCGGCGAGGCTGCGCAGGTGGCTCGTCATGAACTCCGGCCCGGTGCCGCAGTTGATGCCGACCGAGAGAAGCGGCGCGTGCATCACCGACGCGTAGAAGGCCTCGATCGACTGGCCGGCGAGCATCGTCCCCATCGCTTCGATCGTCGCGGAGACCATGACCGGGACGCGCCATCCGACTTCGCCGAATGCCTGCTCGACGCCGATCAGTCCGGCCTTCAGGTTGCGCGTGTCCTGCACGGTCTCGAGGACGAGCGCGTCCACGCCCCCCTCGAGGAGGCCCGTCGCCTGCACCCGGTAGTTCCGGACGAGGTCCGGAAGCGTGACGCCGCCGGTCACCGTGATGGACTTGGTCGTGGGTCCCATCGATCCCAGGACGAAGCGCGGCCGCTGCGCGGTTCCGTATCGCTCGGCGACCGAGCGCGCGAGCCGCGCCGCCTCGCGATTGATTTCGAGCGCCTTGTCCGCGAGCCCGTACTCGGCGAGCACGAGTGGCGTGCCTCCGAACGTGTCGGTCTCGACCATGTCCGCGCCTGCCTCGAAGTAGTCGGCGTGGAGAGAGGCGACGACGTCGGGACGGGTCAGGACGAGGTGCTCGTTGCAACCCTCGTAGTCCGCTCCCCCGAAGTCGGCGGCGGAGAGGTCGCGCGCCTGTATGCCCGTGCCGGTGGCGCCGTCGAGGACCAGAACGCGTTCGGCCAGGACCGCGAGCAACTCTTCGGTCCGCTCGGCCGCCCGAACGCCGGTCTGCCGGGGGATTTCGACCGTCGCCATTTGCGATTTATAGCGCGTTGGCCCGCCCTTTGCGAGGTCGGGCGGCATGACGAGCAACCGCGACTCCGCGCCGCCGACGGCGGAAGAAACCGAACGGTCGAACCGCCAGCCCGGCGCAAAGGGCCACCCGCACGAGAAGGGTGCGTCCCGGGAGTCGCCGGACGTGCAGCCGGAGGAGTCGCTGCGCCCGGAGCATCGGCGCAAGCCCTCGGGCCTGCTCGACCCGCAGCACCGGCCGGGCCCGCGGGATCGCCCGGAGCGAAAACCTTAGAGCCGACGCTACGGCGCGGGGCTCGCGATCTGCAGGCTGGGGTCCCCCGTCCGGTTGTCGACCGTGGCGCCGTAGACGATCGCAGCCCCCGCATCGACCCTCGCCGTGATCGAGCCTCCCGCCGGCAGCGGCAGCCCGTTCAGAAACGCGGTCGCCGTCTGCTGCTCGTGGTAAACCGCCGGAAAGAACCTCGGGACGACTGCCGAGATCGCGCCGGCGGCGTTGCGCACCGTGAGCGTCAGCCCGACGTTCGCCGAAAGCGTGCGAACCCCCAGGTTCAGACGGAACGCGGTGAGATCGGCCGGTATGAACACGACTCCGCGGTCTCCCGCCTGCAGCGCCCGGTCGGGCCGCATCGCATTGAAGCCGAATCCCGTCGTCCCGGCGGCGCCGGCGTCGTTGAACACGCGCGCGGCAACCACCGGAACGTTTCCCGCCGATCCGAGCGTCAGGATCACGTCCGCGCTCCCGAGGCCGGTGCGGTCCATCGCGGGCAGGAGGTCCGGAATGGTCCGGGTCTCGCCGGGCGCGAGCGTGAACGCCAGCACCGGATCGAGCTCGAGGCTTCCGGCCGTCCCGGAGGGGTGGAACACGATCAACCCGCTGCTCGGGGTGGTCCCGGAGTTGTGGAGCTGGACCGACGTGCGGAAGAACGAGTCGCCGGCGCCGGGCGTCGAACCGACGACCGGAAGAATCTGGGTCGGATCACGGACGACGCCCGTCGTAATGCGCCCGATCCTGTTCCCCGCGGTCTCCGCGAACCAGATCGCGTCGTCCGGTCCGGTGGTGATGCCCTGCGCATCGCCGGGCGAAGACGGAATCGGAAAATGTGTGATGACTCCGCCGGAAGTGATCCGCCCGATCCTCGAGAACTCCGTGAACCAGACGTTGCCGTCCGGTCCGGGGCTGATCCCTTGAGCGAACGTCCCCGGCGGAGGATTGGGGAACTCCGTGATGACGCCGCCGGTCGTGATCCGACCGATCCGCGAGATCTCGGTGAACCAGAGGTTGCCGTCCGGGCCGAACGTCACGTCGCCGGGCTGACCTCCCGAGGGAATCGGAAACTCCGTCACGACGCCCGCCGGCGTGATGCGCCCGATCCTCCCGGCACCCCATTCCGCAAACCAGAGGTTGCCGTCGGGTCCGGCGGCGATGCCCATGGGCTGGCTTTGCGCGGTCGGGAGCGGGAACTCCGTGATCACACCGGTCGTGGTAATCCGGCCGATGCGATTTCCGATGAGCTCGGTGAACCAGAGCGCACCGTCGGGTCCCGGCGTGATGGAGTTCGGGCTGCTCGCGGGGTTGCCGAGCGGATAGAGGGTCACGGCGCCCGCAAGGGTGATCCGACCGATCGCGGCAAACGAGCCCTGGCCGGTGTCGGCGATCGTGACCCAGAGGTTGCCGTCGGCACCGGAGGCGATGTCCACCGCGGGAAACGCCGAGCCGACCAGAGGAAACTCGGTGATGAGACCGGTCGGCGTGATGCGCCCGATCTTCGGGGTCAAAGGGTTGGTCTCGGTGAACCAGAGATTCCCGTCGGATCCCGCCGCGATCCGGGAAGGGCCGCCGCCGGGCAGCGGGAGCGGGAACTCCGTGATCGTCTGCGCTGCGACACATGCCGAGACGAGCGACGAGAAGAGAAAAAGGAGCCGGATTCGCGGAGCCATCGCCTGAGACCTCCGACCACGAAGCCTATGACGGCCCGGCTTGCGGTCACCCTCTGACTCTCGCGCAATCACCCCGCGGGCTCGCCCCGCCCGGTCGGAAGGACCGGGCGGAGCGAAAACCGCAAATCCCGGGACCTCGGTGTCGCGCGTCCCTCGTGCTCAGCGGTCCGCGCCGGTGAGGTTCTCCCGAGTTGTCACGTAAAGGTCCGACGAGCCTTCCCCTCCCGGTCGGGTCGACCCGAAGTAGAGCGTCGTTCCGTCCCAGGACAACGAGGGCCGCGTCTCGGCGGCCGCGCCGTTGACATCCGATCCGAGATTCACGGGCGTCGACCACGGATCCCACACCGACGCCCGGGTCGCCGAGTAGATGTCGGCCATGCCCAGCGTGCCCGAGCGATTACTGAAGAAGAAGAGCTCGAGTCCGTCACGCCGCAGGTTGGGCTGGCCGTCCTGAGCCGCGCTATTGGCGCCGGCGACGAGAGCGGCGGGCCCGAACACGCCCCCGTCGAATTCGCTCACGTAGAGGTCGCTGTCTCCGGAAACGGCCTCCGGCGGATCGGAAGCGTACCCGCCCGGCCGGGTACTCGAAAAGTACAGCACGAGCCCGGTCCCGCGCTCCGGCAGTGGAAACGGGCTCGCCTCGTCGGCGGCGCTGTTGACCGCGCACCCCACGTTCTCCGGATCGTCGAACCCTCCGTGGTCGCGCACCCGCGAGACGTAGATGTCGGCTCCACCGCAGCCGCCCGGACGGTTGCTGACGAAGAAGAAGAGGTGCCCGTCGCGGGAAATCGTTGGACAGAAGTCGTTCGACCCCGAGTTGATCGGAGGGCCGACGTTGACGGGCGCACCCCACGGTTCGTCGGCGCTCGCGCGGGTCGACACCCAGATGTCGATCCCGCCTTCGCCACCCGAGCGGTCCGACGCCATGAAGAACGTCTTTCCGTCGCGCGAGATGAACGGGCAGCCGTCCAGCGCGGAGCCGTTGAACTCGGAATCGGTTCCCGGAATGGATTCGACGCGCACGGCCGGCGCCCAGGGCCCGAACACGTCCTCCGATGCACCGGCGGGGAAGGCGACCGCGGTCGCGGTCAGGATGAGGAGAATGAATCGGCGTTTCATCGAGTTTCCCATCGGATCCTCCATCGTGAATGGCCGGCCGCGATGCCTGGTCGTCGCGGCTCGGCTTTGCTCCTGATCTATCGATGAAAATTCATCCGGCTGCTGCCGAGCCACCCGGCGTTGAGAGGGATCTCGAGGGTTGCGCCCGAGACCGTACCCCGCACGTTGCTGTTGAAGCCGTCGGCATCGACGAGAACCCCGTCGAGCGTGGTCTCCTGAAACGTGCCCTGAAAGAAAAATTCGTTCGCGCACGGGGCGCTCACCCGAATGTGTCCCGCGACGCGGCCGAGGTTCTCGTCGAAGGTCGCCTCCGCGAGCGCTTCGCACTCGTAGGAAACGCCGCGGAACGTCCCCGTCCACGCCCCGGCGATCGCGGCGGACTGTGTGGGTGTCGGCGCCGGGGGAAAAGGCTGCGTCGGCGATCCCGAATCGCCGCAAGAGACCGCCATCAGAGCGACGGCTGTGATCGCGAGCATCGTGACCCGGTTTTTCATCGCACCTCCCTTCCGGCCGGACGTCGCCGCCGGCCTCGGCGTGCACGCAACGGTGCTTGTCGATCTATCGATAGAAATTCATCCGGCGGCTGCCGTACCATCCATGAACTCCCCCTCGAGCGTGTTCCCCTGGAACGTGCCCCGCCTGAGCGGTATCCGCGGAGCGTGGACGGGGGCCAAGACGCTGCACTCGGTGTCCCATGCCAGACCTCGTCACCGTTGGGGGGCCGGGCGCGCGACTTGGAAGCTCGGATCGCCGGTCGTGTTGTCCACGGTCGCGCCGTAGAAGATCGCCGAGCCGGAGGTCATCGAGATCCCGACCGAGCCTCCCGCCGGCAGCGCCGAGACTCCGAGAAACTCGCCCGCGCTCCGTTGCTCGTGGTAGGTCGCCGGGTAGGCGCGCGAGATGGTCTCCACGACCGCGCCGGCCGCATCGCGTACGGTCAGCATCGCCGTCGATTCCGCTTCGAGCGTCCGCACGCCGAGGTTGAAACGGAACCGGGTCAGGTCGGCCGGCACGAGCAGAACCCCCGACACCTCCGGCCGGAGGGCGTCCTCCGCGCGCATCGGTTCCTCCGTGAACCCGGTCGTCCCCTGCTCGCCAGCGTCGTTGAAGACGCGTGCCGTTACCGTCGGCACCTGGCCGGAAGTGACCTCGATGTCCGCGCTGCCGATTCCCGCACGTCCCATTTCGGGGAGCAGGTCCGCGATCGACCGCGTCTGTCCGGGCGAGAGGGAATAGGAGATCGCCGGATCCGAGTCCCTGCCGGTGAGACCCGACGGGTGAAAGACCACGCGTCCGGTCACGGCCGCGGCCGTCGGGTTGTGCAGCTGGACTGCGGTTCGGAAGAACGATCCGCCGACTCCGACCGTCGAGCCGACGACCGGAAGGATCCGCGAGTCGATCGCCGACGCCCTCTGGAGAGTCAGCCGCCCGATCTTGTCCCCCACGAGCTCGGTGAACCAGATGTTCCCGTCGGGACCGGCAGTGATGTCGTCCGGGGCGCTTTCGGGCGTCGGGATCGGGAACTCCGTGATGACGCCGGCCGTCGTGATCCGCCCGATCTTGTTGCCCGCCTCTTCGGTAAACCACAGGTTCCCGTCGGGGCCGACGGTGATGCCGCGGGGCCTGCTCACCGCGGTGGGAATCGGGAACTCCGTGATCACGCCGGCCGTCGTGATCCGGCCGATCTTGTTGCCTCTCGACTCCGTGAACCAGAGGTTCCCGTCGGGTCCGGCGGTGATTCGGACCGGCAGGCTGTCCGTCGTCGGAATCCGGAATTCGGTGATGACGCCGGCCGTCGTGATCCGACCAATCCTGTTTGCATACTCGGTGAACCAGAGGTTCCCGTCCGGCCCCGCAGTGATGCCGATGGGGTAACCGGACGTCGGGATCGGGTATCTCGAGATGACGCCTGTGGTCGTGATTCGGCCGATGCTGTTCGCCTGAATATTGGCATCCACGAACCAGAGTGCTCCGTCCGGGCCCGCGGCGATGTCGTAAGGAAAACCCGCCGATGGAAACTGAGTGATCTCGCCCGCCGGAGTGATCCGGCTGATGTAGCCCTCCAAGCCGAACTCGAAATCCGCTTGAGAGAACCAGAGATTTCCGTCGGGGCCCGCGACGATGCCCGAGGGCGTGGCATCGGGCCTCGGAGTCACGAACTCGGTGATCGTGCCCTCCGTCGTGATCCGCCCGACCTTGGGGTTCAGGCTGAACTCCGTGAACCACAGGTTCCCGTCGGGACCTGTGACGATGTATGCGGGTGCGGCGCTCCCGTTCGGTAGCGGGAACTCCGTGATCGTCTGCGCGGACAGGCCGGCGCCCGGGAGAAGAGAGCCGACGAGCAGAAGCGGGAAAGCACGACGAATCCTCACGTCACATCTCCTTCAGCGCGGCGGGTTCGCGCGACCTGGAAGCTCGGATCGCCGGTGGTGTTGTCGACCGTCGCTCCGGAGAAGATCGCGGGTCCGGCGGGGGGAAAGGCGCGCGCGGCCGATCCGAATACCGATTCGGCCGCGTTCATCTGCGTCGAGGTCATCGGCGTGCCGCTCTCCACGTTCCCCTCCTGCGAGATAATCGGAACGCCGCGGTGTCCCGGAAGTCGTTGGCGAAACCTTGGATGTTTCTGGGGTTTTTCTGGGAGCGTCGATGCGGGTTCGATTCGGAGAGTGCGTGCTGGACTCAGAGACCCGGCAGCTCTCGGTTCGCGGGCGGCCCGTTCACCTCACACCCAAAGCCTTTCAGTTTCTGGAGCAGCTCGTGGAGAACCGACCGCGAGCGATATCGAAGGCCGAGATTCATGAGCACCTCTGGCCCGGCACGTTCGTCTCCGATGGAGCGCTCGCGAGCCTTCTCGTCGAGATTCGCTCGGCGATCGGAGACAGCGCACGAAAATCCCGCTTCGTGCGGACCGTCCATCGCTTCGGTTATGCGTTCAGCGGAAGTGCGCAGGAACTCCGGGAAAGCGCCCCGAAGGTCGAAGACCGGAAGGCGATCTACCGACTCATCTGGGGAACCCGCGAAATCGCCCTGGCCTTCGGTGAGAACCTGATGGGACGCGATGAGGATACCGTCGTGTGGATCGACGACAGCCTCGTCTCGCGGCGGCACGCGCGGATCGTGATCGACGAGAGCGGCGCGGTGCTCGAGGATCTCGGGAGCAAGAACGGAACGCAGCTCAACGGCCGGAGGATCCAATCACCCGCGAAGCTCGCCGACGAAGACCGCATCACGATCGGGCCGGCGTCGGTCGTCTTTCGCGTCTTCCGGCAGACCGCGTCGACGGCGACCGCGATCGGGACCTAGCGTCTCCGAAACCGAATCAGAATCTCACCCCCATGCTGACCCGGAAAGTCCGGGGAAGCTGGTAGTCCGCGGGACCCGTCGGCTTGCCGAAGCTGGGGGCAAGGTCGTAATGGACGCCGCGCACGGGCTTTTCGGTGAACGGGTTGAAGCGCTGAAACGCGGTCGGGGCATCCAGTGCGGTCTGTACGCTGACGTCGACCGCGGTCACGCCCTTCTCGTTGAACAGGTTCAGGACGTCGGGACGGATGAAGAGCTCGACGTTTCGGAAAACACGGAACGTGGCGGTCAGGGCGAGGTCGGTCCGTGTGATGTCGTCGGTGCGGAAGGAACCGGGTCTGGTGAAGAAGTAGATGACCTGGTTCGGCGGCTCCCGGTACCCGGGGTTCTGCACGTCCGGCGCGGGGATGAAGCCGGACACCTCGTAAGGAATGCCCGAGTCGTAGGACTGCAGGACGGCACCGGCGAGGCTGCCCGCTCCAATCGGAAGCTGATAGACGATCCAGAGCCGGGCGCGGTGACGCTGGTCCACGGCGGGCTGTGTCTGTCCGCGACCCGACAGGTACCCCGTCGGAAACGCCCAGCTCTCCTCCCGGTACTCCGGGTACTCGTCGACGAAAGGAGCGAGCTGTGCCGCCGAGGCCGGTCCTTCGCCGCGGAAGTTTCCGGTCAGCCGCGACCACGTGTAGCTTCCGGCTGCCTGCAGAGAATCGGTCAGACGCCAGGAAAACTGAGTCTGGACCGCAGTGTAGCGGCGCTTCGCCCTGTTGCTGTTGATGACGACCGCCATGTCGTGGACGCTGCCGAAAGCGGGCGGGCTCTGACCCGTCGAAAGATCGATCCGGCGCGACAGGAAGTCGCGGTAGTCACGATGGAGAAAGTCCGCGCGAACGAATCCTTTCGCGCCCAGCGCCGCGCCCGCGCCGACGGAGTACTCCCGCGCGCTCTGCGGCCGGAGATCCGACGCGATCCTCGTCGAGACGCCGGGCACGACGGCCCCGCGCGTCGGAGTACTCGTCGTACCGCCGATGCCATCGAACCAGCCGAAAAGGATCGCGAGAGCCTGGTTCGTGGAGACGAGTTCGCTCGTCGGAACGGAAGCATCGCAGTTTATGCACGGGCCCTCGTAGAGCCATCGGAGAGTCGCGCTCCCCCCCGACGAAGCCGCGTTGACGACGCTGTCGTGAAGCTTGTCCACGTACCGCGCGTAGCCGCCGTGGGCCTCCAATCGCCCGTCCCCCTTCGGGTCGAACCGGAACGAAAGCCTCGGACTCCACTCCCCGGAGTCGACGACGAGTTTCCCGCTGCTGTCGCGGTCGCGGTTGCGGTCGTAACGGACGCCCAGGTTGAAGCTCCAGTGGCGGCCGAGCTGAAGGCGGTCCTCGAGAAAACCCGAGTCCGTCACCAGCTCGGATCCTCGCGACGCCTGAAGATACGGATGCCAATGGATCTGGGTTCCTCGCGTACGGAAAACCGGAAAAAGAGTCGTTCCCCGCACGATCGCGGACGACTGCCGGATCCAGAAATCGCTGCCGGACACTTGGTCGTTTCTCTCCGCGGACTCCGAGAAACGCTCGTAGCCCGAGTGGACCTCGTGGGTGCCGGCGGCAGACGTCGGAAGGAAGTAGACACCTCTCACGAAGTACGAGTCGTTGTCGTACCGGTCCGGCTCGAAGCCGACCCCGAGGGGCGAATGGAAGGTCACCGAGAAGCCTCGCGAGATGTCGGAGATGAGCGTGCCTCGAATCCGGTCGGAGGCAAACTCGCTCGAGGTCTCGAGCGAGAAGCGCCGCCGCGA
>DATIBN010000010.1:0-2896 GCA_035457525.1 Thermoanaerobaculia bacterium | reverse complement strand
CGACGTCCGTGTTCTTGTCGAGCGGGTCGCCCAGGCGCAGCGTCGCGATCCGGTCGGAGAGCTTCGCGAGAACGACGTCCGCGATCGACTCCTGGACGAGCAGGCGCGACCCCGCGCAGCAGACGTGTCCCTGGTTGAAGTAGATGCCGTTGATGATTCCCTCGACGGCCTGGTCGATCGGGGCGTCCTCGAAGATGATGTTGGCGGCCTTGCCGCCGAGCTCGAGAGTCAGACGCTTACCGGTGCCCGCCGTCGCGCGCTGGATGATCTTGCCGACGTCGGTCGATCCGGTGAACGCGATCTTCTTCACCCGCGGGTGGTTCACGATCGCCGCGCCCGTCTCGCCGGCGCCCGTGACGATGTTGACCACGCCCGGCGGCAGGTCCGCCTCCTCGCAGACCTTCGCGAGCGCCATCGCGGTCAGCGGCGTCGTTTCGGCCGGCTTCAGCACGACCGTGTTTCCGCACGCGATCGCCGGCGCGATCTTCCACGCGGCCATCAGCAGCGGGAAGTTCCACGGGATGATCTGGCCGCAGACCCCGATCGGCGAGACCGTGTGACGCGGGAACGCCCAATCGAGCTTGTCGGCCCACCCGGCGTGGTAGAAGAAGTGCGCCACGACGAGGGGCACGTCGACGTCCCGCGACTCCTTGATCGGCTTTCCGCCGTCCATCGTCTCGATGACCGCGAGCTCGCGCGACTTCTCCTGCAGGAGGCGCGCGATCCGGTAGACGTACTTGCCGCGCTCCGCCGGCTTCAGGCGCGACCACCGCTTGCGGTAGGCGTCCTCTGCGGCGCGCACGGCGGCGTCGACGTCGGCCGCGTTCGCATCGGCAACCTCGGCGAGCGTCTCCTCGGTCGCCGGGTTGACCGTCTCGAAGTACTTCCCGGACTTCGGCGCGACGAACTTGCCGCCGATGAAGAGCCCGTAGCGGCTTTCCAGCCGGACGTGGTCCCGGGACTCCGGGGCGGGGGAGTACTCCCAGGCGCTTCCGAACTCGAGCGCGGGCTTCTCCGCGGCGACGTGCCGGACCGCGCGGGCCTTCGAGGCTTCTTCTTCCTTGACGCTCGCCATCGTTACCGTCCTAGTCCTTGGTGAAGTAGTCCTCGCTCTGGTACCGCCCGCTCGCCTCCTTCGTCAGCTGCATGAGGAGGTCGTTCGTCACGGTCGACGCGCCGATCCGGAAGAGGTCGGGCGTGAGCCACGCGTCGCCGAGGGTCTCCTTGACGAGCACGAGCAGATGCAGGGCCTGTTTCGAGGTCTTGATCCCGCCGGCGGGCTTCATCCCGATCCGTCGGCCGGTCTCGAAGTAGAAGTCGCGGATCGCCTCGAGCATCACGAGCACGACCCCCGGCGTCGCCGCGGGGTTGATCTTCCCGGTGGACGTCTTGATGAAGTCGGCGCCGTACGTCATCGCCAGGCGCGACGCTTTCCGGACGTTGTCGTACGTCTCGAGCTCTCCCGTTTCCAGGATCACTTTCAAGTGCGCGTCGCCACAGGCATCCTTGATCGCGACGATCTCGGAGGCAACCTTCTCGTAGTCGCCCGACAGGAACGCGCCGCGGTCGATGACCATGTCGATTTCGTCGGCGCCTGCCTCCACCGCGAGCCGCGTGTCGTCGAGCTTCGCGGAGAGCGGCACGAGGCCGGCCGGGAAGCCGCTCGCGACCGAGGCGACCTTGACGCCGCTCCCGGCGAGGGCGTCCTTCGCGATCGCGACGAGGTTGGGGTAGACGCACACCGCCGCGACGTGGGGCACCGAGGGGTCGCCGGGCTGCGGGCGGATGGCCTTCCGGCAGAGCTGTCGGACCTTCCCCTCGGAGTCTTTCCCCTCGAGGGTCGTCAGGTCGAGCATCGAGATCGCGAGCTTGATGCCCGCGACCTTGGCCGCCTTCTTGATCGAGCGCTTCCCGAGGGCAGCCGCCCGCTCCTCGATCCCGACGGCGTCCACGCGTGGGACGCGTTCGGCTTCGAAGGGCAGCGGTAGAGAACTCATTTTCGAACCGTCAATTATAGGTCGCCAGACGGCCGACGGGTTCAGCCGTTGGGTACGTCCCAGAGGTCCTTGACGGCCGGATGGTCCCACGCGATGCGGAACTCGTCGGGCGAGTCGGGGTCGAACGTCTCGGTGACGAAGTAGAGGAGCGAGCAGGGATTCGTGAGCGGCCGATAGCCGTGCGCGACGCCCGCCGGAATCCGGACCAGCAAATCCTGCCCGCCCCCCGCCACGACCGCCTGCGTCCGGCCGAACGTGGGGGAGTCTTTTCGCACGTCGTAGAGAACGACCTTCGCCTTGGACGGGGGAGGAAAGAACCAGATGTCGTCCTGCTTCAGATGGTAGTGGAGCCCCTTGATGTGGCCCTCCGCGTCCACGATCGAAAAGTTCATCTGCGCGACCGGGACACCCGCGAAGAACTCCGTCAGCTCCCGGCTGCCGGCGTGGTTCGCGCGGGCGCGGAAGATCTCGAGGAAGAAACCCCGGTCGTCGGTGAAACGGGGAAGCTTGACCGTGCGCACGCCTTCGATGGGCGCGGTCTTCGAGTAGCTCTTCGCGGACGAACGGAACTCGGGCGCGATGTCGTCGGGGGTCACTGCCGGAATTCTACGCCGTGAGTTCCGGCCCAAAAGAAACGGGCGGGACTGGCCCGCCCGTTTCACGAAGTCCAGGGAGATTCTCAGTGATGGGCGTGTGCCGAAGCGCTCGCCGGGACCGAAGCGGGACTGGCCGCCTTCGCCGCCATCGGCTTGACGTCTCCCTTCGCGGTCCAGGTCACGTTGAAGCCGTTGCGCTTCGTGTGCGAGAACTTGCGATCGCCGTTGAAGTTGTGCGTCGAGTACGCGAGAACGAATCCCTCGTTCGAGTTCGTGAACCAGTACGGGAGCGGCTTGACGACG
>DATIBN010000009.1:0-3376 GCA_035457525.1 Thermoanaerobaculia bacterium | reverse complement strand
CCGGAAGGCGCGCGGCGGGCGAGGCCGGTGACCAGAGCGGGGTAGACGACGTAGGACCAGAAGACCAGGACGAGCGCGGTCGCTCCGAGAAAGACCGCCGCCCCGGTCACGATCGCCCCTCCGCCCGGAGGACGAGCTCGCGGGAGAACGCGCGGGCGATCGACGTCCACCCGTATCGCTCCTCGACCTTGCGGCGGGCCGCGAGCGCCTGCCGCCGTCGCACCGCCGGATCTCCGAGGAGCTCCGACACCGCCGCGGCGAACGCGGCCGCGCCGTCGGCGATCCGGACCTCCGAGCCGTCGGTGAAGTCGAGGCCCTCCGCGCCGACGGGCGTCGAGACGACGGGCACTCCGCACGCCGCAGCCTCCAGGATCTTCAACCTCGTCCCGGCGGCGGCCAGAAGTGGAACGACCGCAACGGCCGCGCGCTGCCAGTGGGGGCGCGTGTCGTCCCCCTCGCCGAAAAACGTGAAGCGGCCCTCCTCCCCTGCGGCCGTTCCCCGCCCGACGATCTCGACCCGGGAGTTCGGGCGGACGCGCTCGACGCGGGGCCAGACCTCGCGGCGAAACCACGCGATCCCCTCGGCGTGCGGCGGCCACGTCAGGTCGCCGACGTAGAAGACGATCTCCTCCCGCGCCGGCTCCGGCCGAAACGTGTACCGGTCGAGGTCGACGCCATTGGGGACGACGACCCGCGGCACGGCGGGGACGAGCTCGGCGAGCAGGTCCGCCTCGCGGTGCGAGACGCAGGAGATCCCGGCCGCGCGTGAGACGAGCGCCTGCTCGACACGGGAGACCCTCGGCGCCTGCGAGCGGGCGAATGCGCGCGCGACGCGGGAAGAGGAGCTCTCCCCCATGCGGCGCCAGAGCTCCGAATCGAGGTTGTGGAAGTCGATCCAGAGCGGTCCGAAGGCGTCGAGGGCGAGCGGCGCGACGTGGTAGGAGTGGGCCACGATCCAGGACGGCTTCTCCTGCGACGCCAGCTGCCGCAGGCGCGCCGCCAGCGGCCTCGAGCGATAGAGATACGGCGAGTACGCGCGTCCCACCGCGCTCGCCGCCAGCGCCGCGGCACGCCGGAGGGATCGCGGCGACTGGGGGAAACGTTCGGCTTCGACCCCCGGAGGAAGCTCGTGCGGCAACTCGCGCAGGTGCGGGGCGAGCAGCACGAACGCGCGCACGCGGAAGTCTTCGGCGAGGCCGCGGAGAAGGTAGAAGTTGCGGATCGCCGAGCCGTCCCGCGTCGGATGGGGCGGGCGCGGGCAGACCGCGTAGAGGAAGGGCTTCATGCCCTCCGCGGCGGGCCGGCCAGGGCAGCGCGGTACCGCGAGCGGCGGATGCGTCCCCTTTCTCCCGGCGTCACGAGCGAGAGAGCGTAGCGCGCCGCCGATCCGGCCCGGAGCACGACCCGTGCCGCCGTCCCCGCGAGCTTCCCCTGATGGCGCGCAACATAGACCGCGAGGCTGTCGTTCAACTGTCCAAAGAGAGCGTCACCTGCCGAGACGCCTCCGCGATGAACGACGCGCGCCGTCGGCTCGAAGAGGACCTTCCAGCCTCGCTGCCGGAGCCGCGCGCAGAGGTCGCTCTCCTCCGCGTACAGGAAGAAACTCTCGTCGAAGCCGCCGACCTCCTCGAAGGCGGTCCGGCGGACGAGAAGCGCCGCGCCCTTGATGCACTCGACGGCGCGCTTTCGCGAGTGGTCCTCCCGCGTCGCGGAGTGCCCGCGCAGCGACCCGCGGCCGCCGGCGAGAAAAGCCAGGCCCGAGCTTTCGCAGAAGACTCGCCAGAGCGTCGGGAGCCGCAGGATCGAGGGCTGGAGCGCCCCGTCCGGGTTTTCGAGCCGCGGCCCTGCGCAGGCAGCCCTCGGATCGCTTTCCAGGGCAGCGATGAGAGCCTCGACGGAACCGGGCTGGACGACCGCATCCGAGTTCAGGAACATCAGAAGCTCTCGCCTCGACTCGCGCGCGCCCCGGTTGCACGCCGCGCCGTATCCCCGATTCGAGGATTCCGCCACGAGGCGCGCGGAAGGGGACTCGGCCGCGAGGCGGCCGCCGATCGAATCGCCGGATGCGTTGTCCACCACGACGATCTCGGCCCCGGGGGTCGTACGCGCGACCGCCCCGACAGACTCGAGCGTCGCGTCCGGCGTCCGGAAGTGGACGATGACGGCGCAGACGCGGTTTGCGGGCGCAGGCGTCATGGCTCCCGGCAGTATAGGGGCCGGCCGGCAGTGACCGTCGGAGGGGCTTCCCAAAAAGGAAAGGCCCCGGCTCGCGCCGGGGCCTTCGTTTCCCGTTTCCCGTTTCCCGGGGTCTTAGTACATCCCGCCCATTCCGCCGCCACCGGGCATCCCGGCCGGCGCCTTTTCCTTCTCCTTGATCTCGGAGACCATGGCCTCGGTCGTGAGCATGAGCCCCGCGACCGACGCGGCGTTCTGAAGCGCGTTCTTCGCGACCTTGGTGGGGTCGATGATCCCCGCCTTGATCATGTCCTCGATCTTCTCGGAGTTGGCGTTGTAACCGAAGTTGCCGCCCCGGGTCTTGAGCTCGTTGATGACGACCGAGCCCTCGGCGCCGGCGTTCGCCACGATCTGGCGGGTCGGCTCCTCGAGCGCGCGGACGACGATCCTCGCTCCGATCTTCTCGTCCCCGGAGAGCTCCTTGTTGGTCTTCTCGACGCTCTCGATCGCGCGCAGGAAGGCCACGCCTCCGCCGGGCACGATGCCCTCCTCGACGGCCGCCTTCGTGGCGTGCATGGCGTCTTCGACGCGCGCCTTCTTCTCCTTCATCTCGGTCTCGGTGTTGGCGCCGGCGCGGACGACGGCGACGCCGCCCGTCAGCTTGGCGAGCCGCTCCTGGAGCTTCTCGCGGTCGTAGTCGGAGGTCGTCTCCTCGATCTGGGTCCGGATCTGCTTGACGCGGCCCTGGATCGTCTCCTGCTTCTTCTTGGAGCGGTCGTCGACGACCACCGTGGTGTTGTCCTTGTCGATCGTGACCTTCTTTGCGTCACCGAGGTCCTCCCACTTCACGCTCTCGAGCTTGATGCCGAGGTCCTCGGAGATGAGCTTGCCGCCCGTCAGAATCGCGATGTCCTCGAGCATCGCCTTGCGGCGATCGCCGAAGCCCGGCGCCTTGACCGAGGCCACCTGGAGCGTGCCGCGGAGCTTGTTGACCACGAGCGTGGCGAGCGCCTCGCCCTCGACGTCCTCGGCGACGATCAGGAGCGGCCGGCCCTGCTTGGCGATCTGCTCGAGGATCGGCAGAAGGTCCTTCATGTTCGAGATCTTCTTCTCGTAGAGGAGCACCTTCGCGTTCTCGAGCACGACCTCCATCCGCTCCGAGTCGGTGATGAAGTACGGGGAGAGGTATCCGCGGTCGAAC
>DATIBN010000008.1:0-4102 GCA_035457525.1 Thermoanaerobaculia bacterium | reverse complement strand
GACGTTCAAGTGCCCGACAGCTCCTTTCTCGGTGCGAAAGATCGCGTGATCCACGAGTATGTATCTGCCCGGAACGAGCGTCTGAAACTCGACGACGGTCGACCCCCCCGCCGGAACGAGAGTGCTCTGGACGAAGCGGGCCGGAGGGCTGACGAGGTCTCCTTCGCGGTAAACGCGCTCGAAGACCTCGCCGATCACGTGAAACGACGAGATCAAGTTCGGGCCGGCGTTACCGAAGAAGATCCGGACGGTCTGCCCGGTCTCCGTCTGCAGCGCGCGATGACCGAACAGGGAGCCGGCGCTCCCGTTGAAGACGACGAACTCGGGGTCCTCCCGCAATCCGGCGGCGTGCGAGTACTCGACGTAACGGGAGCCCTCCGGCGGTGTCGCGGTTGCCGTGTAGAACTCGCTCTGAACGACGTAGAACTCGTGATCGACGGGCGGCAGACCTCCCCTCGGCTCCACGAGAATGAGCCCGTACATCCCATTGGCGATGTGGTCGGTGACGGGCGGCGCCGCGCAGTGGTAGACGAAGACGCCGGGGAAGAGCAGCTTGAATTCCGCCACCTTCCGTTGCCCGGGCGTGACGGTGGTGACGTCCGCGCCGCCCCCGGGTCCGACCACGGCGTGGAAGTCGACGTTGTGGGGCATCCCGGACGGATCGCTGTTCGTGACGCCGACTTCGAGCGTGTCGCCGACTCGCGCGCGGATGAAAGGCCCCGGGACTGTGCCGTTGAACGTCCAGGCCTTGTAGTAAACGTCGGGGCGCAGGGCGACGTCCCGGATGCTCGAGTCGAGCTCCACGGCGATCCTCGCAGGGCTCTTCCGGTGGATCGGGCGCGGGACTTCCGGCGCGTACGCGATCGGGCTCGCCGGGGCTTCGAGCACGTTGACCCGGCGGCAGGCGGAAACGAACGAGACGCACGTCAGGACGATCGCGAGGACGCGGCTCACACCCGCCTCCCGCAACGTTCGATCACGGTTCATGCGCGATCGACGTGCACGGAGCGTGCCCCCCTCGAGCTATCGCAGAACCGGCAGCCAGCCGCGGGTCATGAAGTCCGACAGCGTGATCAGGATCAGGATCGCGAGCCACAGCAGACCCCCGCCGACGGTGATTTGGGTGAGCCGCGGACTGTACTTGACGTGCATGAAGAAGAGCACGACGAGCGTCGCTTTGAGGAACGCGATCGCCAGCGCGACGACCGTGTTCCAGGGGCCCAGATCCACGAACGACACCGCGGTGGTTGTCGCGGTCAGCACCATGAGCGCCCCGAAGACGGCGAAGTAGACGGATCGGGGAACGACGTGCTCGCTCAGATGTGTCTCCTCCCGAGGACCGCAGGTCCGAGGGATCTCTCCGTCAATGCAGGTGCCTTCCGATCAGGTACAGCAGCGGGAAGAGAAAGATCCAGACGATGTCGACGAAGTGCCAGTAGAGACCCGACACCTCGACCGGCGTGTGGTATTCGGGCGTGTAGCGTCCCTTGCGCGCCTGGAGCAGGAGCACGGTCAGAAGCCCGATGCCGATGACCATGTGCGCCGCGTGCAGACCGGTCATCGTGAAGTAGAGCGAATAGAAGATCTCGGCCGGCCGCGCGTGCGGCCCCGGGAACTGGAAGGACGGCCCGGGCACGAGGTGGTCGTGGAACTTGTGCGAGTACTCGACCGCCTTGACTCCGAGGAAGACGGCGCCGAGAGCCATCGTGAGGATCAGGAAGAGGACGATCCCCTTGCGCCTCCCCACGGCCGCGGACCAGACCGCGAGCGCCATCGTGAGACTCGAGACGATCAGGACCGCGGTGTTGAAGGTTCCCAGCGTGATGTCGAGGTGGCGGCTCGCCTCGGCGAACGCGATCGGATACTGGTGGCGGTAGACGGCGTACGCCGTGAAGAGACCTCCGAAGAAGAGGATCTCGGTCACGAGGAAGAGCCACATCCCGAAGGAGGAGGCCTCGCGCTGCTGCTCCATCGTGTCGAAGTGGTGCTGCAGCTCGCGCGGGCCGCCATGCCCGGCGTTCCCCCCCGTCACGGCGGGAGCGGTCGCGTCAGCCAACGACTTCGACCTCGTCGGGCGAGTAGTGGTACGGCTCGGTCGTCACGACCGGCGTCACCGGGAAGTTCTCGGTCGGCGGCGGGGACGGGGTGTCCCACTCGAGCCCGGTCGAGCCCCACGGGTTCGCCGCCGCCGGCTTGCCGTAGCGCATGGACCAGAAGAGATAGATGAGCGGGATGACGTAGCCCACTCCCAGGATCGAGGCCCCCGCCGACGACATCACGTTCAACACCTGGAACTCGTCGGGGTACGCGTGGTACCTCCGCGGCATTCCGAGGTACCCGAGGATGAACTGCGGGAAGAACGTCAGGTTGAACCCGACGAAGATCACCAGGGCCGAAAAGCGCGCCCACCCCTCCGGATAGAGCTTGCCGCTGATCTTCGGCCACCAGTAGTGGATGCCGCCCATGTATCCCATGATCGTGCCGCCGACCATGATGTAGTGGAAGTGCGCGACGATGAAGTACGTGTCGTGCACGTGGACGTCGAGCCCGAGCGACGCCAGGAACAGGCCCGTGAGCCCGCCGATCGTGAAGAGGCCGATGAAGCCGAACGCGTAGAGCATCGGCGTCCGGTAAGAGATCGACCCCTTGTACATCGTCGCCGTCCAGTTGAAGACCTTCACCGCCGAAGGAATGGCCACGAGAAACGAGAGGATCGAGAAGATCATCCCGGCGTAGACCGACTGGCCCGAGACGAACATGTGGTGGCCCCACACGAGGAACCCGAGCACCGCGATCGCGACCGAGGCGAACGCGACGAACTTGTAACCGAAGATGTTCTTCCGCGAGAACGTCGTCACGAGCTCCGAGACGACGCCCATCGCCGGCAGCACCATGATGTAGACGGCGGGGTGCGAATAGAACCAGAAGAGGTGCTGGAAGAGGATCGGGTCCCCGCCGAGCTTCGGGTCGAAGATCCCGAGGTGGAAGAGACGTTCCACTCCCACCATGAGGATCGTCACGGCGACGACGGGCGTGCCGAGCACCATGATGAGGCTGGTCGCGTAGTGGGACCACACGAAGAGCGGCAGCCGGAACCACGTCATCCCGGGCGCGCGCATCGTGTGCACGGTCACGATGAAGTTCAAGCCCGTGAGGATGGAGGAGAAGCCGGTGATGAAGATCCCGACGGCCGTCATGATCACGTAGCCGTTCGAGTAGGTGGTGCTGTAGGGCGTGTAGAACGTCCAGCCCGTGTCCACGCCGCCGTGGACCACCGCCCAGAGCGTGAACAGACCGCCGACGACGTAGATGTACCAGGAGAGAAGGTTGATCCGCGGAAAGGCGAGGTCCTTGGCGCCGATCATCATGGGGATCAGGAAGTTCCCGAGCACGGCGGGAATCGCGGGTATCAGGAAGAAGAACACCATGATGACGCCGTGCATGGTGAAGAGCTTGTTGTAGGTCTCCGACTGAACGAGGTCGCCGGCCGGGGTCAGGAGCTCGAGCCGGATCAGGACGGCGAACAATCCCCCCAGGAAGAAGAAGACCGTGACGGACCCGAGATAGAGGAGCGCGATCCGCTTGTGGTCCCGCGTCAGAAGCCACGACTTCAGGCCGTAGGTCGCGTTCAGGTAGTTCACGCGCGGCGCGGCGGGGGCCTGGGGCTCGGGCGGACGGGTCACGGCGCTCATCGGGGAGCCTGCGTTACGGCTCGGTCAGCCCCCTCACCCCCGGCCCCCTCTCCCGGAGGGAGAGGGTGCAACCTTCGGCTGTCGAGGTTTACAGGCGGCTGAGCCGGCGCTGTCTTGGACAAGGACTTCACGTACGCGACGAGCTGCAGGAGTCCCTCCTCGCTGATCAGACCCTGGAAGGTGGGCATGATCGGTTGAAATCCGGCGACGACCTTCGTGTTGGGCATCACGATCGACTCGCGGATGTAGTTCTCGTCGGCGACGACGGTGCGGCCGTCCTGGAGCGTCACCTTGGTGCCGAACAACCCTTCCAGGTTGGGGCCGCGGGCGAGGGAATCCGGCCGGTGGCACGTGTTGCACGCGTGCTGTGCGAACAGCTTCGCCCCGGCCGACGCGAGGGATTCGCTTCC
>DATIBN010000007.1:0-29811 GCA_035457525.1 Thermoanaerobaculia bacterium | reverse complement strand
CGGGGCTGCCCCACGCGGCGGGAGCGATCGTCGCGGTACTCGGAGTCCTGCTCCTCGTCGTGCGCCCCGGCTCCCGCCTTCGCGCGCTCGAGCTCGTGGCCGCCAGCTCGCTCGCGGCGGTCGTCGTGGCCCTGGTCGCCGTCGGCCGGAGCGCGACGCCCCTCTACGACGTATCCCGCGTCGCGCGGCTGCTGGGCCGGCTCGAGCGCGAAGGACATCCGCTCGCGCACGCCGGGAGGTATCGCGGGGAGTACCAGTTCGCAGGGAGGCTTCGGAATCCGCTGGAGGTCATCGGCGTCGACGACCTGCCCCGATGGTTCGCGCGGCATCCCGACGGATACGTGGTGCTCTACTCGCGCCGGCACTTACTCGCGCCCGAAGGGGACGACGAGCTCCGGCACGACTACCGCGGCGGCGTCGTGCTAGTCCGTCACCGGCTTTCCGGCGTCCCGGGCCGCAAGCCCGAGAGCCCGGGGGGCGGCGCCCGACCTTGAGCTCCGAACCGGGGACTTCGAACCGAATCCCGGTCCCCGGATCGCGCGGCCCGGCTTCTTTCCGGTGAGCTTCCCTTCGTCGATCACGAGAACCCCGTTGACGGCGACGTACCGGAAGCCTTCGCTGTAGCGGTTCGGGCTCTCGAAAGTCGCGACGTCGCGGACGGTCTTCGGGTCGAAGACCGCGAGGTCCGCGGCGAACCCGGGCCGCAGGATTCCGCGGTCGGGGATCCCGGCGCTCGCCGCCGCGAACGACGTCATCTTGCGGATCGCTTCCTCGAGAGAGAGGACCTTTTCGTCGCGGACGTAGTGGCCGAGGATCCGCGCCGCCGAACCCCAGCCGCGCGGATGCGATCCCTCCCGGGAGAACGGCCCGTCGGTCGCCTTCGCCGGAGAGTCCGTGCAGAAGGAGACCAGCGGATGCGCGAGAGCGGCGCGGACGTCGTTCTCGTCCATGATCGAGATGATGCAGCTCGCATTCGCGCGGTCGGCGATCACGAGGTCGAGCAGCGCGTCCCGCGCGTCCTTCTTCTCGTCGGCCGCGATCGACGCGATCGTGCGGCCCTCGTATTTCTTGAGCGCGTCCGACAGGACGGAGCCCACCATCACGCCCTCCGGCCCGCCCGAGCCCAGATACTGGTTCTCCCATTCGGTCGTGTCGCGGGACATGTCGGTCTTCACGCGCTCGCGCGTCGCCGGATCGGAGAGCCGTTTCAGGAGCGATTCCCGCCCGCCTTCGCGCACCCAGGGCGGCAGGCAGGCGTCGAGACCATTGGACGCCCGGTTGTACGGATACTGGTTCGCCGAGACGTCGATACCCGCGGCGCGAGCGGCCTCGATCTTGCCGAGGATCTCCCGCATGCGGCCCCAGTTCGGCTTGTAGGCCGTCTTCAGGTGCCAGACCTGCGCGCGCACTTTCGCGTCGCGCGCGATCCGGAAGACCTCGTCGAGCGATTCGTCGATGCGCGAAGACTCCGATCGCTGGTGGGTGAAGTACGCGCCACCGTAACGCCCGGCCACCTCCGACAGCGCGGTGAGCTCCTCGGTGGTCGAGTAGATGTTGGGGATGTACTGAAGAGACGACGAGACCCCGAGCGCTCCCTCCCGCATCCCCTGCTCGAGGAGCGCCTTCATGGCGTCGAGCTCGGAGGACGTCACCGCCCTTTTCTCGGCGCCGACGACGTAGCTTCGGAGGCCGCCGGAGCCGATGAGCGTCCCCATGTTGATCGCGGTGCCCCGCCGCTCCAGCGCCCGGAAGAAGCCTTCGAGCGTCCGCCAGTCCGGAGTGACGCCGTACTTCGCGTACATCTCGCGGTCTTCGGCGATGAGCCGCGCGTTCAGCGGAGCGAGCGAGACGCCTTCGCCGGTGACCTCGGTCGTGATCCCCTGCGTAACCTTGGACGCGGCGCGCCCGTCGACGAGCACGTTGTATTCGGACTGGCCGAGGAGGTCGATGAACCCCGGAGCGACCACGAGGCCCTTGGCGTCGATCCGGCGGCGCGCGGGTCGTCCGTCCAGTTTCCCGACCGCGGTGATGCGGCCGTCGCGCACCGCGACGTCCCCCACGAACCAGGGAGCGCCCGTCCCGTCGACGACCCGGCCCCCTTCGAAGACGATGTCGTCCCGGGGGGCGGCCTTCGGCACGGGTGTCGCGGCGGTGAGGGGGAACAGGAGTGCGGCGGCAAGAAGGAGCCCCCTCACCCCGACCCTCCGGCCGCCCGCTTCGCGGGAACGGCGACCTTCGGTCGCGGCCGGGACGTCCTGTCGGCGAGGGGAGACCCCTCGCGCTCCCCCGCGGAGGGAAAGGGAGTTTCCGTGACGGCGATCGGTGTTCATGCGCGCAGTCTATGATCCCGCGGCGTATGCCGGATGCGGGCGAGCGCGCCGTCTCTCTCCTTTCCGAGCTCGTCGCGATTCCGTCAGTCACGGGGTCGGAGGAGCCGGTGCTCGCGTTTCTGGAGCGCCGGTACGCGTCGTCCGGCTGGATCGTGGACTCGATGGAAGTGGCTCCCGACCGGCGCAACCTCTTCGTGCACCGCGGCCACCCGAGCGTCGTCCTGACGACCCACGCGGACACCGTTCCCCCGTTCTTCCCGCCGCGCCGCGAGGGGGACGTCCTGATGGGACGCGGCGCCTGCGACGCGAAGGCGAGCCTGGCCGCACAGGCCATTGCCCTCGAGGAGCTCGCGCGCGACGGGACGTCCGAGGTGGGGTTGCTCGTCCTCGTCGGCGAGGAGCGCGGCTCCGACGGGGCGCTCGCGGCGAACCGCCGACCGCACCTCGCGCGCTACCTGGTGGGCGGGGAGCCAACCGGCAGCCGCTTCGTCGCGGGCTCGAAGGGATGCCTTCGCATCGAGGTCGAGGCCCGGGGCGTCTCGGGCCACTCCTCCGAACCGTCGACGGGACGGTCGGCCGTCGATCCTCTGCTCGAGTTCCTGAACGACCTGCGTGCAATGAAGCTCCCGGAACATCCGACGTTCGGCGCGACGACGATGAACATCGGCGTGCTCCAGGCGGGCACGGCGCCCAACGTGATCGCGGAGAGCGCGCGCGCCGAGATCATCTTCCGCACGGGTGAGCCGATCGAGACACTGCTCGCCCACATCCGACCGATGGCCCAGGGCCGGGTCGACGTCCGGGTCGGATATCGCTCGGACCCCGTGTCGTTCCGCTGCCCGAAGACGAGCCCGGGCGAGATCGTGTCGTTCGCGTGCGATCTGCCGCTCCTTCCGGCGTGGGGCGAGCCCATCCTCTTCGGGCCCGGATCGATCCGCGACGCGCACGGCGCCGAGGAAAAAGTCTCGCTCGCCGAGGTCGCGTCGGCGGTCGGCGTTTACGTCGGCCTCGTGCGCGGCCTCCTCTCGCAGGGAGAAGCGTGCCTGGCGCCGAGGTAACTTTCACCGCCTCGCCCCGTAAATTGATCGGATTGGGGGAGATCATGACCCGTCGCTTCGCGTCCGTCCTCATAGCCGCGGCGCTCGTCCTCGCTCCGGCGTCGCTCGGAGGCCAGGAGACCGCGCGGCTGTCGGTTCCCTACACGCAGTTCACTCTCGCCAACGGGCTCGACGTGATCCTCCACGAGGATCACACGGTCCCCCTGGTCGCGGTGAACGCGTGGTACCACGTCGGTTCCGCGCGGGAGAAGCCGGGACGCACCGGGTTCGCGCACCTCTTCGAGCACCTGATGTTCGAGGGGTCGGGCCACGTGCCGGAGGGAGACTTCGACAACTGGCTCGAGGCCGCCGGCGGCGACAACAACGGCTCGACGGACACGGACCGCACGAACTACTGGGAGACCGTTCCCTCCAACGCCCTGGAGCTCGCGCTCTTCCTGGAGTCCGACCGGATGGGGTACCTGCTCGGCGCGATGAGCCCCGAAAAAGTGAACGGACAGCGCGACGTCGTCAAGAACGAGCGGCGGCAGTCGTACGAGAACCGACCCTACGGTGTCGCCTTTCTGAAGCTCTCGGAGTTGATGTTCCCGCCCAACCACCCGTACCACTGGCCCGTCATCGGCTCCATGGAAGACTTGACCGCTGCGAGCTACGAGGACGTCGTCCAGTTCTTCAAGAGCTATTACGGTCCGAACAACACGACGCTCGTCGTCGCCGGCGACATCGATCCGGTCGAGGCGCGGCGCCTCGTCGAGAAGTGGTTCGCCGACGTCCCCCGCGGCGCCCCCGTCCCGCCGCTCTCGGCGCCGACGCCCGTGCTCGGCGAGGAGAAGCGGATCACGCTCGAGGACCAGGTCCAGCTCCCGCAGCTCTTCCTGGGCTGGCTCACACCGTCGTACTTCCATCCGGGCGACGAAGCGATGGACGTCGTGGCGCGAGTGCTGGCGTTCGGCAAGAACTCCCGGCTCTACAAGAGGCTCGTCTACGACCTCCAGATCGCACAGGACGTTTCGGCGAGCCAGAACTCCGGCGCGCTCGGGTCGATGTTCCTCGTCACGGCCACCGCGCGGGAGGGCCACGGCCTTTCCGAAATCGAGAAAGTGATTGCCGAGGAGCTCGCGAAACTCAAGGCGCAGCCGCCCGCCGCGCGCGAGCTCGAGCGCGCCGTCAACCAGATCGAGTCCGCGTTCTACGGGGCTCTCGAGAGGGTCGGAGGGTTCGGCGGCAAGGCCGACCGATTGAACCTCTACGAGTTCTACACGGGCCGTCCGGACTACTTCGCCGAGGACCTCGCGCGCTACACGTCGCTCGATCCGCTCGACGTGCAGTCGGCGGCGCGAGCTTATCTGCGCGACGACGCCCGGCTCGTCCTCTCGGTGGTTCCGGCCGGCAAGAAATCGCTGGCCGCGGAGAAGAAGCCATGAGCCGCGCGTCGCGAGCCGCCTCCGCTCTTCTCCTCCTCCTCTCGGTCGGCGTTCCCGCTCCCGGGCAGACCGCCGCCTCCGCACCGGACCGCTCGAAGCCTCCGGCGCTCGGCCCCGTCCGCCCGCTCCAGCTTCCGCCGGTCCAGAAGCTGCGCCTCTCCAACGGTCTCCCGGTGCTCGTCGTCGAGCTCCACGACGTCCCGGTCGTGCAGGTGAACGTCGTCGTCCGCGCGGGCGCGGGCGCCGACCCTCGCGGCAAGCCGGGGCTCGCGAGCATGACGGCGGACCTTCTCGACGAAGGGGCGGGCTCCCGCAGCGCGCTCGCGATCGCCGACGAGCTCGACTACCTCGGAGCGGACCTGCGAACCCGCGCCGGCTGGGACGCGAGCACGGTCGCGCTCCACGTTCCGGTGAAGCGGTTCGGCGCCGCGCTGCCGATCTTCGCCGACGTGGTCCTCCGGCCGACGTTCGCGGTCGCCGAGCTCGATCGGGTGAGGAAAGACCGGCTGACCGAGCTGTTGCAGCTGCGCGACGAGCCGTCGGCGATCGCGTCGGTCGCCTTCGCCAACGCGCTGTATGGCCGCGACCACCGCTACGGCGTCCCGATCATCGGGACCGAGACCGCGGTTCGCGGTTTCACGCGGGCCGACCTCGCCGCGTTCCACGAGCGCGTCTACCAGCCCGGGAATTCGGCGATCGTCGTGGTTGGAGACGTGCTTGCTCCGGCCGTACAGGCACAACTCGAGCAGGCCTTCGGGGGGTGGAAGGCCGCGAACCCGCGAACGCCCGAGGCGGTTCCCGCCGCGGCGCAGGTCCGCGACCGCGGCATCTGGATCGTGGACCGTCCCGGCTCGGCGCAGACCGAGATCCGTATCGGGCGCATCGGACCGCCGCGCTCGACGACCGACTACTTTCCGCTCACCGTCATGAACACCATCCTCGGGGGATCCTTCACCTCGCGACTCATGCAGAACCTCCGGGAACAGCACGGCTACGCCTACGGCGCGCGTTCTTCGTTCGACTACCGCCTTTCCACCGGCCCGTTCGTGGCGGGCGCGGCGGTTCAGACGGACAAGACCGGCCCGGCGCTGACGGAGTTCTTCAACGAGCTCGACGCGATCCGCAGGACCGTGACCGACGCCGAGGTCGCGAAAGCGAAGAACTACGTTGCCCTGTCGTTTCCGTCCGAGGTGGAGACGACCGGGGACATCGCTTCGAAGCTCGAGGAGCAGTTCGTCTACGGGCTGCCGGACGGCTGGCTGGGTTCCTTCGTCACGAATGTGGGCGCGGTCTCGGCGGCCGACGTCAAGCGCGTCGCGGAGCAGTACGTCGATCCCGCGAAGGTCGTGATCACCCTGGTGGGAGACCGCCGGAAAATCGAGGCGGAAGTCCGGGCCCGGAATCTGGGGCCGCTCAAAGTCCGGACGGTGGCGGAGGTTTTCGGCCCGGGCTAGTTCGGGCGGGAGGCGGCGCTCCCTACGGCGTGAGCTTGACGATCCAGGAGTCCGCCCCGCCGTCGTTGACGAGCGCGCCTCCGCCGAAGTTGATCGACTGAATGAAATCGCCGGCGGCGATGACGTTGCCGGCCGCGTCCGAGGTGATTCCCCAGCCGTGGTCGTCGTACAACGCGCCGTACCGCTTCGACCAGGTGTGCAGGCCGTCGGAGCGGAACTTCGCGATGAAGACGTCGTAGGTGCCGTTGGTCGGGAGACCTCCCCCGCCGAAGTCGACCGTGTTGACGATCGCTCCTGTCAGGAGGACGTTATTACTTCCGTCGACCGCGACCGCGTTGGCCGTCTCGCCCACGCTCGCGGACGTACCGAAGGTCCGGACCCAGGAATAGGTTCCGTTCGAAGAGTACTTCGCGAGGTAGATGTCGGCCCCGCCGGCGTTCGGGATCGCTCCGCCGCCGAAGTCGACGGTGCCCAGGAAGGACCCGGTGGCGATCACCGCACCCTGTCCGTCGATCGCGACCGACGTCCCGCGGTCGTCGGAGGAGCTTCCGAACCGCTTCGACCAGACCTCGCGACCGTTCATGTCGTAGCGGGCCAGAAAGGCGTCGTTCGCGCCCGCACTCGTCAGGTTCTGCCCGCCGAAGTTCGACGTCCCCTGGAAATACCCGGTGAGCGCAATGTCTCCACCGGCGTCCACCGACACCGCCAGGGCGACGTCGCTCGAGGAACCCCCGAATCGCTTCGACCAGATGTGTCCGCCGGCCGGCGAGTACTTGACGAGAAAGACGTCGGCCGCGCCGGCGCTCGTCAGGGCCCCGCCTCCGAAGTCGACGGTTCCGACCATGTATCCGGCGAAGACGTAGTTCCCGGAGCCGTCGACGTCGACTGCGAGGCCGCGGTCCGTACCGGTGCTCCCGAAGCGGCGGGACCACGACGGTGCGCCGTTCGAGGAGTATTTCGCGACGAACACGTCGGTCCCGCCGGCGCTCGTGAGGACGCCCGAGCCGAAGTCCGCCGATCCGCTGAAATACCCCGCCACGACCACGTCTCCGGCGCCGTCGAAGCTGACACCCTCGGCGACATCGTCGTTCACGCCCCCGAAACGGCGCGACCAGAGGTGCGCGCCCGAGCTCGAGAACTTGGCGACGAACACGTCGGTGGCTCCGGCGCTCGTGAGCGTGCCCCCGCCGAAGTCGACCGAGCGTTCGAAGTACCCGGCGACGACCGCATTGCCCTGCCCGTCCACCGCAACGCTGTTGACGTACGCGTTGTCGAAGGCGGTTGGACCGGTCATGCGGCGCACCCAGATCTGGGCGCCGCCGCCGGTCGGGGGAGGGGTATCCTCGAACCATCCGAATACGTCGAGAATGAAGTGTGCGGTGCCCGACCCCTGCGTGCAATAGACGGCAAGTTGGCCGCCGCCCAGCTCGTACGTCCCGTTGTTCGACCGCGTCTGTCCCGCCGAGTAGTTGACCGTCGCGCTCATCGGAAGCGGGACTCCCGCCGGGTAAACGCGGAAGTTCCCGCCCGTCGTCGCCCCGGTCGCGCTGACGTTGACCGCGACGGCGCCCGCGTTCGTCGGGATGCCGCATTGGCCGACTACGGTGAAGCGCCGTTCGGTGTTCGCGTAGAGCGCCGGACCCCCCCACGGCCCTGCCGCGTTGCGGGTGTCCACGATGCGGCAGGGGGTGACGGTATAGAAACGGCCCGTCTGCGCCGGCGCGAAGGAGACCCCGAGGAGCAGCGCCCCCAGGGCCAGGACCGAGCGCCGGATGGCTGCGGTCCGGCGCCTCGAGGACACACGCATCGCGGTACGCCGGGTGAAATCTGAGTTAGCCAACGGGTTTTCGGTTCTACGAGGAAGGCAACTTGCGTTCCAGAAGGCGAACTGTTGAAAACAAAGAGCATGGTACCTGCCCCGGCCGCCCAATGGACACTAATTTGTCTCCGGGAGCATCAGTTGGAACACGCTTTCTGTCCCCCGTCATCTCTCGTGGCGGAGCGAAAAAAAGGCGTGGCCCGCGGATAATCGGCGCACCGTGCGCCCCTGGAAGAAGGTGCTCCTGGGAGTCCTCGCCGTCGCCGTGGCCGGTGCGGCGTTCGTCGTCTGGAAGATCGGACCGCGCAACGTGTACGGACTCGCCCGATACGGAACCCAGCGAAGCGAAGGCGCGCTTCAGGTGGGACAGGCGGCGCCGGACGTCACCCTCGTGTCGCTCGACGGCCGCGGCCGGATCCGCCTCGCGGATTCGATCGGGTCGAAGCCGCTCGTTCTCGTCTTCGGCAGCTACACCTGACCGCCGTTTCGTCGCTCGGTCGAGCGCGTCCGTCGGATGCACCGCGAGTACGGCGACCGCGTGAGCTTCCTCACCGTGTACATCAAGGAGGCACACCCGGAGGACGAGTGGCAGATGGACTCCAACGAGAAAGAGAACGTCTGCTACCCGCAGCCGAAGACGCTCGCCGACCGCCTGGCGATCGCCAACGACTTCGTGAAGCGATTCCAATACGACGTGCCGATCGCCGTGGACGACATGGGCAACGAGGCCAACGACGCCTACGCCGGCTGGCCGGAGCGCTTCTACATCGTCGAGGAGAGCGGAAAGATCGTCTACAAGGGGGAGCCGGGGCCTTTCGGGTTCAAGCCGAACGAAGTGGAGGAGTGGTTGAAGCTGAGGTTTCCCGAGGGGCCAGGGACCAAATGAACCGTGCAGGCGCCACGGGCACCTCTCCTTGAAACCTCTTTACCCTTACGGAAACGCGCTCGTGTCCGCCACGCTCGCCATGTTGCCCTGGGGATTCGAATAGGTCTTCACCGATCCGTTGGACGTGTCGGTGACGGTGATCGTGTACTCGACGTCGGAGAGCGCGCCGTAGAAGATCCAGTAGTGGCCGTTCACGGCCCGGCCGTCGAGAGCCTTGACGATGAGCTCGACGTTGCCGCTCGAGAAGAACCAGAAATAGCCGGTGTCGCCCGAGAGCGAAACGGCCGTCCCGCTCCCGCCGGTTCCCTGTGAGGGAACCCGCCAGGCGACTTCGACCTTGAACCGGCCTCCGTTCAGACACAGGGTCGCGGCGTTCGGCATGCAGGTCGAGGGCCCACCGCCCGTTGGGTTGAGCCACTGCGAGATCTGCGGGTAGCTCACGGAGAAGGCGCCGTCCACGGTGGAATTCGCGTCCGAATCGCAGTCGTCACTGACGTTGCCCCCGCACGCGCCGAGGAGCTGCCCGACGATGCGTCCATCCGCGAGAAGCACCGGAGCTCCCGAGCTCCCAACGGATACCCCGCCCAGGGCATCCTTGGAGTAAATGAAGTTGCCCTGGGCGTATCCGCGGCACGTGCCCGGAGTCGGCACCGACGAGATCGTGTGACGCGAGTAGTACTGGGGCCAGACGTCGTCGTCCGGCGCGGGATAACTGATGCGGTACAGAGGAGTCCCGCCGCTGCGCGAAACGTCGTCCGAGCTCCAGCCGAGGAAATAGCTTCCGGCCGGCGGGGCCTGCGAGAGCCGCACGAGGGTGAAGTCGCTCGTGGTGCTGGTCGCGAGGAGCGTCGCGCCGAGCGTCCGCGGAAAACCGGACATCAACGGGTACGCGGAGTTGCAGGCCGACGTCCGATAGTTGAAGACCGCCTCGAGCGTCGACGCCGAGCTCTGGGTGCCGAAGCAGTGGTTCGCCGTCAGGAGGTAGGGCTCGAAGGATCGGTCCGTGGTTCCCACGAGCCCTCCGGAGCAGGCATAGAAGGAGAAGCCGTCGCGGAAGAGGAGAGTCGCGACCGCGTGCGAGGCGGCTTCGATCGCGCCGAACTCGGACGGCGCGACGCAGCTCGCGTCCACGAAGCACGTGGTCGTCCGGGGCGACGCCGCCGACGCCGGGGATGCGGTCGGGCGAAGGCCGGCGCCGGCGAGACGGCTCCCCTCCAGGTGCCCGATGACTTCGATGGCGAAACGCGGAGAGGTGGAGTCGGGGAAGTGCGCCTCCACGAACACTTCGTCGGAAAACACCGTGTTGGTCCACAACCCTTCCAACGCGACCGCGCCATCGAGCGCGTACGGACCGTGGACTTCGCCCCTGGCCGAGTAGACGTAGACCCGCGTCCCCGGAGCCGGACCGCCCTCGAGGAGCAGACGGATGCCCGACGCGCCCGGGGAAACGACGGCCGTCGTCCAGACGAGCGACCCGTCGCCGGATCGTTCGAGAAGTCCGCCGCGCCAGGAGCGGCGCGACCCGCGGGCGAGGGTGGGCGAACCTCCCGCGAGGAGGATGCCGGCACCGAGACGGCGCAGGAGGCCCACTTTCGCGAGGCCCTTCTCGGACCGGGCGAGTTCGGCGCGCTCGGAGTCGGAGAGCGGAGGGAGAGCGTGGCGCTCGGCCGCCGTCAGAGCCGACGCCGCGTTCGTCAGGTCGGCGAGGGCGACGGGCGCGGCGGCGAGCGTGCGGGCCGGCTCGTAGAAGGCGCCCGGAATCGAGACTCCGGCGGCCGCGGCCGGAATCGTCGAGAAGAAAAGAGGTGCGGCGACGGCAAATGCGCGCGCGGCGACGAGTCGGCGCAAAACGATCATGATCTGGTCCCCTTTTGCGCGGGCAGCATACACGGCGGGCCGAAGTCTTGCACCCGCGGGGGCGGTGGACATCGCCGACCCGGTGCGCCCTTCTTATCCCGTCCTCCTGAACCGCGACTCCGGAGGCAGCGAGGAGACGGACGTCCCCGACCGCATCCGCGAGGCGTTCCGATCGGAAGGCGCCGAGGCCGACGTCCGCACCGCCGAAGGGGGCGAGGAGCTTCTCGCGCTCGCGAAGGAAGTCGCGTCGCAGGATTTCCCCGTCGTCGTCGGCGCCGGCGGGGATGGCACGATCAGCGCGCTCGCGTCGGTCCTCGCCGGCGCCCGAAAGACCCTCGGGGTCCTGCCGCTCGGCACGCTCAATCACTTCGCGAAAGACCTGCGGATTCCGCTCGATCTCGAGGGCGCGGTCCACAACGTCGTGCACGGTCGCGAGACGCAGGTGGACGTGGGAGAGGTCAACGGCCGCACCTTCGTCAACAACTCGAGCCTCGGCCTCTACCCCAGAATCGTCCGGCATCGCGAGGAGCGGCAGAAACTCGGCTGGGGAAAGTGGCCGGCCTTCGTGTGGGCCACGATCCACGCCCTGCACCGGCATCGCCCGATCGACGTCATCCTTGCGACGGACGGCCACGAGATCCGGAGAGCGACGCCCTTCGTCTTCGTGGGGAACAATTCCTACGAGATGGACGGCTTCGACGTCGGGACCCGCGAGCGACTCGATCGCGGGGAGCTGTCGGTCTACACCGCGCCCGGCGCGCGGCCCGTCGACCTCGTCCTTTCCGCGTTCCTCGCGCTCATCGGCCGGCTGCGCGCCACCGGGAAGTTCGAGGTCCTGCGCACGAAGGAGCTCGAGATCGCTTCGCGGACGGAGCCGGTGCGAGTGGCGGCCGACGGTGAGATCGTGATGATGCGGCCGCCGCTCCGCTACCGCATTCGGCCGCGCGCGCTCCAGGTGATCGTCCCTCCGGAGTCGGAAAAGGAAGGCGTGTCGTGAGGGTCCTGCTCCACCTCTCGGACCTCCACTTCGGCCGCGTGAACGACGCGACCCTCGACCCGCTCCTCGAGGTGGCGCACCGCGTCTCGCCGCACCTCGTCGTCGTCTCCGGCGACCTGACCCAGCGCGCGCGGGCGTGGCAGTTCCGGCAGGCGCGCGACTTCCTGGCCCTCCTGCCGAAGCCGCTGATCGCGGTCCCCGGCAACCACGACGTCCCGCTGTACGACGTCTTCTCCCGCTTCCTCCGGCCGCTCGCGAACTACCGCCGCCACATATCGCAGGACCTGGAGCCGTACTACGAAGACGAGGAGATGGCGGTCATCGCCGTCAACACGGCGCGTTCGCTGACGTTCAAGGGGGGACGGATCAACGAGGAGCAGGTCGCGCGCGTGCGCGAGAAGCTGTGTGCCCTGCCGCCCGGAATCGTCCGCGCGATCGTGACCCACCATCCGTTCGACCTCCCCGAGGGGCGCAGGACCGACGACCTCGTCGGGCGCGCGCGCATGGCGATGGAAGGGTTCGTCGAGTGCGGCCTCGACCTGATCGTCTCCGGGCACCTTCACGTCGCCCACACGACCCACACTGCGATCCGATACCGGCTGCCGGGGCGCTCCGCGCTGCTCGTCCAGGCGGGGACCGCGACGTCGACGCGCGAGCGCGAAGAGCCCAACTCGTTCAACGTCCTCCGGGTCGACCTGCCGCGCATCGCGGTCGAGCGCTTCCTCTGGAAGGAGGGCGCTCGCCGTTTCGAGTCGGCGGCCACCGACGTCTTCGAGCGGACCGGCGAAGACTGGAATCCGATCGCGCCCCTCCAGCCCGTGGGCCACGAGCCTTCGCCGTCCGCGCGATAGACTTTTCTGCCAGTGTCCACACACCGTTTCGGAGCCACGCTGAGGCGCGACGCGTGGTGGATCGAGATCCTCCCCGTCATCGCACTCCTCGGCCTCTTCGCGATCTACGCGACGGCGCGCGCGTTCGAGGGACGCTGGTTCGAGTGGGGTCCCTACCTCTCTCCGTTCTACTCGCCGCTGATCGATCCGGAGCACCGGTGGTGGCCCTTCTCCCCGGCGCTCCTGATCCTCGCCGGCCCGCTCGGGTTCCGGGCGACCTGTTACTACTACCGGAAGGCGTACTACCGCGCCTTCTTTCTCGATCCTCCGGCCTGCGCCGTCGGCGAAGCACGGAGCGGCTACCGCGGCGAGACGTCATTTCCTCTCGTGCTGCAGAACGTTCACCGCCTCTTTCTCTATCTCGCGATCCTGTTCCTCGTGTTCCTGTGGAAGGACGCCTTCCTCGCCTTTCGCTTCGACGGAGGGTTCGGCGTCGGCGCGGGCTCGCTCGTGCTCACCGCGAATGTGACGCTCCTGACCCTCTACACGTTCTCCTGCCACTCGCTCCGGCACTTCGCCGGCGGCCGGATCGACTGCTTCTCCTGCTCGGCGGGCAACCGGGTGCGTCACCGGCTTTGGCGCGGAGTGACCGTATTGAACGAGCGACACGGGCTGTTCGCCTGGTTGAGCCTCGTCTCCGTGGGGCTCACCGACCTCTACGTCCGCGAGCTCGCCCGCGGAGCAATCCGGGATCTGCGGCTGCTGTGAGCACCGAGAAATACGAGACCCACGAGCACGACGTCCTCGTCATCGGCGCCGGCGGCGCGGGCCTGCGCGCCGCGATCGAGGCCCTCGCGAACGGCGCTTCGGTCGGCATCGTCTGCAAGTCGCTTCTCGGCAAGGCGCACACCGTGATGGCCGAGGGGGGGATCGCGGCGGCCATGGCGAACGTCGACCGCACGGACGACTGGCGCGCGCATTTCCGCGACACGATGCGCGGGGGGAAGTTCCTGAACAACTGGCGCATGGCCCAGATCCACGCGGAGGAGTCGCCCGATCGCGTGCGGGAGCTCGAGCAGTGGGGGGCGCTCTTCGACCGAACGGCCGAAGGGGACATCCTCCAGCGCGCTTTCGGGGGCCACTCCTTCAAGCGTCTGTGCCACGTGGGGGACCGCACGGGCCTCGAGATGATCCGGACGCTGCAGGACCGCGGCGTCCAGATGGGGTTCGACGTCTACATGGAGTGCGCGGTGACGCGCCTTCTGACGGACGGGGACCGCGTCTGTGGCGCCTTCGGCTACTGGCGCGAAAACGGTCGCTTCGTGGTCTTCCGCGCGAAAGCCGTCGTGCTCGCGACCGGCGGTATCGGAAAGGCCTGGCGGATCACTTCGAACTCCTGGGAGTACACGGGCGACGGAATGGCCCTGGCGTACGACGCGGGCGCCGAGCTCCAGGACATGGAGTTCGTCCAGTTCCACCCGACGGGGATGGTCTGGCCCCCCGGCGTGCAGGGAATCCTGGTCACGGAGGCGGTCCGCGGAGAGGGGGGCGTTCTCAAGAACCGGCTGGGCGAGCGGTTCATGGAGCGCTACGACCCGAAGCAGATGGAGCTCTCGACCCGCGACGTCGTGGCGCGGGCGATCTACACGGAGGTGCGCGAGGGGCGCGGCACCGAGCACGGCGGGGCGTACCTCGACATCTCCCACAAGCCCGCCGACTACGTGAAACGGAAACTCCCCGGTATGTACCACCAGTTCAAGGAGCTGGCGGACGTCGACATCACGCAGGGTCCGATGGAGGTGGGTCCCACCTGTCACTACATGATGGGAGGTGTGCGCGTCGAGGCGGAGACCGCGGCGACGACCGTCCCCGGGCTTTTCGCCGCGGGCGAGGTCGCGGCGGGGCTGCACGGGGCGAACCGCCTCGGGGGGAATTCGCTGTCCGACCTCCTCGTCTTCGGCCGCCGGGCGGGCCTCGCCGCCGCCGCACGTCGGACCGAAAAACCGGGCCCTCCGGGCCCGGGCCAGGTGGAAGGCGCAGCCAGGGAGATGCTCGAATACTTCGAGCGCGCCGACGGCGAGAGCCCGTACGCGATCCATCGTGACCTCGAGCAGACGATGCAGGACCTCGTGGGCATCTTTCGCAACGAGGAGGACCTCGGGCTCGGCCTCCGCAAGATCTCGGAGCTCGCCGGGCGCACGTCGCGGGCCCGCGTCGAGGGATCGCGCCTTTTCAACCCGGGCTGGCATCTCGCGCGAGACCTGAAATCGATGCTCACCGTCTCCGAAGCCGTGACCCGCAGCGCGATCGCCCGCCGGGAGAGCCGCGGCGCGCACAGCCGGACCGATCACCCGAAGCCCGATCCGGAGTGGGGGCGGCGCAACCTCGTCGTCCGGCGGGGCGCGAGCGGCATGGAACTCGTCGAGCGGCCCGTGCCGCAGCCGCCCGCCGAGCTGCAGGCGCTGCTCGCGGAGGCGACGTGAGCCGCGAGGCGGTTCTCCGGGTCTTCCGCGGGAACGCGGAGAAGAGCGACGCGGTCGACTACCGCGTGCCGGTCGCGCCGGGAATGGTCGTCCTCGACGCGCTGCACTACATCCAGGGACACCTCGCGCCCGACCTCGCCGTGCGTTGGAACTGCAAGGCGGGCCGCTGCGGCTCCTGCTCGGCGGAGGTCAACGGAAGACCCCGGCTGACGTGCAAGACGCGGATGGACGCGCTTCCGCTCGACAAGGCCGTGACCGTCTCTCCCATGCGCACGTTTCCGGTGATCCGCGACCTGGTCACGGACGTCTCCTGGAACTACGAGGTCAACCGGCGGATACCGCCGTTCACGCCGCGCCCCGGCACGGACTGGAAGATGTTCCAGGCGGACGTCGACCGGGTCCAGGAGTTCCGGCGATGCATCGAGTGCTTCCTCTGCCAGGACGTCTGCCACGTCCTGCGGGAGCACGACAAGAAGAGCCAGTTCGGCGGGCCGCGGTTCTTCGTCCGGATCGCGGGGCTCGAGATGCACCCGTTCGACTCGGTTTCGCGGACGCGGCTCCTGAAGGACGAGCTCGGGATCGGCTACTGCAACATCACGAAGTGCTGCACCGAAGTCTGCCCCGAGGACATCCGCATCACCGACAACGCCATCATTCCCTTGAAGGAGCGCGTCGTCGACGACTTCTACGACCCGGTGACACGGTTCCTGGGGAGGATCTTCGGACCGAAAGAGTGAAGGGGGGAGCCGCGAGCTCTTTTCAGGAGGTGGCATGTACCAGTTGAAGACGATCTCGAACGAAGCGATCCCGCAGGCGACCGCGAAGGCGGACTGGTACCGGCTCCTGAACGAGCCGGGCGAGGCGGAGTCGATCTGCCGCGACGTCCTCGCGGTCGAGCCCGACGAGCAGACGGCGCTGCGGCTCCTCGGGCTCGCGATCACCGACCAGTTCCGCGGGGGACCGGCCGACCGGCGCGTCGAGGCGGAGAACACGTTCCAGCGGCTGCAGGATCCGTACGAGCGGCTCTACTACGTCGGCATCGCGCGGGAGCGGTTCGCGAAGGCGCAGCTCGCGGCGGGGCGGCCGCCGCACACGCTCATCGTCCTCTTCGAGGACGCGCTCGGCTGGTTCGAACGCGCCGCGGAGATCCGTCCGGCCGGAAACGACGAAGCCATCCTGCGCTGGAACCGGTGCGCGCGGGTGCTGAACGGACTGTCCAGCTCGGATCGGGAGCGGGAACACGCGCACTTCGAGCCGACGGACAGCCCCCCCTTATAGAAAGCGGGGTCAGGTCTTCACTGATCGAGATGTCGCTCGACTGACTACGATGCCCTTGCCATCTTCGCGAAGCGAAGTGGCAAGTGGAGACCTGACCCCCGGCGCTCTGTTTGCGAAGCAATGTGGCAAGTGGAGACCTGACCTCCGGGCGCTGTCGCCGCTGTAGACTCCGCTCGGTGCTCAAGGTCAAGGGGATGCGCGACGTTTCTCCGGGAAAGCGCGTCTTCGTCATCGAGGAGAACGGAGAGCCTGCTACGACCGGCGACCTCGAGCGGGTCGCGACCATCGCCGGGCGTCTGCTCGAGGAGAACGATCTCCCCGGCGAATTCGGGGTCTTCGAAGAAGGGCTGCTCTCGCTGAACGTGCGTTCGAGCGAGCGCACGTTCTTTCACGACGGGATCGTTTTCGCGGCGCTGGACGCGGTCAACAACCCGGAGAAGAACCCCACCATCACGCAGCCGGCGATCGGAGACTAGTCCTCGACTGGGGCGGGTCGCGCCTCAAAAAAGGAGCTTCGCTCCGGCGATCACGAGAACGACCGCGAGCAGCCGCCGGAGCGTCAGCGGCACGAAGCGCTTCGCCCCGAGCCAGGATCCGAACAGGCCCCCGGCGAGCGCGATCGCGGTCAGCGGCGCCGCGGCCGCCGGAACGGCCCCTCCACCCGCGAGATGTCCGGCGAGCCCGGCGGCGGAGTTGACGAGGATGAAGACCGCCGACGCGCCCGCGGTGCGTCGCGGCTCCTCCCATCTCGCGAGGATCAGGAGCGGCGAGAGGAAGATCCCGCCGCCGACGCCGGTCAGGCCCGCCACGAAACCGAACACGAGCCCGATGGCGACCAGCCACACGAGCGCCGGCGGCGGACGCAGATCGGCCGACCGCGCTTTCATCGCCAGGCGCGCCGCGGCGACGAGCAGCACCGCCCCGAGCAGGATGCGGTGGGACCGGGTCGGCAGCTGGATCAAACCGCCCGCGTAGGCGGCAGGCACCGATCCCGCGCAGAGCGGGACGAGCAGCTTCCACGGCACGAGCCGGGCGGCCGCGAACCGCAGCGTCCCCGCGCCGGCGACGCCGAGGTTCATGACGAGCGCCGCGGGTTTCATCACGGCGGCGGGAACCCCGAAGAGCGCCATCGCCGCGAGATAGGCCGAGGCGCCGCCGTGACCGACGGAGGCGTAGAGAACCGCAGCGATCGCGATCAGACCCGCGAGGAGAAGGAATGTCCGCGGGTCCTCCGGCACGATCGAGAGGCTACACCGGCCTCGGCGTTCATGTCCCGTTCATCGGTGCGCAGCGAGGATGCATTCACCCCGCATTCATCGCGCGCTCGCTAAGGTTGCCGCGAAAGGAGAGAACGGCATGAGAAAGAAAGCGTTCGTTTCTTCGATTGCGATGGTGATCGCGCTCGGCATCGCCTCCGCGGCGGCGGCCAAAGGCGCGCACGCGACGACGATGACCGGGACGGTTTCCGCGGTGGATCAGAAGGCGAAGACTTTCTCGCTGAAGACCGAAGCGGGAAGCGAGACGCCGATCACGTGGACGTCCGCCACGCGCGTGCGGGGCGGCACGTTGAAAGACGGCGACCACGCCCGGGTGAGCATCCTCCAGAAGGACGGGAAGAACGTCGCCACGTCCATTCGGATTTCGTCCGCGAAGACGGCGTCGAAAACGTCGTAGCTCGCGGAGCACATCCCCCCTCCACATGGCCGGAGCCCGGCGGCTCCGGCCAATTTTTTTGCCGTAAACGGCCGCCGCGCAACATCCCATGGCGGGACACCTCGGCGGCTCGTTACGTCGCGGATGGGAAACTCACACGGAAGATGGAGCCGCCTTCTTCGCGAGCCTCCACCTCCACGCGTCCGCGGTGAGTCCTCGCCACCTGGTCCACGATCGCGAGGCCGAGGCCCGAGCCCTCCGGGTGGCTGCGCCTGCCTTCGTCGAGGCGCACGAACCGGTCGAAGATGCGGCGACGATCCGCCGGCGGGACGCCCGGCCCCCGGTCGCGGACCTCGAGAAAGACCTCGCCGTCCCGGTTTCCGGCGACGACCTCCACGGAGGTTCCGGGTGCGGTGTACGAAGCCGCGTTGGCCACGAGGTTGGACACGAGGTGAAAGAGGGCGGAAGCGTCACCGCGGACTCGCGCGTCGCCGTCGGGAAGGAGGCGAAGGCGCACATCCCGCGAGCGGGCGAGCGGCCATGTCGCTTCGATCGACTGCTCCGCCACGTCCGCGAGATCCACGAGCTCGGCGGCTTCGGGTCGCGAAACGTCGGAGCGGGCGAGAGCGAGCAGGTTGTCCGCCTCGCGCGCGAGCCCTCGCGCGGTCGCCTCGATCGTCTCGAGGGATCGGCGGCGGTCGTCCGGCCGGGTGTTGGAACGGAGCGCCTCCTGCGACTCCCCGAGGAGGACCGCGATGGGCGTCTTCAGCTCGTGGGCCGCGTCCGCCACGAGCCGCTGCTGCGCGGCGAACGCGCGCTCGAGCCTCTCGAGCAGGGAGTTGATGACCCCCGTCAACCGCTGGAACTCGTCGCCGCCGGTCGAGACGCGCACCCGGCGGGAGAGGTCATTCGCGTCGACCGAGCCGGCGAGAGCCGTGACTTCCTCGACCGGCCGGAGCGCCCGGTCGAGCACGAACGCGAGAATGGCGGCGGTTCCCAGAAAGCCCAGGAAGACGAGCGCCGCGAGGACCCGGTCGAGGCGCGCGAGCGCCCGAATCGCCGGCTCGATCGAGCGGAAGAGCACGAGCGTGCCGCCACCGGCCTTCCCGCCCAGGCGCAGAACGAGGAACCGGCACGTGCGCGCCTGCCCGCTGTAAGGCTCGACGTCTGTGTAGGGAGCTTCCGGGCGCGACCGATAGGGCGCCAGGCTGACGGCGTCGCGCGATCGCGGCAGATCGCCGGAGACCGCGATCATCCGGTTGCCCCGAAACAGGAGCGCCGAGTGGTTCTGGAGGCGAAACTCGAAGACGTTCGCCTCGAGCCCGCTTCCGAGTGCGTCCTGGTGTTCCATCCCTTCGGCTTCGAAGTCGGAACCCACTGCGATCGCCAGCGTCCGCAGCTCCTCGTCGATGTCCCGGAAAGTGAGCCGGCGGATCGTCGCGCGCGCCCCGAGCGCGACCGCCAGCAGGAGGGCTGCGGACAACGCCGCGCCCGTGAGGGCGATCCGCGTTCGGGCCTTGCGCGGCCGGGGGAAGCTCACGTCAGGCGGTACCCCACCCCGCGAACCGTTTCGATCCGCGACGACGAGCCGCGGGTATCGAGCTTCCTGCGCAGGCGCGCGACGAGGACGTCAATCGTGTTGCTCATCGGCTCTTCGCGTTCGCCCCACGCCTGTTCGAGGATCGTCTCTCGCGCGAGCGCGCTTCCCGGATTGCGCATCAGCGTTTCGAGGATGGCGAATTCGCGCGCCGTCAGCTCGAGAGGTTGGCCCCGGAGACTCGCCAGCCGCCTGGCCGGATCGAGACGAAGATCTCCGACGACCAGCTCGACCGGCGCTCGCGTTTCGTTGCGCCGGAGCAGTGCGTGCGCGCGCGCCGCCAGAACGTCCAGATCGAACGGCTTCCCGAGGTAGTCGTCCGCGCCGTCGGAGAGCCCCTCGACCGTCGAAGCGGGATCGTCGAGCGCCGTCAGCACGAGAACCGACCGCCCGAAACCGCCGGCGCGCGCGCGGCGGCAGACGTCCAGGCCGTCGCCGTCCGGGAGCCGCCGATCGAGCACGAGAAGGTCGTACTCGTGAAGGGACATCAGCTCCTCGGCCTCCGTAATCCTCGACGCCTCGTCGCAGGCGAGGCCCGCGCGTGTTAACGTTCGGACGACCAGGGAGCGGAGCCGGAGGTCGTCTTCGACGACGAGGGCTCTCACGACGACGACGCGTTCATCGCGTGTTCACCGCGTGCATTTTAGTGTTCCGGTAATGGGCCGGCGGGACGGGTGCCATCGCGCGCTCGCGATCGTCGTCGCGCTGCTCGCGGGGGCCGCCGCCGGTCCGCTCTCCGCGCAGGAGGCGCCGCGGATCCGTGAGATCCGCATCGAGAGCGAGAACGTCTTCCAGGACGCCGAGACCTCGTTTCTCGCGCGGGTTGCCGACGCAATTCACGGAATCACTCGGCCGGAGGTGATCCGGCGCGAGCTCCTCTTTTCGGAAGGCGACACCGTCGACCCCGCGAAGCTCGCCGAAACGGAGCGCAACCTCCGGGCGCTCGATCTTTTCCGGTCCGTGAAGATCCGCGTCGAGCCGGTCTCCGAGAATGAAGTGGACGTCGTCGTCCACACGCGCGACGGATGGACGACGCAGCTTTCCGGCTCGCTCGGACGGGCGGGAGGAGGGAACAAGTTCCGCGCCGAGATGCAGGAGAACAACCTGCTCGGATTCGGCAAGAGCCTGTCGGTCTCCTTCGCCTCGAACCCGGACCGGGACACGCGCGCAATCGCGTACGAAGATCCCCAGTTTCTCGGCCGCCGGCTCACCCTGGACGTCCTCTACGCCTCGATGTCCGACGGAGAGCGGCGGAAATTCGCACTCGTGCTGCCGTTCCGCTCGCTCGAGGCGAAGAGGGGGGGCGCCGCGATCTACGACGAGCTCCGGCAGTCGACGCGGATCTACGGCGGCGGATCCGAGATCGCCCAATTCGAATCGGACACGCGGCTGATCGAGCTCTCCGCCGGGAAGCGGATCCTGGCCGACTCGATTCGCCCGATCGCCCGGCTCACCGCCGGATATCGGCGGGAGGAGGCGAGCTTCGCGTTCGAGGAGGGGATGGCGGAGGCGCTCCCCGAAGAGCGCCGGTTCGGCTTCTTTTTTGGACGCCTCGATCTGCTCGATTCGAAGTTCGTGGTCGAGCGCGGCATTTACTCCTTCTCGCGCGACGAAGACTTCGACGTCGGCGCGCGGTTCTCCCTGGAGCTCGGCTACTCGCCGCGCCTTTTCGACGCGCAGGAGAAGTTTTCCGGGCGCCTCCAGGTCGCGCGCGGGATCAGCTTCTCGAGCGGATTCCTGATCGGTTCCCTCGCCGCGCGGACGCGCGCCGGAATGGACGGCGAGCTCGAGAACTCGACCGTCGAGGGATCCCTGGTCGCGGTCTGGCGGCCGTCGAAGGAGGGCCCGCAGACCGTGGTCGCCCGCGGGCTCCTCACGTTGGGGGATCGCCTCGACCGGGACGTTCAGCTCGCGGCGGACGGTGCGACGGGCCTTCGCGGCTACCGGCTCCACGCTTTCACCGGCGATCGCCGCCTGCTCGTCAACGTCGAGGACCGGGTGCGGCTGACCCGGGAGCTCCTGCACCTTTTCGAGATCGGCGTCGCCGGGTTCGTGGACGCCGGATACGCGTGGCCGGTCGGCGTGCCCATGCGCCTCTCGGACCTCCGGGTCGACGTCGGGGGCGGACTCCGGATCGCGCTCCCGCGCGCGCCGAGCCTCGGGCTCTTCCGGCTCGATCTCGCCTACGCGACGCGGCCGGATCTCCGCGGCCGACGCGGCTGGCTCGTTTCCTTCTCGAGCTCCCAGGCGTTCTGATCCGGGCTGGACCACGGCCGAATCCTGGCGGCCAGCCGGTGAATGGCCGGTGAACGCGGGTCTATAGTTCCCTCCGCTCTTGACGCTTCCTGTCGGTTCCCGCCTCGGCCCGTACGAGATCCTCGCGCCGCTCGGCGCGGGCGGGATGGGCGAGGTCTATCGGGCGCGCGACGCCCGGCTCGGCCGCGAAGTGGCGTTGAAAGTCCTGCCGGCCGAGCTGTCGGACCACGCCGATCGCCTTTCCCGATTCGAGCAGGAGGCGCGCTCCGCCTCCGCGCTGAACCACCCGAACATCGTCACGGTCCACGACATCGGGCGCTCCGATTCGACCTCCTACATCGCCATGGAGCTCGTCGACGGGCGAACGCTCCGCGAGCTTTCCGCCCCCGGAGCGCTGCCGGTGCGGCGCGTGCTCGCGATCGCGTCTCAGATCGCGGACGGCCTCGCGAAGGCCCACGCCGCCGGGATCGTCCACCGGGACCTGAAGCCCGAGAACGTCATGGTCTCGAAGGACGGCTTCGTCAAGATCCTCGACTTCGGCCTCGCGAAACTGGTCGAGCCGGAGTCGGGCGGGGCGTCGATCATGCCGACCCTCGCGAAGCCGGAGACGCACCCGGGGGTCGTGATGGGGACGGTCGGATACATGTCTCCCGAGCAGGCGAGCGGAGAGCCGCTCGACTTCCGCTCCGACCAGTTCTCCTTCGGGTCGATCCTCTACGAGATCACGACGGGCCAGAAGCCGTTCCAGCGGAAGACCGCGGCGGAGACCATGTCGGCGATCATCCGCGAAGACCCGGAGCCGATCGGGAGGGTCCGTGCCGACGCGCCCCCGCCGCTTCGCTGGATCGTCGAGCGTTGTCTCGCCAAGGATCCGGAAGAGCGCTACGTTTCGACGCGGGACCTGGCGCGGGAGCTCGCGAGCGTCCGCGACCACGCCTCCGAGATCACGAGCGGCGCGGAGGCGCCGGTGGACCTCGGTCCGCGGCCCTTGAAGAGAGTGCGGCGCTCCACCGTCCTCGCCGGGGCGCTCCTCCTGCTGCTCGCGGGATCGGTCGCCGGCTGGCTCTTCGCGGCGAAGAGGCTCCCGAAGACCTCGGCGCCCACCTTCCGCCGGCTGACGTTTCGCAGCGGTGGTCTTCAGAACGCGCGCTTCACGCCGGACGGGCAGACGATCGTCTACGGTGCGACGTGGGCGGGGGAGAAGCCCGGCCTCTACGCGGTCCGCCCCGAGAGCCCGGACTCGCGCGCGTTCGAGTTCCCGAATCAGACGGACATACTCGCCGTGTCCTCCACGGGGGAGATGGCGGTTCTGCTGGACCAGAACCCCACGTCCGGAACTCTCGCCCGGGTCCCGTTCGCGGGCGGAGTTCCGCGTCCCGCCGTCGAGGACGTGCCGTACGCGAGCGCCGACTGGTCGCCGGACGGAAAAGAGTTCGCGGTCGTGCGATTGGTCGAGGGTCGCGCGCGCCTCGAATTCCCCCTCGGGAAGAAACTGTACGAAGCAACCGCGATCAACTCACCCCGTTTTTCCCCGCGGGGCGATTGGATCGCTTTCTTCGAGCGCCGCAGAGCCGGCTCCGTGAAGGTCATACGGAGCTCCGGAGAGGACGTCCGAGCGATTGCGGAAGATTTCGACCTGCCGGGCGGCGCTCCCTGCTGGACCCCGGACGGTAAGGAAGTCTGGTTCACGGGGTCGCCCGAGCAGGGGAGGCCCAGCGGGCTCCATGCCGCCACTCTGGATGGAAAGATCCGCCTCGTCGCCCAGATGCCCGGGGAGCTCGAGCTCGACGACATCTCGCGCGACGGACGGGTCCTCCTCGCACATCACACCCTCATCAATTCCATGCGGGCCTGGACGGCGGGCGACACCGCCGAACGCGACGTGACCTGGCTCGACTTCTCGGTTCCCGCCGACATCTCTGCGGACGGGAAGACCATCCTCTTTTCCGAGTGGGGGGAGGGTGGCGGGAAAACCTCCACCGTCTATCTCCGCAGCATCGACGGCTCGCCGGCCGTGCGACTGGGAGAGGGAAAGGCCCTCGCGCTCTCACCCGACGGGAGGTCCGTGCTGGTGCGCTTTCCGGGAGCCGCGGATCGGTTCGTGATCCTCCCGACGGGACCCGGGGACCCGAAGACGATCCCGCTCTCGGGTTTCGAGGCGATCGACGACCAGGCTGCCTGGCTGCCCGACGGGAAGACGTTCGTCTTCAGCGGGCAGGAGTCCGGAAAGGAGTGGCGGATCTACGCGCTCGACGCGCAGGGTGGAAAGCCTCGCCCGATCAGCCCCGAGGGCGTTCGCCTCTCATTCTTCATGACCGGTCCCGTCTCGCCGGACGGCCGTTTCGTCTTCGGGGCTCGCGGGCCGGGAAAATGGTTCCGTTTCCCGATCGAAGGCGGAGAAGCGCTTCCCATTGTCGGCCTCGAGCGGGGAGAATTCCCCATTCGCTGGGCCTCGGAACGTTCGATGTGGGTTCGAAAGCTCGCGTCGGACGAAGTCTGGCGTCTGGATCTCGGAACCGGCCGGAGAGGCCCGCCCGCCGCCAGGTTGAAAGCGGACTTCGGCAACCTGACGTCCATGCGCATCGTGCTGACTCCGGACGCCCGCTCTTACGTATATCTCGCCCAGCGCGCTCACTCGATTCTCTACGTCGTCGAAGGGCTCCGCTGATTCGATACGATTCGCCCGCTTCTTCACGGAGGGAAACATGACGATCAGCCGGCGTTCGCTCATCGCGACGACGGGCGCGGCCGCGGCGGCGTCCCTCGTCGGCACCCGCTCCGCGGCCGCGCAGTCGGTCGATGGCTCGAAGTCCGCGGCGCTCTATCTCAAGGAGGACGACGGCCTCGCGCCGGCCACGTTCGACCGGCTGCCGCTCGAGTGGCACAAGGGGCGCGTGAAGCTCCTCCAGGACCATCTCCAGGAGCAGGGGTACGCCGGGGCCCTTCTCTCCGACCGGTGGAACATCATCTACTTCACGGGACTCTTCCACTCGACGACCGAGCGCCCGTTCTGGGTCTTCCTCCCCGCGGACAAGCTCGCCACGATCTGGTTTCACCCCGGCCTCGACCGCGACCTCGTCAAGAGCTGGTGGGCGACGGAGGCCGAGTCCTATTTCGACTTTCACCACGCGGAGGGAGCGTTCCCCAACCTCGGGAAGGTCCAGCAGGGCGAGAAGGTGAACCTCTTCGAGTGGATGCTGAAGGGCCTGAAGAAGCGCGGCTATGACGGCAGGCGGATCGCGACCGACCGCGAGCTCTCCTCAAGGCAGCGGGACGCGGTCTCGAAGGTCTTTCTGAAGCCGACCGAGTTCAACTCGATCGCCGACCACTGCGAGAAGATGCGGATGGTCAAGACGCCCGAGGAGCTCGCGCTCTGGCGTCGTGCGTACCGCGTGTTCGACGAGACCCACGCCTTCGCGCGCGACCTCCTCCTCGAGAAGGGAACGGATCTCACGGATTTCGAGCTCGCCGGCGCCGCGACCGAGTTCGGCACGAACCTCCTCATGAAGGGCATCAAGCGCGACGGCGCCCCGCATTCCGCGGTCGGGATCGACCTCGGCGTGGGAGTGCGCGTCGGGCGCGGCACGGGATACCCCCACCCGAACCAGTTCCACCACAACCGCATCCAGAAGGGGCAGGCGCTGCAGATCGCGGGGGGCGTCGAGATCGGCGGCTGCGGCGGAGAGCTCTATCGCGCCTTCCTGCTCGCTCCGTGGACCGATCACCAGAAGAAAGTGTGGACCGTCTCGCGCGACTCCTGCCTCATGCAGAAAGACCTGTCGCGCGAGGGCGTCGCGTGCTCCACCGTCGCGTACGAGATCCACAAGCACCAGGTGAAGGAGGGCGTGCAGAAGTACGTCTACCACCGGCCCGCGCACGGGATGGGGATGGAGGGCCACCAGCCGCCGTACCTCGCGCTCGGCGACTACACGATGCTGGAGCCCGGGATGGTGTTCTCGGTGGAGCCGGGGCTCTACGATCCCGACAATGGGTTCGGTGTGAACTTCAGCGATGGGTTCGTGGTGCAGAGCGGCGGCAAGGCGTCGCTCCAGATGTCGCGGCTGCCGTGGTCCGAGGAGTGGTGCCTGGTCAAGCTCTGATACCGGTCGGATCGGCTGAGTTACGCTTTCGTCTGAATTGAATTCGCGAGCAACGAATCCGGGAGGTAGCGGCGGGAGTCCGGGTCCGCCGGCCGAGCGCAGTTCCGGCGGCGACTCGGCCGTGGAACGACGGAAACCCGCCGGTTCGGAGCCGGCCGGTGAGAGGTCCGAGGTGGGACGGCTCCAGCGCCTTCTCGATCATCGAACCGAAGCGCTTTCGAGCGCGCAGGAAGCGCTCGACCTGAGAGACGAGTTCCTCGCGATCGTGAGCCACGACCTGCGGAACCCGTTGAGCGCGATCGCGCTCAACACGCAACTCCTCGAGCGCCTCGTCTCGTCGGGCGATCCTCATCTCGCCCGCATCTCGCGGAGTCTCAATTCGTCGATTGCCCAGATGCAGCGGATCATTTCGGACCTGCTCGATGTCGCCGCGATCGGGGCCGGAAAGCTGTCGGTCCAGATGGAGCCCGGCGACGCCCGAAGACCGATCGAAGAGGCGGTGGACGCCTGTCGTCCGATTGCCGCGGAGAAGTCGATCGTTCTTGAAACAGTCATCGGGCCGGAGCCCCTCCCGGCGCGTTTCGACCCGGGCCGCGTCGTCCAGGTCCTGGAGAACCTGATTCACAACGCGCTGAAATTCACTCCGGCCGGAGGCCGTATTTCGGTGGAAGCCAGGAGGACTGGCCAGAGCGTGGAAATCGGAGTCCGGGACACCGGACCCGGATTGCGGCCGGAGGAGATCGCCATGATCTTCGAACGCTTCCACCAGGTCGAAAAACGGGGGAGGCGCGCGCTCGGGCTCGGCCTCTACATCTCCCGCTCCATCGTCGAGTCGCACGGCGGCCGCATCTGGGCCGAAAGCGTCCCGGGAGAAGGAAGCGTCTTCTTCTTTACGCTGTTGCCGGCGTAGTCGTCGGGAGTCTCGGGTTCTTACGGGTACACATCCGGTCGAGGACCGCGACGACCTTTTCGAAGTTCAGCGGTTTCCAGAGGAACTCCGCGGCGCCCGGAAATCGCCGGCCCGAGCCGGGGTCGGTCGCGGTGACGACGACCACCGGTATGCGCGACAGGCGTTCTTCCGCGAGCTGCTTCTCGCGGAAGTCCCATCCGTTCATGACCGGCATTTCGAGATCAAGCAGGACGAGACAGGGTGGGCATGACCGGCCCAGATAATCCAGAGCCTCCCGGCCGTTGGCGGCCTCGGCGTGCTCGAACCCTTCCAGGTCGAGCATCGCGCAGAGGGCTTCCCGCTGTGCGCGGTCGTCTTCGACGACCAGGATGGCGGGTGGTGACGGGCTCTCTTGGGTCATATTTCTTGGACTCCAAACCTGTTGGAGCACGAAATGAGCCAAGCCCGGCGAGCCCTTCACCGGGCTCAACCAGCCTTTACAGGTAGCATTTCGGCTCCCGTGACGCTCTCCGCCGGTAACCGCCTCGGCCCGTACGAGATCCTCGCCCCGCTCGGCGCCGGTGGCATGGGGGAGGTCTACCGCGCGCGGGATACCCGGCTCGACCGGGACGTCGCGATCAAGGTGCTCCCGGAGAGTCTCGCTTCCGACCGGCACGCTCTCGACCGGTTCGAGCGTGAGGCGAGAGCCGTCGCCACTCTTTCGCACCCGAACGTCCTCGCGATCTACGACTTCGAGACCCAGGACGGCGTTCGCTACGTCGTGACGGAGCTCCTCGAGGGCAGCACGCTGCGAGAGCATCTCGAAACCGGCACCGTGTCGCTGCGCAAGGCGATCGAGTACGCCATGCAGATCGCGCAGGGTCTCGCAGCGGCGCACGAAAAAGGAATCGTCCACCGGGACCTGAAGCCCGAGAACGTGTTCGTGACCCGAAGCGGCCACGTGAAGATTCTCGATTTCGGTCTCGCGAGGACACTCGTTCCGGCCGCCGGCGAAACCGCCTCGACCGCCGGAACCGTGGCGGAGGCGACCGAGCCCGGGACCATCCTGGGGACCGTCGGCTACATGTCCCCGGAACAGGTCCGTGGAGCCCTCGCGGACGCCCGCTCCGACATCTTTTCCTTCGGAACCGTCTTCTACGAGATGCTGACCGGGCGTCGCGCTTTCCGCGCCGACTCGGCCGTCGAGACGATGAGCGCGATCCTGACGGAAGAGCCGCCGGAATTCTCCGACCCGGGGGCGCGCGCGATCCCGACGGGTATCGAACGGATCGTCCGGCGCTGTCTCGAAAAGAGTCCCCTGGAGCGTTTTCAGAACGCCCGCGACCTCGGATTCGCGATCGAGGCGGTCTCGGGTCTCTCGACGGCCGAGACGTCCGCCTCCGCGGACCCGGGCACGGAGGCTCGGGCTTCGGGAAAACGGTCGGTCGCGGTCCTGCCGTTTCGGGACCTCGCGTGCCGGCCCGAGAACGCGGACCTCGGTCTGGGCCTCGCGGATGCGACCACGACCGAGCTCGCATCGCTCCGATCGCTCCTCGTGCGGCCGACGGCGGCGATCCTCAAGTACAGCGGCAGCGGCGTCGATCCGCATCAGGCAGCCCGTGAGCTCGGCGTCGATGCCGTCGTCGACGGGAACTTCCAGCGCTCCGGCTCGCGCCTGAGGGTCACCGTGCAGCTCGTCCGCGCGTCGGACGGGCGGTCGCTCTGGGGCTCGAAGATCGACACGACGATCGACGACATTTTCGAGATGCAGGACCAGGTTTCACGCAAGATCGCCGAGGCGCTCCGCGTCGAGCTGACGCCCTCGGAGGAGCGGCGTCTCGCGCGCGGCGCCGCGCGGCCCGCTGGGGACGCGTACGAGCTGTATCTGAAGGGGCGCGCGAGTCTCTTCCGCGGCACGCTATTGGACGTCAATGCGGCGATCGAGGCCTTCGAAGGTGCCCGGGACGCGGACCCGCTGTTCGCGCTCGCCTGGGCGGGGCTCTCGGGCGCATACCTTCACCTGGCGCTGAAATACGAACCGGAAGGGGAATGGCAGGCGCGGGCCGAGGAGATGTGCGAGCGCGCGCTGGCGGTCGACCCCCAGTTGCCCGAGGGACGATATCTCCGCGGCGCGCTTCGGTGGTCTCCACGGAACGGATTCGATCACGCGGGTGCGATGCGAGAACTGACTGCAGCGATCGCGGGGCGACCCGGTCTCTCGGAAGCGCATGACCACTTGTCTGTCGTTCTCGATCACGTGTCGATGTTCGAAGAGTCCTTGAGCGCCTCCGACGCGGCGATAGCCATCAACCCAGCGGACGGCATGGCGCTGATCCACCGTGGTCTCACGCACTATCACCTGGGTCGCTACGATCGGGCGCTGGGGATCTCGGAGCAGGCCGCCATCCACACACCGGGCGCCTGGATCTACCACCAGATCGCGCACTGCTTCGTGCGACTCGGTCGACTGGCCGACGCGGCGGAAACGGTGGATCGAACCTCGCGCCAGTTTCCCAACGACGTCCTCTTCTATCCGATCCGCGGGATCATCGCGGCCGTCGAACGCGATGCCGCCCGGGCGCGCCAGCAGGTCCAGCTCACGATCCGGAACCGCAAGGCGTTCATCCACTATCACCATGCGCAGAACGACATCGCCTGCATCTACGCGCTGATCGGCGAACGCGAGGAGGCACTCCGGTGGCTCTCCGACGCGGCGCACAACGGGTTTCCCTGCTATCGGTTCTTCGAGAGCGACCCGCTGCTCGAGTCGCTGCGGGGCGAAGAGAAGTTCCGGTCGCTGATGGACGAGCTTCGCGCCGAATGCGACGGCTACCGCGCGCTGTACGCCGACCTCAAGAAGTCGTCGAGCGCCGGATCGAGCGCCGCATGACTCTCGCGGC
>DATIBN010000006.1:0-5770 GCA_035457525.1 Thermoanaerobaculia bacterium | reverse complement strand
GAAAGCGCGGCGACTCCGCGCGCGTGTTCCGCGCGCCGCGGTCACGAAGGACGGGCTTCGCGTGGTGGTCCGGGCGAACCTGGAGCTCGCCGAAGAGATCGGCGCGCTCGAGCGGTATCACGCCGAGGGCGTGGGCCTCTTTCGTTCGGAGTTTCTGTACCTGCGCTCCGCGCCCGAAACGCCCGGCGTCGAGGAACAGCGCGCGGTTTACGAGGAGCTCCTGTCGGCCGCGTCCCCGCACACGGTCGTCGTCCGGACGTACGACCTCGGAGGGGAGAAGGGGATCGGCCCGGCGCGGGGAGAGAACCCGGCGCTCGGGTTGCGCGGGCTGAGGTATTGCCTCGCGCACCCCGGTCTCTTCGATTCGCAGCTGACCGCGCTTTGTCTGGCATCGCGCAGCGGGCCGCTCTCCGTGATGCTGCCGATGGTGACGTCGCTCTTCGAACTGCAGGAGGCGCGGATCGCTCTCGCCGCTGCCGCTCGGAGAACGGGGCTGTCCGAGCCGCCTCCGCTCGGCGTGATGGTCGAGGTCCCGTCGGCGGCGCTCCTCGCCGACCGACTCGCTCCCGCCGCGGACTTTTTCTCGATCGGAACGAACGATCTCGCGCAGTACACGCTCGCGGTCGACCGCGCGAACCCGGACGTCGCCGCACTCTATCGGCCGCTCCATCCCGCGATCCTCCGGATGGTACGATCCGTCGTCGAAGCCGGCCGCGCGTTCGCGAAACCCGTGGCGGTCTGCGGCGAGCTGGCCGCCGATCCGATCGGGATCGCCGTCCTGATCGGGCTCGGCATCGCCGACGTCTCGGTGACTCCGGTGGCGATCGCGGGCGTGAAGGATTCTCTCGCGGGGCTCGACTCCGGGCGGGCACGGTCGCTCGCCGAAAAGGCGCTCGCCGCGGCGGAAGCATCCGAAGTGGAAAGACTTTTTCGAGGACGCGCGTGAGGACGGTACCGAAGCCCTGGGGGTACGAGCTGATTTTCGCGGAAAACGACCGCTACGCCGGGAAGATCCTCCACATCGAAGCGGGCCAGCTCCTCTCGCTGCAGTACCATGAAAGAAAGGACGAGACCTTCTACGTTCTCAGGGGTGAGGTGAACCTGACGATCGAGGAGAACGGCGCCCTGAGCGAACTGCGGCTGGCCGAGGGCACCTCGTACCGGATCCTGCCGGGCGTGCGTCACCGGATGCGCGCGGAGGGTCCCTGCGACCTGATCGAGGTATCGACCCCGGAGCTCGACGACGTGGTCCGCCTCGAAGACGCTTACGGACGGGCGGGGACGACCGCGCCATAATCACCTCCTGGGGCCCATGAACATCCTCCGCCGCGCTCCGCGCCTCGCGATCCTCCTCGCGGCTGCCGTCGGCACCGTCGCGGCGACGCCGCGTCCGACGCCGACGCCGGCACCGGTCCTGACCGGCGGCTTCGGCAAGACGCCCGCGCCCGAGGGCGCCTCCCGGAAGGCGACGCCGAAGAAGAAGGTGCGGCTCACCAACGAGACCCTCGTCACGGAGTCGGACAAGGGAAAGGTTTCGACGTCCGAGGTGAACACCGCCCGCACCCCGAGCCCGGGCCCGCGCCGGGGCGATGAGAAACCGGAAACGGCGGAACCCCCCGCACCGGCGCCCGGTGAGGGAGACGAATCGTACTGGCGGGGCGAGGCGAGGCGCCTCCGCGAGAGAGTCGACGCCCTGAAGGCGACGATCGCGCGGCTCGAAGGCGAGGTCACGAAGCTCGAGGCCGACTTCTACTCCTGGGACGACGGCGCGTATCGCGACCGCGTGATCAAGCCGGCGTGGGACAAGGCGCGCGAGGAGCTCGCGACCGCACGCAAGGAGCTGCCGGTCGCCGAGAGGGAGCTCGCGGATCTGCCCGACCGGGCGAGAAAGGCCGGCGCGCTGCCGGGGTGGCTGAGGGAATGAACGGCGAAATGAACACCCTCACCCCCGGCCTCCTCTCCCAGAGGGAGAGGGGGCAACCTCCGGCGGTCGAGTCACGCGATCGCGTGTCGCCCACCTACCGCGTCGAGACGTGGGGCTGTCAGATGAACGTCCTCGACGGGGAGAGGATGGCCGGCGCTCTCGAGAGTCGCGGGCTCCGCGCCGCGCCGGAAGGAGAGCCCGCCGACGTCGTCATCCTGAACACGTGCTCGGTGCGGGAGAAGGCGGAAGCCAAGGTCTACAGCGCGCTCGGCGTTCTCAACCGGCGCAAGCAGGAGTACCCGGGGCTCGTCATCGGCGTGACCGGCTGCGTCGCGCAGGTCGAAGGCGCGGAGATCCTGGAGCGTGCGCCCTGGGTGGACTTCGTTCTCGGCACCGGCAACGTCGAGCGCGTCGGCGAGATCGTCGACCGGGTACGCGCCGAGCGGAAACACGTTCTCGCCCTCGAGCTGCCGGTCGACTCGCCCGTCTACCAGTTCCGGGACATTGCGCGCGGCTCCCGGTTCCAGGCGTACGTCACGGTCATCGAAGGGTGCAGCCAGTTCTGCACCTTCTGTATCGTGCCCTTCACCCGGGGCAGAGAGCGCAGCCGCGCGTCGGGCGAGATCCTGGAGGAGATGCGCACGCTCGTCGAACGGGGATATTCCGAGATCACGCTGCTCGGACAGACCGTCAACGCCTACCGCGACCCGCAGGACGGCTCCGGGTTCGGAGAGCTCCTGCGCCGGGCGTCCCGGGTCGCCGGCGTCCGGAGGTTGCGCTTCATCACCTCTCATCCGCGATTCCTGGACGACTCCATGATCGAGGCGATCGCGGCGGGTGGAAACGTCGCGCCCTATCTCCACCTGCCGGCGCAGTCCGGTTCCGATCGGATCCTGTATCGGATGAAGCGGCGCTACACGGCGGCGGAGTACATGGAGAAGATCGGCCGGGTCCGGAGGGCTCTGCCGTCGATCGCGATCTCGTCGGACTTCATCGTCGGCTTCCCGGGAGAGACCGAAGAGGACTTCGCCCAAACGCTCACCCTCGTGTCGCAGGCGCGCTTCTCGAACCTCTTCGCCTTCCGGTACTCACCCCGGCCCGGCACGGCGTCGGCCCGGTGGGGGAGTGAGACGGCCGTACCCGACGAGATCGCCGCGGAGCGGCTCGCCCGTCTCCTTGCGCTCCAGGAAGGGATGCAGGCGGAGACGAACGCGTCACTGGTCGGCCGCGAACTCGAGATCCTCGTGGACGGAGCCGACCGGGAGGGCCGGCCCCGGGGGCGTACGCCTTGCAATCGGATCACCCACGTGGACGGGCGGTCGCCGGACCTGAAACCCGGCGACTACGTCCGGGTTCGTATCACCCGGGGTCTGCCCAACTCGCTTCGAGCGGAGGTCGCCGCGTAAGGGGGTACGACATGCTGAAGATGGAGATCAAAGGCCTGCTGATGGACCCCGTCTCGAACATGCCCGTGGTGGTTCTCCGCGACGCCGCCAACGGCGTCTTTCTCCCCATCTGGGTCGGTATCTTCGAGGCCAACGCGATCGCCCTCCAGATGGAGAAGATCACCACGCCCCGGCCGATGACTCACGACCTGCTCCGGAACCTTCTCTCGGAGCTCGAAACCAAGGTCGAGAGGATCGTCATCAACGACCTGCGCGACAACACGTTCTTCGCCCGCATCCACCTGCTCCGGGGAGACACCCGGTGGAACGTCGACAGCCGGCCGAGCGACGCCATCGCGCTCGCGCTGCGCGTCGACGCCGAGATCTTCGTGGAGGAAGACGTGCTCGAGAAGAGCAAGAGCCTCCGTCCGGAAGGGGACGACGGGGATCCCGACCGCCTGAAGAAGTGGCTGGAGGAAGTGAGTCCGGAGGACCTCGGCAAGTACCCGATGTAGCCGGCCGAGCGCCTTCTCGAAGTCTCTCACTCCCGCTCGCGCGCCGCTTTTCCCGCGCGTTTCCGTCTCTTCGGGATACACTGTCGGTCCGTGATCATCGCCATCGCCAACCAGAAGGGAGGCGTCGGAAAGACGACCACGGCGATCAATCTCGCGGCGGCGCTCGCCCAGAAGGGCATGAAAACGCTGCTCATCGACCTCGACCCCCAGGGCAACAGCACGATGTCTTTCCTCGACCGCCGGGTGATCGAGAAATCCATGTTCGAGGTGTTGACGGAACCGGGGGCGATGATGTCCCACGTCGTCAAGAAGACCGCTCTCCCGAACCTGGACGTCGCGCCCGCCCGGATCGCCCTGGCGAAGATCGAGTCGAAGCTCCTGGGGGAGATCGACGGGCATTTCCGCCTCCGGGACAAGCTGGACGGCGCGCGGAAGCGATACGATGCGATCGTCATCGACACGCCCCCCACGCTCGGAATGATCACGGTCAACGCGATGGTCGCGGCGACCCACATCCTGATACCGATCCAGTCGTCCTACTTCGCCCTGGAGGGAACCGACGATCTGCTCGAGACCATCGACAAGATCAAGGCCCGGCCGAACCCGGCGCTGTCCCTGCTCGGTGTCGTGATCACGCTTCACGACCGGCGGACGGTGATCGCGAAGGACGTTTACGACCAGATCCGCACCGTGTTCGGCGAGAAGCTCTTCAAGACGACCATTTCGAAGAGCGTGCGCCTGGAGGAGAGCCCCGCGCACCGCGAGTCCATCTTCACTTTCGCGCCGCGCTCGTCGGGGGCGGCCGAGTACTACTCCCTCTCCGAGGAGGTCCTTTCGCGTGTCTAGCCGGAGAAGAGGCCTGCCCACCGAGGCGCGCATGCGCCACGACTCGCACTTCGTCGAGTCGCTCGCGGAGAGGTTCGGCGAATCGCTCGGCCGCTACATCCAGATCGAGGACATCGAGACCAATCCGGAGCAGCCGCGCACGAACGTCGGAGATCTCTCGGAGCTGAAGGAGTCGATCCAGGCGAAGGGCGTTCTCGAGCCCCTCCTGGTCCGTCCCGTGCCCGGCGGGCGGTACCGGATCATCGCCGGGGAGAGGCGGTTCCGCGCGGCCCTGGAAGCGGGTCTCGCCGAGGTGCCCTGCATCGAGCTCGACGTTCCGGATTCCGAGGTCATGGAGATCGCGCTGATCGAGAACCTCCACCGCCGGGATCTCCACCCGTTCGAGGAGGCGGAGGGCTTCGCGGGGCTCGCCGAGCGTCACGGATATACCCAGGCGCAGATCGCGACGGCGATCGGGCGGTCGCGGGTCTCGATCACCGAAGCGATGTCGCTCCTCGACATCCCGGAGGAGCTTCGCGACGAATGTCGGCGCGCCGACATCGGGGCGAAGTCGGTCCTCCTCGAGATCGCCCGGCTGAAAGATCCGGAGAAGATGCGCGAAGCCGTCGCGGCGATCGCGCGCGGCTCGACGCGCGACGACCTGCGCGCGCGGAAGAAGGAGGAGGCCTCTCCCTCGCGGCGGCCGAAGCGCTTCGCGTTCGTCTACAAGCCGAAGGGCGGGCCGTACAAGCTCGCGCTCTCGTTCGCGAAATCGCGCGTCGAGAAGTCCGAGCTGATCCACGCGCTGCGCGAGGTGATCAAGCAGCTCGAAGCGGGGGAGATCAAGCTCCCGAAGCGGTAGGCAGCCCGGGCCGTCCCGCTCGGATAAGCTTCCGTTTCGACGGAGGTGACCCATGCGTCGAGCGGTCAGTCTTCCCCTTCTGACGGCGCTCGCGGGCCTGCCCGCAACGGCGGCCGCGGCACCCCCGCCGGAGCGCCCCGACATTCGCCACGCGGTCCAGGCGGAAGCAAACCCGAAGACGCCCGAGATCTCGACCGCGGACCTCGAGAGGATCCTGAGTGACGCAAGTGCGACCGTCTTCGACACCCGGCCCTTCCGG
>DATIBN010000005.1:0-10857 GCA_035457525.1 Thermoanaerobaculia bacterium | reverse complement strand
CAGGAGGAAGCAGACCTCCTCGAAGCCCGAGTTGTCGGCGAGCTCGTGGACGTCGATGCCGCGGTAGGAAAGGACTCCGCGATCCCCGTCGATGAAACAGATCGACGAGTCGGCGGCGACGACGTCTTCGAGCCCTTCCTTGAAACCTTTGACTTCGACCATTCGCGTATCCGTCATACCCCTGTCGTCACAATAACTACGTCCCGCCGCGCACCCGGGATGCCGGGGATCACCCCTCAACGGCCTGCGGGATCACGGGATCGAGCCCCGGGAACTGGGCCAGCCACGCGCGCCGCTCGGCCCGCAGCTTGTCCACGAGGCCCCGGTATTTCGCTTCGTCGTAGTAGGTCTTCGGGGAGTACTTCGCGAGGTCGACGCCCGGGACTCTCTTCGGCGTTTCGTAGCCCCAGTCGGGGTCCTTCTCCCACTCGATTCCTTCCCTGGCGATCTGCTTCATGATCTCGGTCGACGCCCGGATCGTGATCTTCTCGCCGGGGGACCCGTCGTTCGCGCCGATCGAGCCGGTGTTCAGGATGTACGCCTCCATGTCCGGGTTGGCGCGGAGGATCGCGAGCAGGCGATTACCCTCGTCCGCCTCCGGACCCACGATGAACGGGTTCGTCCCGACCTCGCGCTTCGCCTGGCCGGCCTTCGTCGGGTCGCCCGCCGACGTCTCGATCGACTCGCCGAGCATGAAGTACGCCGCGGCCTGCTCGGGCGTCAGCCGCGCGCAGACCGGGACGACGTCGTTCCGGCGGGTGATGAAGACGATCTTGTTCGCCTTCTCGAGGTCGATCCCTTCCCCTGTCCCCCGGATGAACTTGCGGAGAACGACGCCGCGTCCGTTCGACGTGATCGACGTGTCGAGAAAGTCCACCTTGCCGTTCTCGTCGAGCTTGATGTTCTCGTACACCGCCGTCGAATGTGTGGCCGCGCCCCAGAGAACGGTCTGCGACGGTTCGAGGCCTTCGGTCTTGATGTAGAAGCCGTCCTCCGTGCCGTAGGCCTTGCCGCCGGCGGTCATCAGGACCACGTCGTCCTGCTTGATGATCGCGCGCTCGGGCTCCTGCAGACCGTGGTCGTGGAGGGTCAGGGTCGTCTTCCCCGTGCCCGAGAGGCCGAACAGGAGGAACCCGACGTCGCGAAGCTCCCCGTCCGGACCGACCACGCGGAGCACCTTCGAGCCGGCGTGCAGCCCGAGTCCGCCGCGGCGCTTGATCCAGTACATCGCCTGGCGGAGCATCGACTTCTTCGCCTCGCCCGGGTAGTCGCTGCCGAGGATGTACGTGTAGCCCTGGTCCACGTCGAGGAAGATCAGCCGCTCTTTCCACTCCGGCACGTAGACCGAAATGAAGTCGGGCTCCTTCGTCGACTGGGACGGGAAGAGCATGTTGTGCCACATGTACGCGATGCGCGCGTATTCGCGCGGGACGTACAGGCGGCAGTGGATGGGGACCTCCGGGTTCATGCCCATGCGGCGGTCGACCTGGATGAGCTCCATGCCGGCGAGGGCGTCCTGGACCTGGCGAATCGTTTCCTCCGCGCGACCTCGCTCGATCGGCTGCTGCATGATCCCGATGGGGACCCCGTTCGCGACCACGTAGGTGTTCTTCGCCGACCGGTTCTTGACGCGGGTCGAGTAGACGGGGGAGCCGTACTCGCTCGTCCTCTCTCCGGGCCGCGCGAGCTCCCGAAGTTCCTCGCCCGAAAGGTCTTTCAGGATCCGCCCAGCCCGGATCGTGCGGGGGGAAACGACGTCAACAGTGGCCATTGATCATCCTTTCGGTCATCGGCCAGCCCAGTCCGCAAAAAGGGACATCAATCCTACCAAGCCTAGAGCCCGATCTCGGCCGCGATCGGCTTCAGCGCGTCGATCGTGAAAGCGATGTGGTCCTCGAGCGGGCGCCCGATCTCCGCCGCTCCTCCGTACACGTCGTCGCGGTTTACGGAGCGCGCGAACGCCTTGTCCTTGAGCCTTTTCACGACCGATGAGGCCGGGAGGTCGGCGATCGTCTTCGACGGGCGGACCTTGACGCACGCTCCGATGAAGCCGACGAGCTCGTCGCAGGCGAAGATGGCCTTCTTCATGGGCGTGTCGCGGGGCACGTTCATGAAGTTCGCGTGCGACTCGATGGTTCGGACCATCTCCTCGTCGTAGCCGCGCTCGCGCAGAATCCTTCCCCCGACGTGGAGGTGCGTGTCCTCCGTCGGGTTCTGCTCGTAGTCGAAGTCGTGGAGGAGCCCGACGATGCCCCACCGCTCGATCTCCGCAGGGTCGGTGACGCCGAACCAGGCGGCGTAGGCGCGCATCGCCTGCTCGACCGCCCGTCCGTGCCTCCGGAGGGCGTCGCCCTTCGTGAACTCGAAGAGGAGGCTCTCGGCCTCGGCGCGCGAGGGCCAGCGGCCCCGATCCCGCTCCGCGCTCATGTCGGGATTCTAACCGCCGGTTTTCCCAGGCCCCGACGAGCTCAATGCACAGCGAAATGTGCAGGAGTGACGCTTTTTCAGGGTCACCCTGCACGAAATCGGTTGATTTTTGCCGAGTCGAGGGTAGAATCCTGCGAAATCGGCAAAAAAAGGAGGACGGAGTGGCGAAGGCGAGGATTCTCAAGTTCGATCCGGCGGGGAGAGGGCTCTCGAAGCCGGAAATCCTGAAGGTCTGCGACAACGAAAGCGTTCGGTTCCTGCGGCTCCAGTTCACGGACATCTTCGGCGTGATCAAGAACGTCGAGATTCCGCGGTCCCAGTTCGAGAAGGCCTTGGACGGCGAGATCCAGTTCGACGGCTCCTCGATCGAGGGGTTCACGCGGATCGAAGAGTCCGACATGAACCTCGTTCCGGACCTGAACTCGTTCGCGATCTATCCCTGGGCGCACAACGGAGGCCGGAAGGTCGCCCGGCTGATCTGCGACGTGTACAACCCGGACGGCACCCCGTTCGCCGGCTGTCCGCGCCAGACGCTCAAAAAGCAGATGGACAAGGCGTCCGCGCTCGGTTACGTGATGGTCACGGGTCCCGAGGCGGAGTTCTTCCTGTTCCGCCGGGACGCCAACGGCGATCCGATCGTCGACACGCACGACCAGGGCGCTTATTTCGACCTGACCCCCGTCGACCGCGGTGAGGAGGCCCGCCGCGACGTCGTTCTCGCGCTCGAGCAGATGGGATTCGAGGTCGAAGCCGCGCACCACGAGGTCGCGCCGGGGCAGCACGAGATCGACTTCAAATACGCCGACGCCGTGACCACGGCGGACCGGGTGTCGACGTTCCGTTTCATCGTCAAGAAGGTCGCCCTCGACCACGGGCTGCACGCGACGTTCATGCCCAAGCCCATCTTCGGAGTGAACGGCTCCGGGATGCACACGCACCAGTCCTTCCTCGACAAGCGCGGCAACAACGTCTTCTACGACCCGAAAGCGAAGTACCAGCTCTCCAAGACCGCGATGCACTACACGGGCGGCATCCTCCGCCACGCGAAGGCATTCGTCGCGGTCACGAACCCCCTCGTCAACTCGTACAAGCGGCTCGTTCCGGGGTACGAGGCTCCGGTCAACGTCGCGTGGTCGATGCGTAACCGCTCGCCGCTCGTGCGCGTCCCGGCGCGGCGCGGAATGGGGACGCGGATCGAGGTGCGGATGCCCGATCCGTCCTGTAACCCCTACCTGGCGTTCGGCGTCATGCTCGCTTCGGGACTGGACGGCGTGAAGAACCGGATGGATCCGGGCGAGCCCGTCGACCGCAACGTGTTCAAGATGAGCGAGCGGGAGAAACGGCGTCTGCGCATCGATCAGCTGCCGGCCAACCTTTCCGAGGCCCTGGACAACCTCCAGAAGGACGAGGTCGTGCAGGACGCGCTCGGGGATCACATCCTGAAGCACTTCATGGAAGCGAAGCGGGGCGAGTGGGCCGAGTACATTTCTCGGGTCCAGCCCTGGGAGGTCGAGAAGTACCTCGAGACCTACTGAAAACGACTGCGGGACTCTTTCGGCCGGGCGCGAATGCCCGGCTTTTTTTGGCCGGTCCGTTTTTCTTAATGTGTTTCTCAGGATTCCCGTGCCAGAATTCGTCAACTCGGTTTCCCAAAAACAACGGCCGACGGCCGCAGGAGGAGTCGATGAGGAGAGTCGCGGGTCTCTTGCTGGTTGCCGCTCTGGCAGTTTTCGCGCTGCCGGCGGCCACGGGCGCTCAGGAGGATGAGGCGACCGCCAAGGAAGCACAGCGGATTCAGTCCCTCGCCGGTATTCGGACGCAGTCGGCCCTGGCCGCTCCGGTCGTCCGCGAGATCGCGGGCACGCCGCTGACGATCCGGATCGGCGACGATTTCTCGTTCCAGGTGCTGAACGCCAACGTGCCCGGGTCGGGGCAGTTCTATCCGAGCGGCTGCACGGCGGGACAGACGGCAGACAGCGGAATCTTCGCGCTCGTCGGCACGACTCTGTACGCGCCCAATTTCAACGAGCACGCGTGCGGGACCGCGACCGGCAATCTCGGCACCACGTCGGACTGGGTCCCCGTTTCGATCAGCGCCGTGACCGGAAACGGGACTTCCGGCACACCGTTCACCGTCGTCGTGGTCGCGGACGCGGGAACGACGGGACTGCGCCTGACGATGACCGTCACCTACGTCAACGGCGACAGCTTCTTCCGGGTGAACAACGTCTTCTCCTCGACCGCCGGAACGATCAACTTCGACAGCTTCATCGGGGCGGACATCTATCTCGCCAACAGCGACAGCGGCATCCCCTTCCGGGACTCGGGCAACAGCGGGATCGGGGGCCAGAACTGCGGAGCCACGCAGACCTACACGATCCTCTTCATTCCGGACACGCCCGCCGACGCCTACTCGGGCAACGGCTACAGCACGGTCTGGAGTCAGATCGGCGCCGGGGCCCTCCCGAGCACCCTGGCGACCGGATGCCTCGACAACGGAGCCGCGCTCGAGTGGAGCGCACGCTCGGCGAGCCCGGGCAACCCGGTGACGATCAACACGACGGTATCGTTCTCGGGGTTCGTCGGACCGACGCCGACCCCGACGATTCCGGCATTCACGGCCGTCGTGCCCACGCTCTCGTTCCCGATGATGGCTCTTTTCGCCGTGGCGCTCGCGACTCTCGGATTCCTCTTCATGCGCCGGCACTGAACCTCCGACGGTTTCTCCAGAAAAGCCCCGCTCCGGCGGGGTTTTTCTTTCCGCCGCGAGATCTACACTGATGGCGTGCCATCCTTCCGCGAGCGATTGGGATTCGTCCGGCCGCTTCTCCTCGACGCGGCAATGGGCACGGAGCTCCAGCGCCGCGGCCTCGACACGACCCTGCCGCTCTGGAGCGCGCGGGCCCTCCTGGACTCTCCGGAGGCGGTCGCGGCGATCCATCGGGAAGAGGCGGGGGCGGGCGCGGACGTTCTGACCGCGAACACGTTTCGGACCCACCGGCGCACGCTCGAGAAGGAGGGCCTCGGGGAGCGGGCGGTGGAGCTGACGGCGCTCGCCGTCGGACTCGCGAGAGCGGCTGCGAAGGGGAGCGGCCGTGAGATCTACGTCGCCGGCTCTCTGTCTCCGCTCGAGGACTGCTACCGCCCGGACCGGGTTCCCGACGACGCGGCCCTCGACCGCGAGCACCGGGAGCAGGCCGAGTCACTCGCCGCCGCGGGGGCGGACGTGCTGCTGCTCGAGACTCACAACACCGTTCGGGAGCTCGCTGCGGCCGCCCGCGCCGCGAAGGCGACGGGTCTCCCGGTCGTCGCTTCGATGGTGACCGACGGGACCGGCCGCCTCCTCTCGGGCGAGCCGATCGAAAGCGCCGTGCGGGCGCTCGCCGTCCTCGAGCCCGACGCGCTCTCGATCAACTGTGTCCCCGCACGGCGGCTCGCGTTCGACCTCTCCCGTCTTTCGGCGGCGGCGCCGGAGGTTCCACTCGGCGCCTGGGGAAACCTGGGCCTGCCCGAGGACGAATCGGGATGGTCGTTCACCGACTCGCTGTCGCCCGAGGCCTACGCCGACTGCGCGAAGCGATGGCTCGGGACCGGCGCGCGAATCGTCGGCGGCTGCTGCGGCACGACCCCGGCGCACACCATCGCCTTGCGCGGGATTATCGGTCAGGAGACGAGCATCGCGTCGCCGTAGGAGTAGAAGAGGTACTCGCGGCGGACGGCTTCCCCGTACGCCGCCAGAACGTTCTCCCGTCCCGCGAACGCGCAGACGAGCATGAGAAGCGTCGAACGCGGGAGATGGAAGTTCGTCAGCAGGGCGTCGACCGCGCGAAACTCGAACCCGGGGGTGATGAAGAGGTCCGTCGAGAACCGGACGTCGCCCGGCTCTTCGGGCGGCCGACGGATCCACGCTTCGAGCGCGCGTGTGACGGTCGTCCCCACGGCCACGACGCGGCGCTGCTCGGCGCGGGCCGTGCGAATCGCGGCGATCGTCCCGGCGGATACGAAAACCTCCTCGGCTTCGAGGCGGTGCCGCTCGACCTCCTCTGCGGTGACCGGCTTGAACGTACCGGCGCCGACCGCGAGCGTCAGGTCCGCGATCTCGACTCCGCGACCGGTGAGAGAGGCGAGGGTTTCGTCGGTGAAGTGAAGCCCCGCGGTGGGAGCGGCGACGGCCAGCGGCTCGCGCGCATAGACCGTCTGGTAGCGCTCCCGGTCTTCGGCCGCGTCGGGCGCGCCCGGCGGGCGCCGGATGTAGGGAGGCAGGGGGACGTGACCGATCTCCTCGAGAAGCCCGTCGGTGATCGGAGGGTCGAAATCGACGACCCGGCGAGCCTCCTCGTCCACCGCGAGGATGGTCGCCGCGAGGCCGGCGTCGAACCGGATCGTCCGGCCCGCCTTCGCGCGCCGGCCGGGTTTCGCGAGAGCGACCCAGCGCCGCCTCTCCTCGTCCGCCGGCCGGAGGAGGAAGATCTCGACGAGCCGGTCGCGCTCGTCGCGACCGTAGAGCCGCGTCCGCCGGACCCGGACGTCGTTTCTAACGAGCAGGTCTCCCGGGCGGAGAAGATCCGGCAGCTCTGCGAACCACCGGTGCGCGACCGTCCCGGTCGCGCGGTCGAGCGTCAGGAGCCGGCTCGTTCCGCGCGGGCGCGGATGCTGAGCGATCGACTCGGCGGGAAGCGCGTAGTCGAAGAGGTCGGTCCGCACGCTCCGCTAGGGTAATCTGCCCGCGCGATGGCGGGGGACTATCCGGCGGGACGCGGCCGCGTGAAGGTCGAGGCGGGCGGGTTCGAGATCGAGGGCGTTTCGATCGCCGGCCACGAGTCTTTTTACAAGCTTCCGGCGTTCCGGTGCCTGCTCGAGTTCGGGCGGGCGCCCGACGACGTGCTCGGCTACTCCACGATCTGCCTGACGCACGGTCACCTCGACCATGCGGCGGGCCTCGCGCATCACGCCTCGCGGCGCCGCCTGACCGGGCTGCCGCCCGCCCGGGTGTTCGCCCCGGAGGAGGCCGTTCCCGACCTCGAGGCGTGGCTCGCGATCTCGCAGCGCCTCGAGAACGTCGGCTACGGCGTCCACGTCACGCCGGCGCGGCCGGGGGAGAGCGTGATGCTGCGGCGCGACCTCCAGCTCACGTTCCTGCCGGGACGTCACCGGGTGCCGACCGTCGGCTATCTGTTTTCGGAAGTCCGCCACAAGCTCGATGACGGGTTGCAGGGGCTGCCAGGAGAGGAGATCGCGTCGCTGCGCGCCGGTGGAAGGGAAGTGACGCACCGCGAGGAAATCCCGCTCTTCGCGTATCCGGGGGATTGCGGCCGGGAGATCTTCGATGCGGCGCCCGAGATCTACGACGTCCGCGTGCTCCTGCTCGAATGCTCGTTCGTCGCGCCGGACGACGTCGACCGCGCGCGACGGTACGCCCACATCCACCTGGACGACATCGCGGAGCGCGCTTCGCTCTTCCGGAACGAGACGATCGTGCTCACGCACTTCTCGCTGCGCTACCGTCCGGCGGAGATCCTCGAGGCGCTCGATCGCCTGCCGGAGGCGATCGCCGACCGGGTGATTCCCTTCCTTCCGCGACGGCGGTCCCCGGCGCCGCCGCGTTTCTGATCCCGGCTACTTCTTCGCGACCTTCTTGCAGGTCTCCTCGACGATGGTGCTCGTCTTGCCGTCCAGCCGGAGCTCGAACTTGTGCGTGAACTCGGTCTCGCTTTTCTTCACGAACGTGTCGCGGGCAACGCCTTTCTTGCCCATCACGGTCTGGTCGCCCGCGAACGACATCGAGTCGCCCTGCCATCCCGGCGCCATCTCGGCCGACCAGCTGCCGAAGTTGTCGACCCACACCGCGACGTACTGCTTCGCTCCCGGGTCGTAGCCGATATGGATCATTCCTTTCACCGGCCTGGGGTTCGAAGCCGTCTTCGCTTCGGCGACGCTGCCGGCGATCCAGAAGCCGTCCAGATCGGGCTTCAAGGTCATCGAGCTCTGCGTCTTGTGGGCGGGGCCGAACGGGCTCGCCGGCGCGTCGCCCGAGCAGGTCCAGGACCCCACGAAATACTTGAGGTTCGCCATTTCCGGCGCGGGCGTGGGAGCGTCCTGGGCCAGGCCGGAGGCGCCGAGCAGAAGCGCGAGCGCGCCGGTCGCGACGAAACGTTTCATCATCTTTCCTCCTCGGCCGTCGTGCGACGGCAGTTCAGGGACACAGGAACGCGGCGACGTCCTGGATCGGCGCGAAGGGAGTCCCGCCCGGGTTCGTGTAGGTCCGGCTGACCCCCGTGACCGTGTCCGTCACGGTCATCGAGACCTCCACGTTCGTCATCCCGGCCGCGAAGACCCACCTCCGGGAGTTGAAGCTGCATCCGTCCACGACCTTGACCGTGACTTCGACGTTGTCCGGGCTGAAGAACCAGAAATATCCGCTGGTGTCGGAAAGGGCGATCGCCACGCCGTTGGCCGTGACCCCCTGCGGCGTCCGGAACGCGGTCCGGACGTGATACCGGCCGCCGTTCAGGCAGAGCCCGAACGCGTCCGGCGTGCACGGAAGCGGAACGATCACGGACGCGACCGACACCCGGGAGAGTCTTCCCGGCCCGAACTCGGTGATGAAGACCTCCCGCGTCTGCGAGTCCAGGGCCATGTTCGTCGGCGTGATGAGGGGCGACGCGAGAACGGTCGGGGTCGCCGTTGCGGAGTCGAAGAAGAGGAGACGGCCCGGCGCGTTGGACGTCATGTTGGTGCTGAACTCGAGGACCAGATACTTTGGCGGCGGCACCGGCGCAATCGGCGGCACGGTCGGCGCAAGGGCGTCGATGGCCGAGGTCAGGCCCGAAATCACGGTCTGAGACATTCCCGTCGACGGATCGACGCTCACGACGGACGCGGACCCTGGCGGGAACGGGAACCCGGTCAGGAACGACACGAGGAACTGGCCGTTCGAGACACGGAGGCTGTCCGGAACGGGATCGATCGTCGGGGGGCCCATCGGAGCGAGCGGGTTGGTGAACCGGGGAAAGGTCACCAGGGTCGTGTAGGTCCCGGTGGCCGGATCGACGTTCTGGATCTGGTTGTAGGCCGCGTCCACGACGTAGAGGCGGTTCCCGAAAGCAACCACGCCGAACGGATTGGAGCCGCTGCGGTTGCCTTCGACGACGTCCGGAAAGTCCACCACGAGGGAGATGCGGAGCGTCTCTCCGTGTCCGTTCTGGAGCGCGACTTCATTGCCCGCCTTGAGCGTCGCGTGCTGCGCCGGCACGAGGTGGAAGTCTCCGGCACTCGAGTCCACCGAGCCCAGACGCAGCTTCAGTAAGGAGCTCAGGATCGGCGACGACGCGTTGGGATTTGGCGTGACGGTGCCCCCTCCCACGATGGCTTCGTCGCCCGAGCCGATGGTCACATAGAGAATGTCCCCCGAGATCTGGATTCCGGTCGGGCCGATCGGCGCGCCCGGAGGGCCACCATCGGTGTTGATCCCGGAGGGCAGGCCGTCGACGAGCGTCCGGCGGGATCCATCACGCGTCACGATCGAGATGCGGCCGGTGTTCGGGCCCGTGCCCCCCTCGAGGACGAGCAGGTTGCCGAGAGGAGTCAACTGGACCTTCATCGGCGCTTGAAGACCGGTCGCGACAACGGTCGCCGGTTGGCCCGCGGCAGGTAACGCCGGCAGGACGAGAAAGAACCCGAGCCACGCGAAGCGCCGCAGGAAACGAGACGTCCGCATCGCAGCCTCCTCTTGCGATCGGGTGGGGAGCCGATCGCTGTTGGGGTGGATGCTACATGCGGCGGGGCGGCGATGCGCACGAGACGAGAGGATGAGCCCGCTCGGCGAGATTCGCCGAGAGCGTCGTATCCACCTGTGACCGTTTTGAGGCTACCCGCCAGAGCTCCGCGCCGGCGATGCCTCGTCTCTCACGTGATGATCACCGGCCGGGCACCCAGGCAGTCGGGAGCGAAGTTCGCGACGATGTAGTCCCAGGTGGCCTTGGCTTCGTCGAGCGTGAAATACGGCTCGCCTCTGACGCACCAGTTCCACAGAATCGACCAGCTCCACAGACTATTTTCCTTGGAGGAGACCATGATGCGGTCGATGCCATCCACGTGGCACAAGCCGAAGCAGTGACCCAGTTCGTGGATCGGCACGTACTTCCAGATGTCGTCCGGAAGATTGTCGATGAACGTTGCACCGGACGCGTTATGGCGGACCTGACAGCTGCTGGCGGCGAGGCTCGCGGCGAGCCCCCGGAGGGTATTCATGTACTTGAACACGCCGACGACCACGGGATGACACAGCTCGGCAACGGCTGCCTGCTCCGACGTCGGCACGTTCGAGGTCCGGTCCGTGCGACCGATGATCTGGACGAGAAATCGGACGAGGGACGCCGAGGAGCCGTCGTGTGCAATGTGGCCGGCGTCCGTGACCTCTTTCCGATCCTG
>DATIBN010000004.1:0-9229 GCA_035457525.1 Thermoanaerobaculia bacterium | reverse complement strand
GGGAGCCGGTCCTCCGGCTGCGGTTGACGGCGGGAGCGCGGTGGGACTCGATCGCCGACCGGTTCGGGAGCGCCGGAGACGTGTCGCGGCGCGCGTGGTCGCCGCGGGCGGGCCTCACCGTCCGGCTCGGCCGCCTCGATGCGAATCCGATCTCCGTCTTCGTCCAGGCGTCCCGGGCGTTCAAGGCGCCGACGGTCGACCAGCTCTTCGATCCGCGGCCGTTCCCCGACTTCGCCGGAGGCACGTTCGAGATCTCGAACCCGAGGTTGCGCCCGCAGCGGGCAAACATCGTCGAGGCCGGTATGTCGCGCCGGACCGGCAGCTCATCGCTGGAGGTCGTGGTCTACCGGACGGAGGTCGACGACGAGATCGACTTCGATACGGCGACGTTCCGTTACGCCAACATCGGGCGGACGCGGCACCAGGGCGTCGAGGCCTCCGCCCGCCTCTTCGCGAGCCGGCCGGTTTCCCCTTTCGTCTCGTGGTCGTGGAACCGGACCGAGCCGCTCGAGGGCGAGAACCGCGGACGGCAGCTGAAGAACGTCCCCGAGCATCTCGTCCGGCCCGGGATCACGGTCGCGCTTCCCGGGGAGACGCGCTTCGAAGCGGCCGCGACCATCCTGACGGGCCGGTATCTCGACGACGCTCACCGGTTCCCGCTCGACGATGCGGCCACCGTCGACCTGCGCGTTCAGAAGCGATTCGGCCGGTTCTCGGCGCGGGCGGATTTTCTGAACGTGACGAACGCCCGGTGGGAAGAGGTCGGCCTCGCCCTGCCCGACTTCGAGGGGGAGCTCGCGCCCTACTATTTTCCAGCCGCCGGACTCGCCGCGCGGCTCGGCATGGAATGGAGGTTCTGAATGGCCGGCAACCTGCGCCGCGCCTGGGAGCGATTCGCCTACCGGGCGACCCGGTGGACGGGTCGGCCTTCGGCGTTCGGCCTCGCGGTCGCGATCGTTCTCGTCTGGCTCGCGACGGGTCCGATCTTCCGCTTCTCGGACACCTGGCAGCTCGTCATCAACACGGGGACGACCGTCGTCACCTTTCTCATGGTCTTCCTGATCCAGCACGCGCAGAACAAGGACACCCGCGCTATGGAGCTGAAGTTAAACGAGCTCGTGGCTGCCGTCGAGGGGGCGTCGAACCGGCTGATCGACGTCGAGGAGCTGTCCGAAGAGGAGCTCGACGTGCTCCAGGATCACTATCGCAAGCTCGTGGCGATGGCGAAACGGGAGGCATCCCTGGGGGCGTCGCACTCGATCGAGGAGGCCGAAATCCGGCACGCGACGAAACGCAACTTCCGGAAGCGGTCGAGGCGCCCGGGCGGCCTGGAGTAAGCTCCCCGGCAAATACGGAGGAAAAATGCCAGCGCGAGTTCTTCACGGACTTCACCGGCGGCTCCCCGTCCTCGGCGTCGTCTCCGCTCTTCTCGCCGCTCCCGCGGTCGCCCAGGGGCCCACTCCGACTCCGACTCCCGTTCCCTCACTGAAAACGAAAGTCCAGGTCGTCGAGGTCGTCAAGGACGGTTCCACGATCCGGGTCGATCCGGAACGGGTCAAGTTGAAGAGGAAGACCGACGTCGTCGTCTGGGTCACCAACGGCCTCGACCTGCGGGTCGAATTCAAGAAGACCAACCCGGCGCCCGGAAACCCGTTCACCGACCTCACCTGCCGGGGGAGGTTCTGCGGCGTCTTGAACCCGCCGGACGTGTCGCCCAACGTCTTCGCTTACAGCGTCACGGTGGACGGTCAGACGCTGGATCCGACGGTCGAGGTCGTGCCCTAGACCTTCTCCGGCCACCCGACGCGCACGTCGAGCGCGCGCGAGAAGTGGAGAAGGGGGCTGTCGGCCGGCAGCTCGATGCCCGACGCGCTCGGCATCGTGTTCCGGACGATCTCCGCCCGCGCTCTCTGAAGAGCCCAGGGCTCGTGGGTGATCTCGGCGCGGTAAAGAGTCCGGCCGCTCTGCGCGTAGAGGCGATAGCGGCGGGTGAGGGCTCGGGCCGGTCCGGTGCCGCGGGCCGTCCTCAGCGATCGCGCGAGAGCGGAGCCCGCGAGGCGCGCGGTCGTCCCCGCCAACCCTCGCGCAGGCGAACCGAGGCAGCGACCTCGGCGGCGCGCGCGGCGTCGGAGTCCTCTCCCCAGAACTCGTCGAGCCGCGCGATCCTCCAGCGGCCGTCCTCGCGTTCGAGCGCGAAGCGCAGGCGACGCTCCCGCTGCCCCGCGACGAGGATGCCCGTTGCTTCCGCCTCTTCGCCCGAGATCCAGTCGGTCTCGCCGCGCACGCTTCGCACCTCGCCGAGACCCTCGGCGACCTTCTCTCCCCAATTCTTCAGACGCTCCGGCGTCTCCGTGCCGCCGGTCAGCATCCCCGCAGCCCTGTCGTAGCGATCGCGGACGATCCGATCGAGGAAGTCCTCGACGACCTGGCCCGGCGTGGAAGAGACCGCGTCGCGCCGCAGGACCCCCGCGAGCGCCCCGATCGCGAGCGCGGCCAGAGGAATCGCCAGGAGAGGCCAGTACCTCCGCATGGATCCGGATCGAGCAAGAAGGGTGCCTCCGGCGGCGGTTCTCGGTTCTAGGCGGCCTTCTGCTTCAAGAGCCGCAGCACGTCTCTCTCGGCGGCGTGGAGGCCGCGCCGGCGCGCGAGCAGCTGCTCGAGGGTCTCGAAGTTGTGACCGATCGTGCGTCCGCGGTCGAAGCTCGAGAGGACCGAAGAATAGATGTACGACTTCCGGCAGACTGCGGGGGTGTTGCCGAGGAGCGTGGCTGTGTTCCGGACGGCCGCCACGACCTTCCGCTTCCTTGCCGACCGGCTCTCCGCGGGATCGGCGCCCGCTTTGGCGAGGGCGCACGCGCAGAAGAGGGTTCCGGCCCAGGTGCGGAAATCCTTCGCCGTGAACCGCTCCCCCATCACCTCCTTGATGTACTCGTTGATGTGGCGGCGCTTCACGTCGATGACGTTGCCGTCCGCGTCGCGGTACTTGAAGAGCTCTTTCCCCGGCATCGTCTTCAACTGCCGGAGGATTCGCGCGACACGCCGGTCACGGAACTCCAGGACCTGGCGCTTTCCCGATTTTCCCGGGAAGTCGTAGGTAACGAGGTCGCCCCGGACCGTGACGTGCCGGTTGCGGAGCGTGGCGATCCCGTAGCTGCCGTTCTCCGCCGCGTAGACGCGGCTTCCCGGGCGCAGGAAGCACGTCGAGAGGATCCGGAGGATACAGGCCATCACCTTTTCGCGGTCGAGATCGGGTCGCGCGATGTCGCGCTGGATCGCAGCCCGCATCCGCGGCAGCGCTTGCGCGAACGCGACGAGACGCTCGCGTTTCCTTCGCTCGCGTCGGCGATCGTGTTCCTCGCTGTACCGGTATTGCCACCGGCCGGCGGCGTCCCGTCCGATCGCCTGGAGCGCGGCGGATGGGGACGCGCTCACCGCGACGTCTTTCCACGCCGGCGGGAGCACGAGGCGCTCGATCCGCTCGCGGTCCGCCGCGGAGGGCGCCTTCCCGTCGGCCGTTCGGTAGCGGAAGCCGCGCCGCGGCGTGCCGAGCCGCCGGATCCCGGTCGCCTGGAGCTTCTCGATCCGCGTCACGCCCGAGCGAGGAGATCAAGAAAGGTGCCACTCCGCGCCGGAGCGAAAAACGAAGCTCCGGCGGAACGAATCCCGTCGGAGCCTCGACGCACGGCGCGTCTCCGCGCCGTCACGATTTCGGATTACTTTTTCTTCGAAGGACCTCCCTGCGAAGACCCGCCGCGTTCGCTCTCGAAGCGGCCCTGTTCATCTCTTTCCCGGTCCGTCGAAGAGTCGCGTCCGCCTTCGCGACCGGAGCTCTGGCGGCTCTCTCTGTCGTCGCTCCTGTTGTCCGTGTTGCTTCTGTTACTTCTGTTTTCGTCAGGCATCGAGACCTCCTTGAGGGTTGCTTCGGGACCCCATCGTCCGTCCCGGATTTCGTGCAATCTCCGTTCCGACGCGATTCGAGGCCGGCTCTGCCATGGCTCGTCTTTTGCTGCGATCCGGGGTGCGACCAACTTGACGACACATCGTGGTCCAGATCAACCGAGGTGGAATCGAGGGAAGCGAAAGGAGGCGATCGTTGCCAGATAAAGGAGAAGGTCGCGGGTTCGCGGGCATGGATGAAGAGAGACGCCGCGAGGTCGCACGAATGGGAGGGCGCGCGGCTCATCAGAAAGGGACGGCGCACGAGTTTTCGTCGGAAGAGGCGCGCGAGGCGGGGCGCAAAGGCGGCCGCGCCGTGAGCCAGAACCGGGAACACATGTCGGCGATCGGGCGCGAAGGCGGCGAGTCCCGGGCCGCCAGCCAGACGAGGCGCCGTTCGGGAGCGAACGAGGAGGAGATCGGGACGTCGCCGAAGGCGGCGCATCCGGGATCCCGGTCCCGGTCGGACGGCGAAGAAGAGCTGGACGACATCGAAGACATGTAGCTCGCGAGCAGGTCCTCGAGCCCGCCCCGGCTCCCGCCGGAGCGGGCTTTTCGTCCGCGCCGCCGAACGTCTCCCGGTGCTCGCGACCCCGCCATGGCAAGTCCGTTGCACTCACTCGCCCGGGGAGTGACGACATGAAGTCCATCTGGAGCGGGCACATCACATTCGGGCTGATTTCGATCCCCGTGGGCCTCTACTCCGCGATCGAGACTTCGGAGCGGGTTTCCTTCCGACTTCTTCATCGGAAGGACATGGCACCGATTCGCTACAAGAAGTTCTGCAGCGTCGAGGACGTCGAGGTTCCAAACGACGAGATCGTGAAGGGCTACGAGGTCTCCAAAAAGAAGTACGCCGTCGTCGAGGAGGAGGAGCTCGACGAGGTACAGGAGGAGGTCGGCGAAGGCGACCGGGCGATCGACGTCATCCAGTTCGTCGAGTTCTCCGAGCTCAATCCCCTGCTCTTCGAGAAGCCGTACTACCTCGCCCCGCAGAAGGGGGGAGAGAAGGCGTACGGCGTGCTCCGCGACGCGTTGAACGACGCGAACCGGGTCGGAATCACCCGCTTCTACCTGCGGACCCGACCGCTGCTCGCGGCTCTCATTCCGGGCAAACGGGTGCTCGCGCTCGAGGTGATGCGGTCGTTCGAGGAGTTGCGCGATCCGTCCGATCTCCTCATTCCGACTTCCGAGAAGAAGTCGGCCGAGGTCAAGATGGCGCGCCTCCTGGTGGATCAGATGACCACCGAGGGCTGGGACCCGACGCAGCACCCGAACGAATACCGGCGCGCTCTGGAGAAGCTGCTCTCCTCCAAGCGCAAGTTCGCCCTCAAGGACACGAAACAGCCGGAGAACGTGGTCGACCTGATGGAAGCGCTCCGGAAGAGCGTCGGCCGGGCCGGCGGCAGTGCGACCGGTCGGGCCCGCCCGAAGAAGGCGGCGAAGGGGACGCGACGGGCCGGGGCGGCATAGCGGGGAGGAGGATCGACATGCATCGCGACGTGGCGCTGGCGGGAGGGGCCGCACTCGCAGCGGGGCTGCTCCTCGGATACATCGCGGAAAAGCTCACCCGGAACGCCGCCGGAACGGAAATCCGGCCGGTCGCGCCTCTCCGGGCGTCCGGGAGACCGGCGCCCCCCCGGAAAGCGGCCGTCGTCACGGACGTCCTCGAGCGCTACCGGGTGGCCGCCGCCTTCTGAGCGCACAATAGAGGGCGATGACGAAGCGAGCCCGCCGCCGCCGCCGGGTGAAGAGAGTCCTGCTCGGAGCGCTGCGCCGGAGCTTCCGATTCGGGCGCTTCACACCGTCCCTTTCCTCCCGCCTGGCCGAAGAGCTCTTCCGGACGCCCCCCAAGCACGCGCGGCTGCGCCGCGAGGAGCGGGAGCTCGCGGCAGCCCGGTTTTCCCGGACCGCGGACGGCGGAGTCCTGCTCCCGACCTGGAGGTGGGGACAGGGGCCTCCGGTCCTCCTCGTGCACGGGTGGGGAGGGCACTCCGGACGCTTGACCCCGTTCGTCGGCCCGCTCGTCGATGCCGGTTTCTCGGTGATCTCCTTCGACGCCCCCGGCCACGGCGACGCCCCCGGCCGGTATTCGTCGCTGCCCGACTTCGTGCGCGCGATCCGGGCGATCGCCCGCAAGCACGGGCCCATCGAAGCGGCGATCGGCCACTCCCTGGGAGGAGCGGCGTGCGCGCTCGCCGTTCGCGACGGCGTCGAGATGTCGCGGATCGTGCTGCTGGCGCCTCCGGCCGAAGCCGAGAAGTACACGGGGCGGTTCGCCCGCTTTTTCGGGATCCCCCCGAAGACGCACGAGGCGATGAAGCGCCGGCTCGAGAGGCGCTACCGCATCCGCTGGTCGGACCTCAAGGTCGCCGGAGGCGATTGTCCCGTTCGCATGCTCGTCTTCCACGACGGCCGCGACGGAAAGATCCCGTTCAAGGACGGCGAGGAGATCGTGCGAGCGTGGCCCAACGCCGAGCTCGTCCAGACTCGCGGTCTCGGTCACCACCGGATCCTCCGCGACCGCCGGGTCGTCGTCCACGCCGTGGCGTTCGTCGGGGGCGCTCCCCCGCCGCCCGTCGCCGCGCGAAGACGCCGGCCGGAGCTCGCCACGGTCTTCGTCTCCTGAAGATTTCGTAAACCGGGCTCCCGCGCGGCGCGGGGATTGCTTGCTCCCGGGGAGGGGCCGGTTACGACAAGGAGGTCGAGCATGAGGAGCCGCGCCGCCCTCGGAGCGCATCCCCTTCATCCCGCCATGGTGCCCCTTCCCATCGGTGCCTTCTTCCTCGCGCTCGTCGCGGATGTCACGCACGCGGTGACGAAGAATCCCCTCTTCTACGACGTCGCCGCGTTCGCGATCGGCGTCGGGATCGTGACCGCGCTCCTCGCGGCCGTCCTCGGGCTCGTGGACTACTTCGGCGTGAAGATGAGCGCGGCGGGACGCCGGCTCGCGACGATCCACCTCGCGATCAACGTCGTCGCGGTGGTTCTCTACGTAATTTCGTGGCTGATGCGACGCGACCACGGCGCTCTCGATACGTCACGATGGCCGCTCGCATTCGGCCTCGCCGTCGTGCCGTTCCTGATGCTCGGGATCTCCGGGTGGATCGGCGGGAAGATGAGCTACGAGCACAAGATCGGCGTCGTCGAGTGGCTGGATCCGGAGGCGACGGAGATCGGACGGCGGGAGACACAGAAATGAGGGGGATTGCAGGCTTCGAGCTCCGGGGAACGATCCTCCTCGTCTCCGCGGCGCTCTCGCTCGCGATCGGGTGCAAGGGCGGAACGCTCGACACGAAGGCCGCAGATCAGGCGTCACCGTACAAGACCGAATATCGGCCGGTTTCGTCGATCGAGGTTCCATCCGGATTCCGAGCGGTCCTGATCGCCGAAGGATTCAACTATCCGAGCTCCATGACCTGGGACGGGTCGGGCCGGCTGTACGTCCTCGAGTCGCACATGGTCGCGATCCCGACCCTCGACGTCAAAGTGATGCGCGTCGGACTGCGCGGCGAACTCGAGAAAGTCGACCTCCGCGGGGCGGGGGCGCCGACCGGTCACGCCGCGATCGGGATGGTGTTCCACGACGGCTGGATCTATCTCTCGCACGAGCAGGAGGACGGGAAGTGGGGCGTGAGCCGGTTTCGCCCCGACACCGGCGAGACGGAGGCGGTCGTCCGCGGCCTGCGGGGCGACGGCGACCACAACGTCAACTACCTGGTGTTCGACCGCGACGGGGCGCTCTACTTCGGGGTAGGAAGCGCGACCAACTCGGGAGTGACCGCGTCGAACGATCCCGTGAACCAGAAGTGGCTCGAGAAGCGGCCGCAGATGCGCGACATCCCGTGCCGGGATGTCACGCTGACCGGTCAGACCTTCGTCGACGAAAAGGGGACGACCGGCGCCTTTCAGCCATACGGGCAGGCCGGAGCGAAGAAGGTCCCGGGCGAGCCGATGTGCACGAGCGCGATCTACAAGCTCGCGGCGGGATCGCAGACTCCGGAGCTCGTCGCGTGGGGATTCCGGAATCCCGTCGCGCTCGCGATCGACGCGAAGGGTACGCTTCTCGTCGGCATGCACGGCGCCGACATCCGCAGCACGCGGCCCGTGCTCGACGACCCGGACGCGATCTATCGAGTGAGGCCCGGAACCTGGTACGGCTGGCCCGACTACTCCGCGGAGCTGCTTCCGATCACGGATTCGAAATACCAGCCGCCCCAGAAGTTTCTCGCGAAGGGCCACACCAGGCTCGGCTTCGTGATCGATCACCGCGCGAGCGGCCTCACCGCTCCGGATCGGTCGCTGCTCGTCACGCCCACTGTCCCGCACGCCGCCCTCGGAGGAATGACGGTCGTCCCCGCGCGGGGCCCGTTTTCGCGCTGGGCGGGCCGGCTGCTCATCTCGGAGATGGGCGACTTCAAGCCGACGACCGACCCGGTGAAGCCGGACGAGCGCGCAGGCTTCCAGATCGAATCGGTCGATCTCGCGAGCGGCCAGCGCGAGATCTTCGCCCGCAACAAGGGAGCCGGACCGGCACAGCCGGCGTCGCGGATCGATCTCGAAGAGGGTTTCGAGCGGCCGGTGGACGTCCAGATCGGCCCGGACGGGCTCGTGTACGTGCTCGACTTCGGAGTCTTCAACCCGTCGGAGAAGACGATGAAAGTCTTCCCGAAGACGGGTCGCGTCTACCGGATCGAGCCGGTGACGGCGCGCTGAGCCTTCGAACGGGGAGGCCGTGACTCCGCGGCGACGGGCCTCCCCGGTCAATCCGGCCGGTTACGACCTCCTCGTGATCGGCGCGGGTCAGGCCGGCCCTCCGCTCGCCGTCGCGCTCGCCCGAAAGGGCTGGCAGGTGGCGATCGCCGAGCGGAAGGACCTCGGCGGCTCCTGCGTCAATTTCGGCTGCACTCCGACGAAGGCCGTGATCGCTTCGGCCCGCGTCGCGCACCTCGCCCGCCGCGCCGGGTCGTTCGGGATCCGCGTCGGCTCGGTCGAGCCCGATCTCGCGGCCGTGCTCGCGAGGGCGCGCGGGATCGTGCACCAGAGCCGCATCGGGCTGCGCGAGTCGCTCGCCAGCCCGCCGACCCTGGAGGTGCGGACGGGGCACGCGCGTTTCCTCGGCCGCGAACGAACCCGCTTCCGGGTGCAGGTCGGCGACGCAGTCCTCACGGCCTCGAAGGTCGTGATCGATACCGGCACGCGCAGCCGGATCCCCCCGGTACGCGGCCTCGACGCGATCGACTTCCACACCGCCGAAAACTGGCTCGACCGTCCGCGCCTGCCGCAGAGGCTC
>DATIBN010000003.1:0-5192 GCA_035457525.1 Thermoanaerobaculia bacterium | reverse complement strand
TGAAGCGCAAACCGGAACGAAGGTCCGGTGCCACCAGGACCGTAATCCCCGGATTGGGCAACGACCACAGGACTCTTCAGGTCGCAGGGTCGCGCTTCCGCGGGTGCGGTCCTCAGAGCCAGTGCCACGACGAGGAAGAAGCTCATCGAATTCTGCTGGCGCCTAACGAGCGGGCGTTCAGCGGCGAGCCGAGCGAGCGCAGCGAGCGGCCCGAGCGAAGGCGAGGGCGGCGAGTCCGCTGCAACGCCATGTTCGGCGGCGAGGTCATCGGCCTTGAGATGCCCCCTTTCGATTCTGCTCACGTACTAAAGCCACGAAGCGCAGAAACGCGAGGCGATATCCGCAGGAAGGGCAGAACGCGTCTTTCCCAAGGTGTTTCTCGGGCCGGTCACGGACGAACGCCGGGTAGTCAAAGCTCTTGGGAAGCCGCTTGGGAAAGCCGAAGAACTCCGGCCGAAAGCCCCCGAAGTCAGCTCTGCAGAAGTCACAGAGAAGCAAGACTTGACCCGGAAGTAGCTCGAACTCGCCGTACGTGTGGTTGAAATAGTGCTTTAGCTCATCAGGATTACCCCCACACTGCTGACACGGCGTGACCTGTCGAATCTCAAGCTCACCGAAGCAGAGCGGGCATTGCGACTTGTGAGTCATCAGATCTTTCCGCCGCCGAACGGTCGGGCGTTCAGCGGCGAGCCGAGCGAGCGAAGCGAGCGGCCCGAGCGAATGCGAGGGCGGCGAGTCCGCTGCAACGCCATGTTGGGCGACACCTTCACCTTTCAGACCGCCAGATGAACCGAAAGAAGTAAATAGGCTCGACAAAGAACGGCGCCAGATAGAGCCCCCAACGCCAATTCGGCTCCTTCTCCAGCGGTACGAGCTCGTTCCGGGGGAGATCCCAGAGGTAGAAAAGCCATACTGCGAAGGAGGAAAGGACAAAGGGAGCGAAAAGGCCGACAGGCGCCAGAGCAGTGGTCACGAAGAAGACAATGGCTGGTACTTGGATCAGCGTAGCCACGCCGAGAAGGACTTTTGCCGGGGAGCTCATCGAGTGTCGCCCAACGGTCGGGCGTTTAGCGGCGAGCCGAGCGAGCGCAGCGAGCGGCCCGAGCGAAAGCGAGGGCGGCGAGTCCGCTGCAACGCCATGTTGGGCGGCAATGGTCTTTTCGATTTCCTAGCTCGATCAGGAATTGCCACGACGTTGAACGCCGAACCGTGGATTCAGAATTAGGAGAACTCCGCCGACCAACACCACCCATCCCAGCCAGGCCGCCCAGTCCGGTGCTGTGCCTTTGATGAGAGCGAAACCGCCAGCGATTAGGGTGATCCCGAAAAGAAGTCTAGTCATCCTAGAGTGCCGCCCAACATGTAATTAGACTTCCCAATCTGAGACTGGAAACGCCGGATTCGTGGCGATCTAGAAATCATCGTCAAGGCTCTCGAAGGGTTCCGCATCTGCCTCACCTGACTCGAGCTGATGCGACGGAGGGATGGGCGCCCCCAGGACGTTGGACTGTGAAGAACGCCGTCGAGTATCGGGTAGACCCGTAAGACTGGGCCTCCAGAGCACGTCGGCAGGGCTTCGGACGCCGAGCGTGCCGGGACGGTTGAGGACGTGCGTGTAAATCATCGTGGTCTTCACGTCCTTGTGACCCAGAAGCTCCTGGATCGTCCGGATATCATAGCCGTCCTCGATCAGATGGGTCGCGAACGAGTGCCGAAACGTATGGCAGCTGGCGCGACGTGAGATTCCAATGTCCACAACTGCCTGATGCACCGCTCGTTGCACGACGCTCTCGTGCAGATGATGGCGACGCTCGGCGCCCGTACGGGGGTCTCGGCTCCGGTGCTCCGCCGGAAAGATCCACTGCCAGCCCCACTCTCTTTCGGCACCCGGGTACTTACGGGCGAGAGCGTCCGGAAGGAAAACCGCTCCGAACCCGGCGGTCAGATCCCTCTCGTGGACGCGCTTCACGCGTGCAAGCCACGTCGGCAGAGCGGCCTTGACGACGTAGGGCAGCGGCGCGATGCGGTCCCTTTGTCCCTTCGCGTCGCGGACGACGATGCGGTTCGATCCAAACTCGACGTCCTTCACCCGCAGCCGCAGGCATTCGAGAAGTCGTAGTCCGCTTCCGTAGAGAAGGATCGCGACGAGCCGCTCCGTGCCTCCGAGCCGTCCGATCACGGCGCGGACCTCGGCGCGCGTCAGCACTGCCGGCAGCCGGCGCGGACGCTTCGCCCGAACGACCGCGGCAAGACCGGGTAGCGGCTTCTCGAGCACGTGCCGGTAGAGGAAGAGAACCGCCGCAAGCCCCTGGTTCTGCGTCGAAGCGCTCACGCCGCCGCGGACCGCCAGATCCGAGAGGAACGCGTTGATCTCGCTCTCTCCCATCGTCTGCGGATGGCGCTTGCCGTGGAAGAGGATGAAGCGCCGGATCCAGCCGACGTACGCTTCCTCGGTCCGAAGGCTGTAGTGGCGTGCCCGCACTGCCAGGCGCACCCGGTCGAGCAGGCGCGGCTCGCCGCTGCCGGCATTCACGATCCGCGGCCACGCGTCGGGGTCAGTCGTACATTCCGTCCGCATACCATTTGTCGCGGGCCCGATCGCGGTACACGCGGTAGAGGCCTCCTCCCGAAAGCTCGACGTCCCAGTAGTCGCGGGACGCCGGCGCGGCGGACCACCAGCCCTCCTCGAGGTTCCAGGGGCCCGCGGCGACGCGGACGGTTCCGGAGATCTGGGGTTGAGCGCCGTTCGCGGACTTGAGGGAGAGAAGGCGGAGACCCCTCACCCCAACCCTCTCCCCGCCCCGCGGGGAGAGGGGGTAATTGGTGGTTGTATCCCCGCCCCGCGGGGAGAGGGGGAAAGCCTCCGTAATCACCTCCAACTCGACGGGTGGACGCAGGACGCGGATCGCCAGCAGACCCCGCCCGGTCCGCGGCGGCCGGCGCTCGCGCGGGGGGGCCGGAGGCGAGTAGTCGGCGAGCGTGAATCGCTCGGGCCGGTGGCCGTCGACGGCGCGGGGCGAGCCGACCCGGTCCGCGCCGAGGAGAGCGACCAGCCGCGCGATCGTGGTCGCGAGCCGGTCGGGCGAGAGCGCGGCCGGCCCGAAGAGAGAGAGCTGCGCCTGGCGCGCGCGGTCCGGCTGCGCGGTGAAGGTGAACCCGACGACCGGCGCGCCGGGCGGGCGCGCCTCGAGCTCGAGCCGGATGAGCGTGAGCAGCGTCTTCGTGTCGCGCGTCGGCGCGGGAAGCGTGATCGCGCGCGCGTCCCACCCTTCCGGGTCGAGCCGCAATCCGACTTCGAGCCGGCGGCACGCGAGCGCCTGCGACTCGAGGCGGCGGACGAGCCGCTCCAGCGCCGCGTTGCCCACGAACAGAAACGGCTCGAGCGAGACGAGCGGCCACTCGAGCTCCATCCCTTCGGACAGGGACGGCGACGGCAACCGCGGCTCGAGCGGGCGCGGATCCACTCCGCACGCCGTCGCGTGGAGCTCGCGCCCGAGCTCCCCCAGGCGGCTCGCGACCTCTCCCTCCGGCAGCTTCGCGAGCTCTCCGATCGACCGGATGCCCCAGCGCTCGAGCGTCTCGGCGAGCTCCATCTCCGGCGCGAGCTTCGCCAGCGGGAGCGGCGCGAGAAACTGCGCCTCCTCCCCTTCCGCGACGACCGTCGGCGAATCGGGCAGGCCCGCGGCGACGCGCGCGGCCAGCTTCGACGCGGCGATCCCGAACCGCGCGGGGAGTCCGGCCTTCTCGACCGCAGCGATGACGGCGCGGCCGAGGCGGGCTTCCGGGTCGCCGTCGCCGGGCGGCATCGGGATCCCGTCGGCGTCGAAATACACGAACCCATCGCCCGCGCTCTCGACGCGCGGCGAGAACGTTTCCGCGACTTCGGCGAGCGCCTCTCCCGCGGCGCGCTCGCTCTCGCGGTCCCGGCCGCGCGCGAGAAGGTCGGGCAGGAGCGCCCGCGCCTGCGGCAGCGTCATGCCGGGTTGGATCCCGGCGCGTCGCGCCGGGCGGGTCGCGGCCACGACGCGGGCGGCGTTGCCGTTTCCCTCGAACACGGCCACCGCCTCCCGCGCGAGATCCGGCTCGCTCCGCAGCCGCGCCGCGAGCGGAAAGAGCGGCACGACGATGCACGCGACGCGGGAGGACATGGGTCATGCGAGGGCGGAGATCGATCTCGGAGAAGGGAGAGATTCCTCGCTGCGCTCGGAATGACAAGGTGGATAGATGCACAGCGAAAGAATTTCCGCGCGCTGCGCGGCGCCGTGCGCCTCCCGTTCCAGAGAGAGACGCGACGCCGTCCCGAGAAGGAGCCGCGGAGACGCGCCGCCGCCGACCCACGCCGGCCGTCCCTCGTCCATCCGCACGACCGCGCCGGCCGCGAAGCCGCTCACGCGATACGGCGTCGAGAGGACGAACGCCGCGCGCTCGCTCTCCGCGGCGCGGGCGAGGCGCACCCACGCGGCCTCGGGAGCCGCGCCGGAGAGCGGGGCAAGTCCGAGCTCGACGGCGACGAGCGGGAAGCCGGTCGCGAGCAGCATCTCCGCGGCGGCCAGCGCTTCCTTCACGCGGCGCGGGCGCGCCCAGAGGATCCGCTCGAGCTCGACGCCCGCCTCGAGCGCCGCCTGCGGATCGAAGTGGCCCCCGCGGTCCACGAGCGCCGCCGCGTCTCCCGCCGACGTCGCCGACGCGAGCGCCGCCAGGACGACCGAGAAGCGCCCGCTCGCCGCGCGACCCACGAGCTCCGTCAGCCGGCCGCGCGGGAGCCCGCCGCCGAGCAGGCGATCGATCGGTTCGAGCCCCGTCGGCAGAGGAGAAGCCGGCTCTTCGCGCGCCGGCATCGCGGAGGCGACGTGGAGCTTCGCGCCGGCGCCGGAGAGCAGGGCGAGGCTCGCGGGCTTCGCCGTGAAACCCGGGCCCGCGAGCAGCCGCTCGATCGCAAGCGATCCCGAAGCGCCCACGCCCCGGACGTTAAGGCGTAAATCCAGCGTAAGTCAAGGTGCAAAACTTTCCGCAGCCCAACTGCGTAGATATGGAAAGCGTGCTTGACATTCTGACAAGAGTGCATTACAAAAGCTCTCGCACGGAGGGAAATTCGATGACGACCGGCGACATCGCGGCGGAAACGCCTCCCCGGAAACGATTCGAGTTCACGGCGTGCGGCCCGTCCGCGAAGCTCTCGCGCGAAGCGATCC
>DATIBN010000002.1:0-19963 GCA_035457525.1 Thermoanaerobaculia bacterium | reverse complement strand
CGCCCAGACGCCGTCGGCGACCTTCTGAACGGAGAGGGTTGCCTGCGCTCGGACGGGACGCGCGGAAAGGACGGCTGTGAACACGATCGCGAGGAAAGCGAGGCGGGATCTCATGCGTACGGCTCCTTCGGGTGTTACGGGGGGATCCCCCGAAGGCCGGAGAACATCATCCGGAGGGTCCGGAATTTCCGTTTCTTTTGCGCACCTGCTCCACGAACTCGCGGAAAAGCCGCCGGGACGCCGGATCGTCGTGGAGGTTTTCGGGGTGCCACTGGACCGCGACCAGCCAGCGGCCGTCGCGGGCTTCGAGACCTTCGATCACGCCATCGGGCGCCGTGGCGTTGACGACGAAGTCGGCGGCCGGATGCTCGACCGCCTGGTGGTGGCGGCTGTTGACGTCGATCTGCCCGGTTCCCGAAATCGCGGAGAGCCGCGTGCCGGCGCGGACGGTGACCGGATGGTCGCGGCGGTTCGGCTTCTTGCGCCGTTGGTGCGTGATTTCGGACGGGCTCTCCGAAGGCAGGTCCTGGATCAGCGTGCCGCCCCGCGCGACGTTCATCACCTGCAACCCGCGGCAGATGCCGAGCGCCGGGACGCGTGCGCGCCACGCCTCCTCGAACACCGAAAAATCGATCGAGTCGCGGCCGGCGTCCACCTTCACCCCGGCCCCGGGGAGGACGTCGCGGCCGTAGAGCGCGGGATCGACGTCGTCGCCGCCCCCGATCACGATTCCGTCGAACTCGCCGCCGATCGGGTCGCCCGGGCGGAGCACGACGATCTCCTCTCGCCGCGCGCCCGCCTCGAGGAGCGCGCGCAGGTAGTCGTTGTCCTCGGGCACGTCCCGGTCGAGCGTCAGAGCGATGCGCACGGAGAGGATTCTAGTTTGCGCGACTCAGGGCGCTCGAAGAGCACCGCCATCCCCATTCCGCCCGACACGCACAGAGTCGCCACGCCCCGCTTCGCGCCCCGCCTCTTCATCTCGTGAAGCAGGGTCGTCGAGATTCGGGCACCCGTTGCGCCGATCGGGTGGCCGAGCGCGATGGCCCCGCCGTTGACGTTCAGGCGCGCCGGGTCGAACGGCAGCTCGCGCGCACACGCGATGACCTGCGCAGCGAACGCCTCGTTCAGCTCGATCAGGTCCACGTCGGCAAGCGACAGCTCCTGCTTCTCGAGAAGCCGGCGGAGCGCCGGGACCGGACCGATGCCCATTCGCGCCGGTTCGACGCCGGCCGACGTCCACGCGACGACGCGGCCGAGCGGCTCGACGCTGGCGCGGCGCGCCTGTCTCTCCGACGCCAGGACCAGCGCGGCGGCCCCGTCCGTGATCCCGGAAGAGTTGCCGGCATGAACGGAGCCGGACTCGGGATCGAAGACGGGCGGGAGCCGGGCGAGCGACTCGGCGGTCGTGTCCGGGCGCGGGTGCTCGTCCTTCTCGACCGTCACCGGACCCTTCTTCCCGGCGACGGTCACCGGCGCGATCTCGTCGCCAAAACGCCCCGAGGCGATCGCGTCCGCGGCACGCCGCTGAGACTCCGACGCATAGGCGTCCTGCTCCTCGCGCCGGATCCCGTACTCGCGCACGAGGTTCTCCGCGGTCTCTCCCATCAGCTGCCCACAGAGCGGGCACAGGAACCCGTCGCGATACATCCCGTCGATCACCTCGGCATGTCCCATCCGCTGTCCGAAGCGGGCCCGCGGCAGGAGGTACGGCGTTGCCGACATGCACTCGGTTCCGCCGACGAGGACCGCCTCGTTCTCCCCCGCCGCAATGGACAGCGCGCCGAGCGTGAGCGCCTTCAGGGACGAGGCACATGCCTTGTTCACGGTGTACGCGGGGACGGAGTCCGGGACGCCGGCGCGATGCGAGACCTGGCGCGCCGTGTTCGGCCCTCCCCCCGCCTGCCGCGCGTGACCGAAGATCGTCTCGTCGATCGCGGCCGCCGGCAGCCCGGACCGCTCGAGCGCCGCCTTCGCGGCGACCTCGCCCAGGTCCGCTGCGGAAAGGGACGCGAAAGCCCCGCCGAACCGGCCGATCGGCGTCCGGGCGGCGGAGAGGATGAAGACGGGGTTCATCGAGAGAACTCTAGCAAGGGGGTGCGCTCCTCACGTGACGAGCGGCAGCTTCACCGTCACGGTTGTGCCCCGGTCGACCTCGCTCGCGATCTCCACCTTCCCCTTGTGCGCCTCCACGATCCACCGCACGATGGATAACCCCAGCCCCGATCCCCCCGTGTAGGCACGGCGGGCTCGATCGCTGCGGAAGAAGCGTTCGAAAACGAACGGAAGATCCTTTTCCGGGATCCCCACCCCGGTGTCGGAAACTTCGATGCGCGCCTCGTCGCGGGTCCTCGAGAGGCGAACCCGAACGGAGCCGCCGGGCGGCGTGTAGCGCATGGCGTTCTCGATCAGGTTGTGAAGGACCTGCTGCATCCGTCCCGGGTCGACGAATGCAATGACCGGCTTTTCCGGGACGTCCACGGACAGATCGAGGTCATGATCGCCGGCCGCCGGCTGCAGCTCGCGTGTGACTTCCGCCACGAAGCGCGCGAGGTCCTGGTTCGAGAACGAGAGAGTCACGCGCCCGCTCTCGCCCCGGGCGAGGAAGAGAATGTTCTGGGAGATGCGCGCGAGGTGACGGATCTCGAGCAGCGCATTGCCGATCGCTTCGCGGTACTCCTCGGGAGAACGGTCCTCTTCGAGGGCGACCTCGAGCGTGCCCCGAAGAACCGTCAGCGGCGTGCGGAGCTCGTGCGAGACGTCGGCGATGAACTGCTGCTGCTCCTTCTCGGTCCCGGCGAGCGCGTCCAGGCGCGCGTTCAACCTCTCGACGACCTCCTGTGCGGTCGACGAGAGGTCGCCGGCCGGAATGCGCTTCAAAGGGCGGCCTTCTGTCTCGGTCAGCCGGTCGCGCAACTTCTCGAGGTCCGCGCTCTCCCGCTCCTGCACGGGAGGGCCGGCGGGCCCCGCACCCGACGGGGAGTCCGGGAGCGGGCGCGGCGCGGCGAGCCGGCCGCCGAGGAACACGAGCACCGCGAGGGCGGCGAGCCCCGCCGCCACGGGAAGGAGGGCTCCGCTCGGGGAGAGCGTCAGCGCGAAAACGAGGAGCGTTCCCGCGGCGCCGAAGAGCAGCGCCGCCGCGAGGGTCCAGCGGGACGCCCGGTGCGAAACGGGCGCGATGACTAGTCTCCGGTCTCTCGCGCGGGTTCCGCCGGCTCGCCGAGCCGGTAGCCGACGCCACGCACCGTCTGAATCAGCTTCTCGCGCTCCCCCGAGTCGAGCTTTCGCCGCAGGGCGTTGATGTACACGTCGATGATGTTCGTCGAGAGGTCGAACGAGTCCTCCCAGATCCGTGCCTGGATCTCGGAGCGCGAGACGACCTTGCCGCGCCGCCGCAGGAGCAGCTCGAAGAGGGCGCCTTCGCGCGCCGTCAGACGGATGACCTCGCCGCGGCGGCGCACCTCGCGAGACTCGGGGTCGTACGTCAGCTCGCCGTGCGTCAGCGGGCCGGGCTCCGGGAGCTCGGTGCGTCGCGACAACGCGCGCAGACGCGCGAGCAGCTCCCGGAACGAGAACGGCTTGACGAGGTAGTCGTCGGCCCCGGAGTCCAGCCCCTCGATCTTGTTCTCCACCGTGTCGCGCGCCGTCAGCATGAGGATCTTCGACGGGATGCCGCGAGCGCGGATCTCGCGGCAGAGCTCGAGGCCGTCGCGCGAACCGGGCAGCAGGAGGTCGAGGATCAGGAGATCGAACGCACCGGACTCCAGCCGTTCGAGCGCGGCGTCCGCGTCCGCCACGGTTTCCACCGAGTAACCCTTCTCCGAAAGGCCCTTTCGGAGAAACTGGGAGATCTTCTCCTCGTCCTCGACGACGAGGACTCTCATCGCGTCTCCTCTTCGTCCGACGGCGCGGGGCCGCGGCGAGGATGGGTCAGAAATGACAGGACGACGACGGCGCCCGCCCCCGCGGCGAAGCCCCCGGCGAAGGTCGAAAGCGGCGCGGTTGCCGCGATCGAAACCACGGCCCCCACGGCGACGAACGCGAGCAGAAGAAGGCGCGAGACCTCGACCGGCGGCACGTCGGGCGTCATTCAGTTCCGGGGCTTCATGGTCATCGGGTCGCGCAGCGGCAGGTCGACCAGGCGGTTCCCCGCCAGTGCCGGCAGATCGACGACGTGCTTCAGGTCTCCGGCGAGGATGTCGCTCTTCTTTCCCACGATCAGGATGACGAGCTTGTCCGAGGCCAGGAACTTCTTCGCGACGCGCTGGACGTCCTCCGCCGAGACCTGCTCGATCTTCGCGCGGTAGTTCTTCCAGTAGTCGGGGTCCGTCGCGAACCGGCCGGTGATCTCGTCCTGCGCGAACGTGGCCGCGACCTGCGCCTTCGTCGCGAAGGTCCGCGGGAACGTCTCGGTGAAGGACTTCTTCGCCGTGTTCAGCTCCTCGGCGGATACCGGTTCCGACGCGATCCGCTTGATCTCCTCGATCACGACGGCCGTGGCGTAGGGCACGGTCCGCGATTTCGACTGGAACGCCGCCCGGAACGTGAGCGGGTAGTACACGCCGCCGGGAAACGCCGAGCCCGCGCTGTAGGCGAGCCCTTCGTCGGACCGCACGCGGTTCGTGATCCGCGACGTGAACCCTCCGCCGCCGAGCACGTCGTTCATCACGAGCACCGGGAAGTAGTCCGGATCGTCCCGCCGGATCCCCGGAAGCATCACGGAAACCCGACCCTGGTTGACGTCCTTGTCGACGACGTAGACGCCCGGCTGCGCGAAGGCCGTGTTCGTGGGGACGGCTGGTGCGGTCTCCCCCCGGAAAGGCCAGTCGGCGAAGACCTTCTCGAGCTTCGCGATCATCGTTTCCCGATCGAAGTCCCCGGACGCGGCCACGACGAACTGCGCCGGGTGGAACCACTTCCGGTGGAAGGCCTCGAGGTCCGACTTCGTGATCGACTTGACGGAGGCCTCGGTCTCGAACCGGTTGGCGAAGAAGTCCCCGCCGAAGGAGAGGACGCCTCGCTCGCGCGCTTCGATCGCGGCGGACTCGTCGTTACGCTTCTTCATCCCCTGGAGCATCTGGTCCTTGCGCAGGGCGATCTTGTCGTCCTGGAAGCGCGGCGCGGAGAGCACTTCCCTGACGATCGCGAGCCCCTCGTCGAGGTCCTTCGACAGGAGGTTCAGCGACACGGATCCCTGCGTCTCCCCGACCGCCGAGTTCAACTGCGCGGCGAGGAACGCGAGCCGCTCCTCGAGATCCTCGGCCGTCTTCGACTTCGTGCCGCCCCGCGCGAGCAGGTACCCGGCCAGGTCCGCGAGTCCTTCCTTGCCGTCCGGAACCAGGTACTGGCCCGCGCGGACGAACACGGCGAGGTTCACGAGCGGCAGCTCCCGGTCGGGAACGACGTACGCGACGGGACCGCTCGCGAGCTTCACGCGGTAGTCGGCGGGCGCCGGCGGCTCGTAGACGAGCGGAGGAAACGTGAGCTTTTCGGGGCGCGCCGGAATGGCGGGCCGGGTCGACGACCGCGCGGGGGCGGACTGCGCGAAGGCCTGCGACGCGCCGAGAATCGCGGCGATTGCGACGGAAGCGACTCTGTTCGTGTTCATCCCTTCTTCCCCTTCGCCTTCTCGAGCTCGCCGATGCGCTTCTCGACCTTCTTGCGGACGACGTCGTGCGCGGGCTTCATCTCCGGGGGCACCGAGCCCGCCCCGGCGTCCATCTGCGCGGCCATCTGGCGGAGCTTCTCGGGATCGTCCACCGCCTCGAGCCTCTGCATGACCTGACGCACCATCGCCTTCCCGCGGTCGTCGAGACCGGCGAGGTCCGGGTCGTCCGGAACCGCGCTTCCAGCCTTCCGCGTGTAGGTTGCGACCGCGCGGTTCTCGCGCGTGAAGTACTTGTTGGCGACGCGCTTGACGTCGGCGGCCGTGACCGCCTGGACCTTCGTCCCGGCCTCGTTGATCTCGCGCCAGTCGCCCCACCCGTCGTTGACGATCAACTGGACGAGGATCGGGAAGTTCGACGACAACCTCCGATACTCCGCGGCCGCGAAGTTGTTCTTGACCTTCTGGAGCTCCTCCGCGGGAACGTCGTCTTTCTTCAGCTTGTCGATCTCGGCGTAGATCCCCTGTTCGACTTCCTCGGGCCGACGGCCTTCCTTCGCCTCGCCGCCGGCATTGAAGAGCCCCGCCCACTTGCGCGACTCCTGGCGCGCCGACACGTCGGTGGCGACCTGTGACCCGAGGACGAGGCCCTTGTAGAGGCGGCCGGTGCGCGTCGAGAGGATCTGGGCGAGTACCTGGAGGGGGTAGGAGTCCGCGTGGCCGAAGGGCACCGTGTGCCACAGGATGTCGACCTGGGGATTGGCCTCCGCCTCCGCGTTCATCCGCTTCTCCGCTTGCTGGGGAACCTCCAGGGTGACGACGTCGGGGACGGCGGTCTTGCCGCGGGGGATACGTCCGAAGTAGCGCTCCGCCGTCGCGGCGACTTTCCCCGGATCGAGGTCGCCGACCAGGATCAACGTGATGTTCTGCGGCGCGTAGTAGGTCGAGTAGTACGCGTCCGCCTGCGCCTTGGTGATCGCGGGAATGTCCGACGGCCACCCGACGACCGGCCAGCCGTAGGGGTGCGACTCCCAGAACATGGACTCGAAGGTCTCCTCGTACTTTCCGAGCGGCGTCGCCTCGGTGCGCAGCCGCCGCTCCTCGAAGACGACGTCCCGTTCCGCGTAGAACTCGCGGAAGACCGGGCGGAGGAGCCTCTCGGATTCCATCCACATCCAGAGCTCGACCTTGTTGGCCGGCACGGTGATGAAGTACCCGGTCATGTCCTCGTTCGTGAAGGCGTTCATGCCGGAGCCGCCAGCCGTCGTGTAGATCCGGTCGAACTCGTTCTTGACGAGCACCTCTCGCTGCTTCGCGATGAGCACGTCGAACTTCTTCTCGAGCTCGCGCAGGCGCGGCGTCTTGTTCTCCGGCTTCAGGAGGTCGTCGATTTCCCCCCGGCGGTAGGCCGCGCGCATCTTCGCTTCCTCCCGGCGGATCTCGTCGCGCACCTTCTCCTGCTCCGCGATGATCGCGACGTCCTTCTTGTAGTCCTTCGTCCCGATCGTCGGCGTTCCCTTGAACATCATGTGCTCGAAGAGGTGCGAGATCCCGGTGATGCCGGGTCGCTCGTTCGAGCTCCCGACGTGGGCGACCCAGCCGCCGGCGACGGTCGTCTCCCCCTCGCGAGGAACGAGCAGGAGCCCCATGCCGTTCGAGAGGCGCTTCTCGATCGCGCTCACCTTCTGCGCGGCGAGGGGCGCGGACGCCGCCGCGAGGAGCGGCAGCAACGCCAGTGCGAGCCGTATCGGTTTCCTCATTCCCGTCCTTTCGTCACGACGCCCGCGCGTCGGGCGCGGGAATGCCGCTTGCAGGCGAATCTTCTATCATCGGGAATGTGAGGAGGAAAGAATGAAGACGAGAAGAAGAACGCTTGCGGCGGCCGCCGTGGCCGCGGCCGGCCTGTTCGCGCTGGCGGGCTGCGCTTCGACGCCGAGGCCCGCGGCGGGTCCGCAGGCTCGCGCGACGATCGAGCCGCGCAGCGGGTCGAACGTCCGCGGATGGGCGACTTTCACCGACCGCTCGACGGGGGGCGTCGCGGTCGTCGTTCACATCGAGAACGCGCCTCCGGGGACGCACGGTCTCCACGTCCACGAGAAGGGCGACTGCTCCGCGCCCGACGCGTCGTCGGCGGGCGGTCATTTCAATCCAGGCGGGATGCCCCACGCCGGACCGTCCGCGACGCAGCGCCACGCGGGAGACCTCGGAAACATCACGATCGAGTCGAACGGGACGGGGCACCTGGAGATGGTCACCGACCTCCTGACGGTGCGGCCCGGACCCAATTCCGTCGTGGGCAAAGCGGTCATCTTCCACGAGAAGGCCGACGACCTGACCACGCAGCCGACCGGCAACGCCGGGGGGCGGCTGGGGTGCGGGGTCGCGCAGATGGGCACGCAGTAGCCGCTCCGCTACTGCAGGGTCGGGGGTCGGTGGTTCAATGGGCGCATGAAGCGCCCTTCGTTCGATCTTTCCTCCGATGAAGTCCGCCGACTCGGCAACCTCGCGGCCGACGCCGTCGCCGAGCATCGCGAAAAGCTGACGTCCCGTCCCGTGTTCGGAAAGGTCGGGGGCGATGCCTCGCTCTTCCGCGAGCCGCTCCCGCGCGAGGGACGGCCGTTCGACGAGGTTCTGGCGTTCGTGCGCGAGCACGTGATGCCGTTCCCGTTCGGCAACTCCCATCCGCGCTTTTTCGGGTTCATCAATGCGACGGCGGACCCCGTCGGCGTCACGGCCGACTACCTCGCCGCCGCCATGAACCCGAATTGCTGGGGGGGAGACCACGCCGCGGTCCACGTCGAGAACGAGGTCATGCGCTGGCTCGCCGAGATCGTCGGTTACCCCCCCGACGCCGAGGGGATCCTCGTGTCGGGCGGCTCGATGGCGAACTTCACCGCCCTGGCCGCGGCGCGCCGCGCCGTGACGCCCGGCAACGTGCGCGAGGACGGCCTCGCCGGCGAGGGACGGCCGTTGCTCACGGTCTATGCGTCCGACCAGGTGCACCACTGCGTGGACAAGGCAATCGACCTCCTCGGGATGGGGACGCGGAACCTGCGCAAGATCCCGACGGACGATCGCTTCCGCATCCGACTCGACCTCCTCGAGGCGGCGATCGCCGGAGACCGGCGCGCCGGATACGTTCCGGCGATCGTCGTCGGCAACGCCGGCACCGTGAACACGGGGGCCATCGACCCGCTCGAAGACCTCGCGGACCTCGCCCGCCGCGAGGGCCTCTGGTTCCACGCCGACGGCGCGTACGGTGCGATGGCGCGACTCTCGCCGGAACTTGCGCCGCTCTTCGCCGGCATGGAGAGCGCGGCTTCGATCGCCGCCGATCCGCACAAGTGGCTGTACGTGCCGTACGAGGCGGGGGCGACGCTCGTCCGGCAACCTGGCCGGCTCGCGGCCACGTTCCGCAAGTTCCCGGAGTACCTTGCGACCGATCCGGAGAGCCCCTTCCCGGGACCCGTCTGGTTCGCCGAGCGCGGCGTGGAGCTCTCCCGCGGTTTCAAAGCTCTGAAAGTCTGGATGGGGCTGAAGACGCACGGCACCGCCGCCTACGCCCGATCGATCGAGAACGACGTCGCGCTCGCGCGCTTCCTCGCCGGTGAAGTCGACCGGCGACCCGACTTCGAGCGGATGGCCGAGCAGGTGCTCTCGATCGTGAACTTCCGCTACCGGCCGGAGGGTTCGAACCTCCCGGACGAAGACCTCGATCGGCTGAACCGGCGCATCGTGAACCGGCTCGTGGGAGACGGGTCGTTCCTGCTCGCGCCGACGATCCTGAAGGGCCGCGTGGCGATGCGCGTGTGCATCGTCAACTTCCGGACCGCGGAGGAAGACCTGACCTTTCTGCTCGAGGAGGCGGCCCGGGTGGGAAAGGAGATCGCCGCCTCCCCCAGCTAGTCAGTGAGATGGGGTCAGGTCTCCACTTGCCACATTGGGGGCCAGGCTGCCACGTGGCATGTGGAGACCTGACCCCAAATAAGGGCGTGGCCTACAATAAATTGGGCGGGGCCAACGCCCCGCCCGCACGCGAACCTTCCACCCGGAACGAACCGATCTTAACCCCTACGCCACCGGCTGCGTACAGGCGTTGCAGCGGGTTGCGGACGCGGGGATCAGGGTCTTGCACTGCGGGCATTCCTTCGTCGCCGGCGCGGCCTCGGGCTTCGGCATCGCGAACTTGATGATCATGAAGACGACGAAGGCGATGATGACGAAGTCGACGAGCGCTCCGATCAGGTGGCCGTAGGTGATGCCGTTCTCGACGAGCTTGCCGGTCGCGTCGGTCGAGGTGGAGAGCACGATCTTCGCCTCGCGCCAGCTCCCGCCCGGCAGCGCCATGCCGATGATCGGGTTGATCACGTCGTCCACGATCGAAGAGACGACTTTCCCGATCGCGGCGCCGATGATCACGGCCACCGCCAGGGCCAGGGCATTCTGCTTGACGAGGAACTCCTTGAACTCGCGGACCATCCCCATGCTCACTCCCTTTCGTTATTCACCGCCCGCCAGGCGGCGACGTTTCGTTCGATCTGGCCGGAGTGCTTCTCCATGTGGTCGGCGTAGATCCGGAGCCAGTCTTCCACGGTGTACCGGCCGGACTCAGTGTGCTCCCCCTCCGCGGACCACGCCGCATCGGGCAGCCTCGTGAGGAGCGCCGTCGTGTTCGCGCGGACCGAGTCCACCACGGCGATCGCCGGCTCGATCGGCGCCGCGTGGTAGTCGAACACCTGCGCCCAGCGCGCCTGGTCGTAGCCGACGATGAGGGGCTTGTCCTCCGCCGTCAGATAGCGGATGCGGAGGGCCGCGTTGGTCTCGGAGTCGGCCAGGTGGCAGACGACCTCGTGCACCGACCACTTGCCGGCCGCGGGGCGCCACTTCATCGCTTCGGGCGGAACCGTGGAGAGCGCCGCCCGCAGTCGCGCCGGCCCGTTCTCGTATCGGCGGATGAGATCCTGCCGCTCCGCTGCGGTCAAAGGCATGGGAGCTCCGTTTGCCGGGAGTCTATCTCCGCGGTCGCGGCCCAGAAGAAAGCGGGCCCTCGCGGGCCCGCCGGCTGGAGGGTGGGGTGCCCTCGAAGCTCCGGTTGGATAAACGGGCCCCCGGGCGAAACGCCCGAGGGCCCGCCCCCCGATGCCACGGGGAGGAGGATCTAGTCCGTGCCGGAGTTCCCTCTCACGCTTCCGACGATAGAGAGACGAGACGGACGTGACAATGAGGGGATCCCCTCATTTTTTTCTACCAGCGGGTGCCGTCGAGAGACACGACCGTCTTCGCGCCCACGACCTCGGCCGCGTGGCGAGTTCCGGCCGGCAGATAGAGGCGATCACCGGGTCCGAGGTCGTAGGCGGCGTCACCGACGGTGATCTTGAGGACGCCTTCGACCACGCCGTCGCACTTGTCCTGGCCGTGCTGGTGTTCGGGGAACACCGTCCCCGCCCGGTACGCGTAGCACGCGACCTCGTAGCCCTCGCTCTGCATCAGGCCCATCATCCGTTTCTCGGTCAGGGGCCCGTCCGAAGGGTGCCAGCGCTCGAGGCGGACGGCGTTCATCCTCCGGAGTTTACGCAACGCCTCGCCGGCCCCAAAAAAAAGCGGGCCCTTACGGGCCCGCGGGGGAAAAGGAGGTCACCGTGTCACTCGCCGAAAAGCCCCACTTCGTCGAACTTCACGGTGCCGGAGGTCCGGAGATCTGCCGGTGAGAACCCGACGAGCTTGACTCTCACCTGCGTCACACCCGCCGGGATCGTCACGGCCTGCTCGAGCTTCGCGAAGCCGGCCGTCGTCAGAGGCGCGGTGATCAGGTTGACCGTCTGCAGGATGTTGCCCGCCGCGCCGAGGTAGACGAGACCCGCCGACGGTGCCGAAGAGGCGTTCAAAGAGCTCACCGAAACGGACAGGGTGAGCACCTCGGCGGCCGTGACCGCGATCGGATCACTCGTCCACGACGGCGCTCCCGCGAGGGCCGCGTTGCCCCCGTTGCCCGTCGTCGAGGCGCTTCGGCTCCCGTCGCTGCCCCCCTCGCTCCACGTCGCGCTTCCCGCCCCCGTGGACGAACCGGACCAAGCGTCGGGACCGCTGCCCGAAGAGCTCGACTGCTCGAAGGAGCCGTTCTTCACCTTATTGCCCTGGACCGTCACCGCCAGAGACGACGTGTTGTTGCTCTCGTTGGATTCGGACACCGCCAGCGCGGCATCGGCCGTCGCGTACAGCGTGTGAGCGCCTTTGACCCCGCGCGTGTCCCATTGGACCGAGACGTCGATCGACGCCCCCGAGGCGAGAGACCCCGTGGCGACACGCCCGAGGATCGCCGTGTTGTCGAGGCGGAACTCGGTCTGGGTCGCGGCGGCGTCGCCGGTCCCCTCGTTCCGGATCGTCGCTGTCACGGTGACCTTCTCCCCCTCGCGCGCCCGGTTGGCGGACGTCGTGATGCTCGTGACCTTCAGGTCGGGTTGTGGTGGTGGAACGATCACGCAGGCGTCGGAGCTCGCGTCTGCCACCTGGAGCTCGAAATCCGTCAACGTCACCTCGTCGAACTGGAAGCCCGCGCCTTCTACGAGCGGATCCGTCCCGTAAGCGACGTCGAGGCGCACGCGCTTCCCGGCGAGCGCCGCCGATCCGAGGGCGCCTTCCGACCACGTGCTCTCGAGGAAGCCCGGACCAGCTCCGGCCCAGCCCGGCTGGCCGGACGTCGCGCAGACGCCGTTGGGACCGGAGGCGTTGTACGTGCGGCCGCCGTCGGGGACGATCGTGGCGCGGCCGCCCGACGCGACGTCGAAGATGCCGACGTTGGCCCGGTCGTAGAAACCGGTTTCACCGGTTCCCGGCTCGGTCGAGAACTGGTTGTACAGCGAGAGCCGCGAGGAAGCCGTCAGCTTGATCTCCGGGGAACGAATCTGATCGCAGTGCCCTTCCTCGAGAGAGGAGGACGCCACGTGCGTGAGCGTCGCGTTCGCTCCGGGGCTCTGGCGGGTCCAGACGCCGCTCGCGATCCCCCATCCTTCGAAGTCACCCTCGAACGAGAAGGTCTTCGACGCGAAGAACTGGAAGTCGCTTTCGGTGCCTTCGAGGCGTACGCGGCCCACGAGCGAGACCGGGCCGAGGCTGCTTCCCGCCTGGATCTCGAACTCGAGGTCGAGCGGCTCGTTCGCCTGCAGGCCCTGGGGCACGAACGTGAAGCTCACGGGCACGACCGCCCCGCCGCCGCAGATCCCTCCGGCGAGCGAGCCCGCCAGCGTGAGCGGCAGCGGCGTCAACACCTGCGTCGAGGGGTGGGAAAGCGGCGTCACGCGCGCCAGCCGGACGTTCTGAAGGTTCACGGTTCCGGCGTTCTCCACCTGGAAGGAGAAGCGGGACGTCTCGCAGTTGTCGAGGAAGGGGTCGCCGTCGCCGCTCTGGATGGCGAGAGCCCCCGCGACCTCGCGAAACGCGAGCTGGGTCTCGGTCTCGACGGTTTTCGCGGTCGGAACGACGCTGTCGCACGCGCTCGCGTTGCTGCGGCACGAGTCGTTCGCTCCGACGGCTTCGACCGTGTAGAAGTACGTCCGCCCGTCGAGGAGGCCGGTGTCCACGAACTCGGTCGAGCTCGTCACGCCGACCCGCTCTTTCCCGATCTCGCAGCCGGAGATTCCGTCGCCTCGGAAGACCCAGTATTTGACGGCGTTGGGAACGGAGTTCCAGTTCACCCGCGCGCCCTGGGGCAGTGCGGTCACCGTGACGTTCGGCGCCGCGGCGGGCTTCACCGCGCAACCGAAGTTCACGGGCGCGGGGGTCGGGCACGCCATGGAGTGGCGGTTGTAAGCGTTGTAGATCGCCGTCATGTGCGGCGTTCCGTTGGCGAGGTTTCCATCGTCGTCGTCGACCGCGAGGTAGCTCATGTAGCCGCTGTCGGCTCCGCACCCCGCGATCCCGCCCTCGACGCACTGGTACCAGCTGTCGATGTTGCCGGCCGCGAGGTACTGGAGGCGAGCGACGAGATTGAGAGCGGTGTTCGCATCGAGGTCGAAGGGGGGACCCGCGAGCTCCCGATGGACGAGGTCCCAGATCGCCTCGCTGACCACGCTTCCCTCGCAGTGGGTCGAGAGGCCGCACGGGCCCGCGGAGACGGTCGGGATGTCCGGCGGAACGCCGGTGTAGCCGACGCACCCTCCCGGGGCGAGGACCCCCGGGATTCCGGGGTTCGTGAAATAGGAGCTCAGGATCCACTTGATGTCGTGCGGGATTCCGGACTCGCGCTTCGTCCAGTCCGCGTCGCGGACACCGGTGCACTCCGTGCACGCGTCGCCGGCGCCGTCACAAGTGCCCGTCTTGAAGAATCCCTGGGCGATGCACGAGGTGTTCAGGCGCAGCATGGCGACGATGTCGGCGTACGCCTCGCCGGGCGAAGAGATCTCCGGCAGCGCGTCGTTGTCGTCCATGCCGTGTCCCCACTCGTGGTCGAAGACCGCCGGGATCTCCCCCGTGTTGCGGCACTCCTCGCTCGATCGGTAGAAATTCACGGTCGAGCCGTCCCAGAACGCGTTGCAGGAATTCTGGATGTTCATGTTCGCCGTGACCTGCTCGTCCAGCCACGCGTTGTCGGGAAGCCATCCGCGCGCCATCTGCTTCAGGCGGTTCAACTCGTAGAACCCGGTCCGCGACGAGTGCGTGTCCCCCGGCGAATGGCCGGGTGGAACTTCGCAGTCCGTGCCCGGCGTCGCGCCGAGGTCGAGGTCGCCGCAGGCGAGCGACTCGTCGATCGGCCCGCAGAGGTCGTTCATCCGCACGAAACGTCCGGAGAGCGTCGTCCGAAGAAGGCCCCCGGCGTCGTCCACGAGCCCGTTTCCGTTCGCGTAGAAGCTCGTGCCGAACGGCTGGACGATGTCGGCGAAAGGCATCGGCCATCCCGCCTGCTCCGGCGTCGAGCCGTCGTTCGAGATCGGGTACACGCCTCCCTGGATCTTCCGGTCGAGGTAGCTGTTCCGGTCGGCGAACTGGAGCAGCTCCCCCGTCGCTGCGTCCACGAGGCCTTCCCAGGATCCGAGATCGCCCGCGATCCGGGGGCTCACCACCCAGACGAGCCGGAAGGCGTAGCCCTGGCCCGCCGGGATCGCGGCGAGGTCCCCCTCGACCGAGGTGGGAAGGATCTCCAGATGTGCGGACCGCCAGAAGCCCGACACGGCGTGGGGCCGCACGTGCTCGGCGACCTTGCGGACGGCGGCTTCCTCGGCGACCGACGGCTGGGTGGATACCGAGATGTCCCCCCACGCCTTCATGCCGAGGAGGATCAGGTTTCCGCTGTTCACGACGGCGGTCAGGTAGCCGCCGCGCACCGGAATTCCATCCACGACTCGTGGTGCGTGGACCTGGATCACGCGGCCCCCTTCGAGAACCGTGATCCCGGGCTTCGACGCCAGCTCCGAGGAATCGATCCGCAGCGCGCCCTTGTGGGCGGAAAGAAATTCCTGGAGCGCCGACCAGACGGTCGCGCGGAGCTCGTCGCTCGAGGCGGCGCTCTGCGTCGCGATTCCCTTCGGCAGGAGCGGCTTCGAGAGCACGATCGTGCCGAAGCGGTCCGCTCGCAGATCGTAGAAACCGACGGGCTTGACGGCTTCGAGCGCTCCCATGAGGTCGAGGTCGCGGCCGGCCTTCGCCGCCGTCTCGGGCGGCAGCGCCGACGTCGGCTTCAGTATCGACGGCACGCGGATCTCGGGTCGCGTGAAGGCCAGCTTCTCGAGCGCCGACTCCTTCTTCGGCTTCGTGATCGCGTGAAGCGAGGGGACGGAGACAGTCGCGAGCAGCAGGGCGGAAAGGAGACGGGTGAGCGTCGGGGTGCGGGGCTGTGGTCGTGGCATCGGGTCCTCCTCCTCGTCACGCATCGAACCAGCCGCCGGGAGGTCCGGGCAATGAGGGGACCCCCTCATAAGACGCCGGAAGACGACCTCAAAGAAAGGGCGGGCTCTCGCGAGCCCGCCCGACGGAAAGGAGGGTCCCACCTACTCTCCGAACAACCCCACGTCATCGAACTTCACCGTCCCGGAAGTTCGCGTATCGAACGCGGAGAACCCCGAGAGAGTCACACGCAAGCGCGTGACGCCCGCCGGGATCGTCACCGTCTGCTGGAGCTTCGTGAAGCCGGCCGTCGTCAGGGGCGCGGTGATCAGGTTGACCGTCTGCAGGATGTTGCCCGCCGCGCCCAGGTAGACGAGACCCGCAGTCGCGGCCGATGACGCGTTCGCCGCGCTGATCGAAACGGCGAACGTCAGGACTTCGCCCGGGGTCACCGCGATCGGGTCGCTGGTCCACGACGGAGAGCCCGAAGCGGCCGCATTGCCGCCGTTGCCCGAGGCACCCGCGCTCTTTGCGCCGTCGTTCCCGCCGTCGGACCACGTCGCGCTTCCCGCCCCCGTGGACGACCCGGACCATCCCTCCGGGCCGCTGCCCGAAGAGTTCGACTGCTCGAAGGAGCCGTTCTTCACCTTGTTTCCCTGGACTGTCACCGAGTAGCTGGCGGAGTTGTTGCCCTCGCTGGACTCGGCGACGAGAGCGGTCCGGTCCGCGGTCACCCGGATCACGTGCTCGCCCTTGACGCCGCGGGTATCCCAGGGAATCGAGACGTTCACCGACGCGCCGGGGGCCAGGGCCGCCGTGTCGAGGAGGCCCAGGACCGACGATCCGTCGAGCAGGAACTCGGTCTTCGACGCGGCGGCGTCGAGGTTGCCGCGGTTGGTGACGGTCGCGGTCAACGTGACGCGGTCGCCTTCCTTCGGCCGGGAGCTGGTGGCCACGATGTTCGTCACCTGGAGGTCGGCCTTCGGACAGGCGTCCGGCTGGCCGTCGGGGCCCGGAAGGAGAACGTTCGTCAGGGTCACCTCGTCGAACCAGAAACCGACGAGCGAAGTGATCGTGTCGGTGCCGTATCGCACCGAGAGCCGCACCGGAATCCCGGCGAGGCTCGCCGCTCCGAGCGCGGCCGGCGACCACGTGCTCTGCATCCACGTCGGGCCCGCGCTCGCCCATCCGCCCTCCAGGTTCGTGCACGCGTTGTCGTCCGGATTTCCGCCGGAGGCGTTGTACGCGCGGCCGCCGTCCGGCGCGATCACCGTCCGGGAGCCCGCGGCTTCCTCGATCAAGCCCACGTTCGCGCGGTCGTAGAAGAACCCCTGGCTGTCCGGCTCGATCGCGAACTGGTTGGAAAGCGACAGCGTCGAGCTGCCCGTGAGGATCAACCGCGGAGACCGGACTTCGTCACAGGCGCTGTCGTCCGCGGCGGAAGAAGCCATGTAGAAGCTCTGCAGTCCGTTGGCTCCCCCGCCCGTATCCGTGCGGGTGAACGTACCGGACGTCACGGTCCAGCCCTGGGTGTCGTTTTCGAAGCTGTAGGTCACGTTGCCGGGAGTCCAGTCCGTCTCCGCCTCCGGGACGGTGATCGTTGCGGTGACGGGAGCGGGCAGCTCGTTCGCCGTGATCGTGACCTGGAACGTGAGCGTCGACTGCGGCGCGAGGCCCCCGGCCGTGAACCGGAAGCTCGCCGGCGTCGCCGCGTCGGGGGCGCCGCAGCCGTGCGGCAGGTTCGGAACCGCCAGAGGGAGAGGCGTCAGGATCTGCGTCTGGTCGGCGGAAGGCTGGATTGCGGTGATCCGGATTCCGGTCAGGCCCACTCCGCCGCCGTTCACCACGTCCAGGTCGATCCGCGCCGTTTCACAGTTGTCCACGAACGGATCGCCGTCGCCGTTCTCGATCGTCGCCGTCCCCTTCTGCTGGACGGTAAGCGCCGGGCCGGACCCGGAGCCCGGAGCGAGAGGCGTCACCGCCGCGCACTCGCTCATCGCGCCGGCGCACGAGTCGATGCCCACTCCGGCCGCGCCGCCGACGCCGACAACGCTGTAGTAGTAGGTCAATCCGTCCAGGAGATCGGTCTGGGTGAACGTGAGAGGCGCGGTCGAGGCGATTTCCGCGACACGCGTCTTTCCGAAGTTGCACCCGTGGACGCCGTCGGTGCGCAGCACCCAGTACTTTCCGGCGCCGGGCACGGGCGTCCACGTCACCGTCGCGCTGCGGATGCCCGCCGTGGCCGTGACGGTCGACTTCACGGTCGGGGCCGGCGTCGCGACGCACCCGAAGTTCATGACTCCGGCTCCGGCCGGCGGAGCCTGCGGCGGGCACGCGAGCCCGTGGCGCAGGAACGCATCGTTGATCGCCACCATGTGCGGGGTGCCGTCCGCGAGAGAACCGTCGTCGTCGTCCGCGGCGAGGTAGTTGAGATACCAGCTCCCGGCGGTGCAGCCGCCGATGGAGGGATCGCACTGGTAGCCGAGCGTGATCCCGTTGGAGGCGAGATAGAAGAGACGCGTGCCGAGGACGAGCGCCGAGTTCTCGTCGATCGTTGCGGGAGCTCCGTTCGTGCACCGTCCTCCGTACACGGCCCCTCCGGAGAAGCTCTCCCAGCGCGCGCCGTGACAGGGCAGGTCGCGCTTCAGCAGATCCCAGACGGCTTCCGTGATGATCGAGCCCTCGCAGTGCGTGTTTCGCAGGCAGGGGCCGGAGTTGAAGGGGGTCGGCGAAATCGGCTGCGCGCTGACCGGGCTCACCGGGCACGAGCCGGGAACCGTCGGGTTCTGGCCGAGCACCCAGGAAATGTCGTGGGGCTTGCCCGACTGCCGCTTCTTCCAGTCCGCCTCGCGCACTCCGCTGCACTCGACGCAGGGATCGCCGTCGCCGCCGCAGACGCCGCCGCGCGGGTTGTCGAGGTAGAAGCCCCGGCCGATGCACGACTCGTCCAGTCGGTGGATCGCGGTCATGTCCGCGTAGGCCTCGCCGGGCATCGAGACGCCGGGCGAGTTGTCGAAGCTGTCGAGGCCGTGGCCCCACTCGTGGTCGAAGACCGCTGCGATCTCACCCGTGTTGCGGCAGACGATGGCCGGGTTCGTCGCGTGCGGTCCGCTGGCAAAGAAGTTCATGATCCCCACGGTCGGGTCGTCGAGGTTGATCGGATTGAAGTTCGCGTTGCAGGTCAGGTTGACGTTCATGTTGGCCGGCAGCTGCCGGGTCAACCAGCCGGCCGGCGTCGTGGCGTGGGCCTCGGGCCCGAGCCAGCTCTTCGCCTGGTCCATCACCCGGTTCAGCTCGTAGAAGCCGGTGCGCCCGGAGTGGGTGTCGCCGACCGAGTGGCCGGGGGGAACCGCGCAGTCCGTGCCGGCGCTCGTTCCGAGGTCGAGGGCGGAGCAGAGGGTGGACTCGTCCGCCTCTCCGCACGTGTCGATGATCCGGAGAAACGGCCCGGCGAGCGGTGTCGAGAACTCGCCGTCCACCGACACCAGGCCTTCGCTGTTCGCCTCGAGCTGGTTGCCCTGGGAATCGAAGACGTAGGCGTGGGACATCGGGTACCCCGGCTGCTCGACGCCGTCGGGTATGCCGTTGGGAGAGTTACCGTCGTTGGAAAGCGGGAAGACGCCGCCGACCACCTTCTTCGCGTCGAGGTACTGGGCCCGATCGTGGAAAGCGAGGAGCTCGCCGCTCTGAGCGTCGACGTACGCTTCCCATCCGCCGCGGCTCCCGCGCACTTCCGTGTGGACCTCCCACGCGAGACGGTAGCGATAACCCTGGCCCTCGTTCGCCGGCGTGGCGTCGCCGTTCGCGAACGGAAGGAGAACGAGCTCCGGCCGGTCCGCTCGAACGATCGAGAATCCGGCGAGGTGAGAAACCACGACGGAAAGGGCCTGATCGCCCGAGATCGCGGGCGTCGTCGAGACGGCGACCGGACCCCAGTTGTAGTTTCCGTAGAGAACGAGATTCCCGTTGTTGAGGGTGGCCTGGACGAAGCTCGTCCGCACGGGGACTCCGTTGACGGCGCGATTCGCGCTCATCTGCACGAGCCGCCGGTTCTCGAAGCTCGAGATCGTCGGCGTCCCGAGCTCGGCGCTGTCGATGCCGAGGATCGCGCGGTTCGCGTCGAGCCACGCGCGGAAGGCCTGCCAGGCGAGCTGCTTGTACGCGGCGTCGCTCGCCGGCGCCCCCGAGCCGAGCGCGGCCCAGGTCACCGTGTTGCCGACGCCGGCCCCGGGGACGAGGGGCTTGCCGGGAGAGAGCGTGCCGAAGTGACCGCCGCGCAGGTCGTAGCCGGCGTACGCGGCGGAGACGCCGAGCGCCGTCAACTGCTGCTGCAGTCGCGAGGCGAGATCCGGCGGCAGCTTCGCGAGCGGCTGATGGGCATTCGGAATGGCGAGACCCGGCGCCGCGTAGGTCCGCGCGGTGACCGGATCGCCCTCGGGCGGGACCTGGGCGAGCGCCGCGGTCGCCGAGAGGGCCAGGGCGCAGGTCGCGATGATGTTGCGGGTAGTCATTTCTCCTCCTTGTGGCATCGCCCGCACTCTGGAA
>DATIBN010000001.1:0-21436 GCA_035457525.1 Thermoanaerobaculia bacterium | reverse complement strand
CTTCGTTTTGGAGCCGCGCATCGGTGTCCTTCGTCGCTTGGACGATGAAGTTGCAAGTATAGGACCCGGGGAGCACCAAGCCTCGCGGCGCGCTGGGAGTCTTGGTCGGCTCTTGTCGCGGCGCGCGGAGTCTCCCGAGGTAATCGAGGGAGGAGCCTCGCGCCGCGGGAGCGCGAGCGAGGGAGCGACCAGGCGAGCGGTCGAGCCGGTCTGGCGAGCCGCTCGCCGGTGCGTCCGCAGGTCGCGACCGAGCGAGAGCGACGGGGTCCTATACTTGCAACTCCTCGTCGGACGACCGAGGACATTCGATGCGCGGCTCCAAAACGAAGAATTCCGGCCGGAAACGGCGTGCCACCACGCCCGGGCCCGAGGCCGCGCCCCGGGTGGTCGTGCTCGCGGCCGGAGTCGGATCCCGGATGCGCTCGGCGCTGCCGAAGGTCCTCCACCGCATCGGAGGCCGCACGCTTCTCGACGCCGTTCTCGACACTGCGGAAGAGGTTTCGCCCTCCCGGATCGTGGCCGTCGTGGGCGCCGGACGCGAGATCGTCGAGGCCTCTTTGAGCGGCCGCGACGTCACCGTCGTCGTGCAGGACCCGCCCCTGGGAACGGGCGACGCGGCTCGCTGTGCGCTCTCCGTCCTCGGCAACGGAGCCGGTCCGGTCGTGATCCTCTCGGGCGACGCGCCGCTTCTCACGTCCGCCACGCTGTTGAAGTTGATCGAGCGGCGGCGCGCGAGGGGGCTCGACCTCGCGTTCCTCACCTTTCGTCCTCCGGAGACCGGCGCGCTCGGCCGGATCGTGCGCGACGCGAAGGGTCGCGTCCGCCGGATCGTGGAGGCCCGGCACGCGACGCCGCGCGAGCGGCGCGTCACCGAAGCGAACGCCGGCGTGTACTGCTTTTCTCCCGCCGCGCTCTCGCGGTCGCTCGCGAAGCTCTCCCGCAACCCGGACAACGGTGAGTACTACCTGACGGACGCCATCGAGATCCTGGCGGCCTCGGGCGGCTCCGTCGACGCGGTCGAGGCCGAGGACTGGCGCGAGGGGTGGGGGATCAATACTCGAGCGGAGCTCGCGGCGGCCGAGGAGATCGCGCGGCGCCGTGCCCTCGAGCGCGCTCTCGACGCGGGAGCCACGATCGTCGATCCCGTGACGACCCGCATCGGCCCGAAGGTGCGCCTCGAGCCGGACGCCGTGGTGCACCCCTTCGTCTGCCTGGAGGGGACCACCGTCCTGGCGGAGGGCAGCGAGATCCTTCCGTTCACGCGCGTGATCGACTCGTCCATCGGAAGCGGCGCGGTCGTCGGTCCGCACTGCGAGGTCGAGGGCGCCCGGGTCGGACCGCGATCCCGCGTGGGCCCGTTCGCACGCCTGCGTCCCGGCACCGTCCTCGAAGAGGACGTCCGGGTGGGAAACTTCGTCGAGACGAAGAAGGCCGTCCTCCGAGCGGGTGCCAAGGCCTCGCACCTCTCGTACCTGGGGGACACGGAGATCGGCGCCGGAGCGAACATCGGCGCCGGCGTCATCACCTGTAACTACGACGGATTCGAGAAGCACCCCACGTCGATCGGGGAGGGCGCCTTCATCGGGAGCAACTCGGAGCTCGTCGCGCCGGTCACCGTGGGCAAGGGCGCATGGGTGGGCGCCGGCTCGACCATCACACGCGACGTGCCCCCCGGGGCGCTCGCCGTCTCCCGCGCGCCGCAGAAGAACCTGGAGGGCTGGGCCGCGCGTAACAGATCGAAGAAGGAAAAGCGCTAGCCATGTGCGGAATCGTCGGTTACGTCGGGTCGAAGCAGGCGGCGCCGCTCCTCCTCGACGGCCTGAAGCGTCTCGAGTACCGGGGTTACGACTCGGCGGGGATCGCGACGCTCTGCAACGGCCGCTTTGCCGTCCACCGGAGCGCCGGGAAGCTGTCCACCCTTCTCGAAAAGATGGCCGGGACCGAGGCGCCGGGCACCGTCGGGATCGCGCACACGCGGTGGGCGACGCACGGGCGGCCGACCGAAGAGAACGCCCACCCGCACACCGACTGCACGGGGAGGATCGTCGCGGTCCACAACGGCATCTTCGAGAACTTCGCGGAGCGCAAGGCGGCGCTCGCCTCGAGCGGGCACGAGTTCCGGAGCGACACCGACACGGAGGTCTTCGCCCACGAGGTCGAGGAGGCCTTCCAGGGCGACCTCTTCGCCGCCGTGCAGGCCGCCACGAAGAAACTCTCCGGCGCGTATGCCGTCCTCGTCTCCTCGAGCGCCGAGCCGGGCGTGCTCGTCGCGGCGCGCGAGGGTCCGCCGATCGCCGTGGGGCTGGGAGAGAACGAGAACTGGGTGGCATCGGATCCGGTCGCCCTGGTCCCCTGGACGCGCGACGTCGTGTTCCTCGAGGACGGCGACGTGGCGCGCGTCGACGCGAAGAGCGTCCGGATGGAGAACGCCGACGGCAATCCCCTCCAGCGCGGCAGCCACCGCATCCTCTGGGACGCGGTCGCCGCGGAGAAGGGGGGCTACCGCCACTTCATGGCGAAGGAGATCCACGAGCAGCCCACGGCGGTGGCCGAGTCGCTGGGCGGAAAGGTGTCGCTCGAGACGGGAGAGTTGACGCTCGAATCCCCGCTGCTGGAGGCCGACCGCGTCGCGGGTTTCGATCGCGTGCTGCTCCTGGCGTGCGGGACCTCCTGGCACGCGGCGCTCATCGGAAAGTTCCTGATCGAGGGAATGGCGCGCCTGCCGGTCGAGGTGGACTACGGCAGCGAGTTCCGTTACCGGAGTCCCGTCGTGGACGGCCGGACGCTCACGGTCGGCATCTCCCAGTCGGGCGAGACGGCGGACACGGTCGCCGCTCTGGCCGAAGCGCGACGCGCCGGCGCCCCGATCGCGGCGATCGTGAACGTGCCGGGCTCCCAGATCGCCCGGATGGCGGACTCCGTACTCGCGACCCACGCCGGCCCTGAGATCGGCGTCGCCTCGACGAAAGCGTTCACGACACAGCTCGCCGTGCTGTTCCTGATCGCCGCGAAGCTCCGCGAGTCCCGCGGACTCGGTCACGGCCTGAGTCCCGACGAGCGTTCGGCGCTCGCCCACCTGCCTGCGGCGATCCAGCGGGCCCTCGCGCTCGAGCCGAAGATCGAACAGCAGGCGCGGAACTTCCACGATGCCCGGAACTTTCTCTACCTCGGCCGCGGCCTGCACTACCCGATCGCGCTCGAAGGAGCGCTGAAACTGAAGGAAATCTCCTACATCCACGCCGAGGGTTACCCGGCGGGGGAGATGAAGCACGGGCCGATCGCCCTCGTCGACGAGAACCTGCCGGTCGTCGTGCTCGCGCCGCACGACGCGTGGCGCGACAAGACCATTTCCAACCTGCGCGAGGTGAAGTCGCGAGAGGGGATCTCGCTCGTCGTCACGACGCGGGAGGACGACGAAATCGCGTCGCTGGCCGACTGGTCGCTCGTGATTCCGGAGACGACGCCGGAGCTCCAGCCGATCGTATCCGTCGTGCCGCTGCAGCTCCTCGCGTACCACATGGCGGTGCGCCGCGGCTGCGACGTGGATCAGCCCCGTAACCTCGCGAAGTCCGTCACGGTCGAGTAAGAGCCCTGACCGAACCCCACTCCCTCGACGGGCTCAACCCCGAACAGAAGGCCGCCGTCCTCCACGAGAAGGGACCTGTTCTCGTGCTCGCCGGCGCGGGCTCCGGCAAGACGCGCGTCATCACGCACCGCCTCGCGCGCCTCGTCGAAACGGGCGCCGACCCGCGCACGGTGGTCGCCGTCACCTTCACCAACAAGGCCGCCGACGAAATGCGGGAGCGCGCGCGCCGGCTCCTGGGGGGGCGTCCGCTCGTGTCCTTCGTGGGGACGTTCCACTCCTGGGCGCTGCGACTGCTGCGCCGGCACGCGGCCGCGGCCGGGCTGCCGCCGCGGTTCTCGATCGCCGATTCCTCCGATCAGCTCGCGCTGGTCAAAGAGGCGATGGAGGAGCTCGGCGTCTCCGATCAGGCCCTGCCGCCCGGGTCGGTGCGGGCGCGCATCTCGCACGCGAAGAACGCCCTCGTGTCCGCCCCGGCCTTCGCGAACGCCCAGACGGACTGGGCGGGCGAGCGGATCGGAAAGGTGTTCCTCCTGTACGAGAGGAAGCTCGCCGCCGCCGGAGCGCTCGACTTCGACGACCTGATCTTCCGCGCCGTGCGGCTGCTGCGGGATCGCCCGGACGTGCTCGCGGCGGAGCGCGCGCGCGTCCGCCACCTCCTGATCGACGAGTACCAGGACACCAATACGTCGCAGGACGCGCTGGTCAAGCTCCTCGGAGCCGGCGCGGACTCCCTTTGCGCGGTCGGCGACGAGGACCAGGCGATCTACCGCTGGAGGGGCGCGGAGGTGGAGCACATCCTCCGGTTCGACGAGGACTTCCCGGGAGCACGGATCATTCCGCTCGAACGCAACTACCGTTCGACCTCGGGCATCCTCGACTCGGCGGCCGGCCTCGTCGCGAACAACCGCCGCCGCCGGCCGAAGCGCCTCCTGGCCGACCGGGGCGCGGGTCAGCAGGTGCGGCTGTGGCGATTCGACGAGGACCGATCGGAGGCGGAGGAAGTCGTGCGGGCGCTCGAAGCGCGGCGCGGGGAGCCGGGCGAGGTCGCCGTCCTCTACCGCACGAACGCGCAGTCGCGGTCGTTCGAAGAGGAGCTCGTCCGGCGGAGGATTCCCTACGTGGTCGTCGGCGGCATGAAGTTCTACGAGCGGGCCGAGGTGAAGGACGCCCTCGCCTACCTGCGCCTCGCGGCTCGCCCCGAGGACGATCTCGCTTTCCGGCGCGTCGTGAACGTGCCGGCACGGGGAATCGGGCAGGCGACCCTCGACAAGCTCGCGGCCGCGGCGCGCGAGACGGGGCGCTCCTGGTGGGAGGTGTCGGCCGATCCGCCGGCCGACCTCACGGACCGGGCCCGGACGTCGCTCTCGCGCTTCCGCCGGCTGGTTTCGGAGCTTCGCGAGCGCGCGACGAACGAGCTTCCCTCGGTCGTCCTGGAGCACCTGCTCGAGGCGACCGGCCTCGCCGCGCTCTACGAGGAGTCGGAGGAGAGGGAGGACGTCGCCCGTCGCGAGAACCTGGCGGAGCTCGTGTCGTCGGCCCGGGAGTTCGAGCGGCGCAGCGGGGAAGAGGCCACGCTCGCCGACTATCTCGACTCGGTCTCGCTCGCCACCGATGCCGACGCGGCCGCCGGCGGCCGCGGCGTGACCCTCTCGACTCTTCACGCCGCGAAGGGGCTCGAGTTCCCCGCGGTGTTCGTCGTGGGGCTGGAGGAGGGTTACCTCCCGCACGGACAGTCGGGCGAGGACGAGGACGAGCTCGAGGAGGAGCGGAGGCTCCTCTACGTCGGGATGACGCGCGCGAAGGACGAGCTCACTCTCACGCTCGCCCGGCGGCGGCTCGTCTACGGGAAGGTGATGCCGCGCCTCGAGTCACGGTTCGTCGCGGAGATCCCGCAGGATGCGGTCGAGGAGCGGACGTTCGGGACGAGCCGCCCCACGATCTTCCGGACGTCGTTCGCGCCGGAAGACGAGTCTCAGGAGGTCGACCTGCCGGACTCGGGAGAGTTGAAGCGCGGCCGTCGAGTGCGGCATCCGCGCTACGGATACGGCGTGATCCTTTCGCAGGAGGGCTCCGGCGACGAGACGCGGCTGACGGTCTACTTCGACCGCGCCGGCCGCAAGAAATTCGTGGCGCGGTACGCCGACCTGACCCTGGCCTGACCGTCGCGACGTTCGAAAAAGAGATTCCCTCTCCCCGCTTGCGGGGAGAGGGTCAGGGTGAGGGGCGAATCCGCGAAGACGCGGCTCTCAGGAGCGCCGCATCAGGAAGATCGACGCCCCGGCCAGCGCAAGCCCGAGCAGTGCCAGCATCGGGAACGACAGTGTCGGCACCGGGGCCGTCGGGGCGGGTACGGTCGGTGTCGGTGTTGGAACGCCGGCGCCCGCGCCCACCGTCACGGTGAACGAGCCACTGTTGTTGAACCAGCCGAAGCCGTCGGACGTTCCGAGGAACAGCCGCGTCGCACCCGCCGGGACGACGAAGGTCTGGATCGAACCGCTACCGGTTCCCGTCCTTCCGTCGCCGATGAAGAACGCCTGCTTCAAAGCGGGAGAGAGGCTCGTGAAGCTCGTCGTCGTGAAGTCGAGGGCGGAAGGCGCCGCCGAAGAGTCCGGCTGACTCGCGTCGAGAAAAACTCCGACGAGCGCGTTGATCGGCCAGGTCGCCCCGGAGATCCCGTTGTTGGAAGGGGTCGAGATGACGCCGTTGCCGTCGGGCGTCAACGTCGGAGTGAGTCCGGAGTTGTCGACGCTCCCCGTGACCGTGAACGTCAGCAAGGAACCGGGAGTCACCGCGAAGCTCGTCACCAGGACCGGCGACTGGGCCGGAGCGGTGTCGCCGCTGCAGCACGTGGAGCCGTTCGGCATTCCGGCCAGGTACGGGTCCGACGAACCCGGAACGACCTCGGCCCCGCCCCCATATGCAACGGCAGAAACCAGCAAGAGCGCTCCAGCGATTGCAATCGCCTCAAGACTCCGACCATGGCCCCTGAGTCGGGATTCCGGCCTCGAGTGCATTTCCACCCCCGCTTTCAAGCGGCCCGAGGACTTCGCGGGCCGCGAATTTGCCCGAGTATCCGGGTCGCACCGCAGCGTGTCAATTCGACCTTTGGCCGAGCGTCACCCGGATCGCGTCATCCGCGCGACGAGCGCGATCATGCGGCCGGCCCGTTCCCGGTCCCGGCGATACGACGCGTACCGCTCGCCTCCGCACATCGTGCATGGGGCGCCCGAAACGACGTTCGGGATCCCGGCGGCCTCGAGCTGCGCCCGCACGACGGAAGGGAGGTCCAGCCGGTACCGGCCGTCGCACGACGCCCGGACGAAATCTCCCGAGAACTGCGCCGCGACCTCGCCGCCGACCTCGTAGCAGCACGCTCCGATGGAAGGGCCGAGCCAGGCGCGGACGGACTCCGGATCTTCCGTCGAGCGCCGGAACGCTTCGGCCGCGCTCCCCGCGACGTTCGCCGCGGCGCCCCGCCATCCCGCGTGGACCGCGCCAATCGCGTCGGACGCGGCGAGCAGTACCGGCACGCAGTCCGCGGTCTGCACGACGAGGCCGACCCCGGCGAGCCGCGTCACGAGTGCGTCGCACTCGCCGGCGTCCACGGTCTCGCCGGGCGCCGGACGTTCCTCGATCGTTACGACTCGGCCGCCGTGGACCTGCGTCGCGCGCACGAGCGGCAGGTCCGGGTAGCCGAGCTCGCGGACGAAATCGCGCGCGAGAAACGCGGTGGGCGACGGAGTTCCGGAGGGCGTCGCGCCGCGTTCCGACACCGCGGCGAGAATTCCGGCGGGCGCATCTCTCGCGGCGAAGATCGGCGGGGGCATCGGGCGATTGTACGCACCTTGCGTGCTAAGATTTTTCGCGGTGTCCTCCTCCAAAACAGTTGAAGGAACGCGGGTTTTCCCCGTCATCGGGCTCGAGGTCCACGCGCAGCTCCAGACGAAGTCCAAGATCTTCTGCGCCTGCCCGGTCACCGTGGTCGCGCCCCCCAACTCGGCGACCTGTCCCGTCTGTCTCGGTTTTCCGGGAACGCTGCCCGTGCTCAACCGGGAGGCGGTCGCGCTGGCGATGCGGCTCGCGCTCGCGGTCGGCGCGAAAATCCACCGCGACTCGCGGTTCGCGCGCAAGAACTACTTCTATCCCGACCTCCCCAAGGGCTATCAGATCTCCCAGTACGACCGGCCGTTCGCGACCGGGGGCGCGGTGGAGATCGACACCCCGGACGGTCCCCGCTCGATCCGCCTCGTCCGGATTCACCTGGAAGAGGACGCGGGGAAGCTCCTGCACGAGAATCCGTTCGACGACGTTCCCGACACGATCTCGCTCGTGGACTGGAACCGGGCGGGGGTGCCACTCGTCGAGATCGTCAGTGAGCCCGACCTGCGCACGCCCGCCGAGGCGGCGGCGTATCTCCTCGAGCTGCGGCGGCTGCTGCGCTACACGGGCGTGTCCGACGCCGACATGGAAAAGGGGAACCTCCGCTGCGACGCCAACGTGTCCGTGCGTTTCAGCGAGGACGCGCCCTTCGGGACACGCGTCGAGATCAAGAACCTGAACTCGATCCGGTTCGTCGCGCGCGCCATCGAGCACGAGGCCGCGCGCCAGGGGGACCTCCTCGCGTCCGGCGGCCGCGTGGCGCAGGAGACGCGGTTGTGGGACGTCGCCGCGGGTCGGACGGTGCTCATGCGCGGAAAAGAGGAGGCGCACGACTACCGCTACTTCCCGGAGCCGGACCTGGGTGCGGTCGTCGTCGACGAGGCGTGGATCGAGGAGACGGCAGGCGCTCTGCCCGAGCTTCCGCGGCCTCGGCGGGCGCGTTTCGTGGCGCAGTACGGCATCTCTCCAGCCGACGCGGAGACCCTCGTGTCCGCACGGGAGCTCGCCGACTACTTCGAGGACCTCTCCGCCCGGGTCTCCCCGCGCACCGCCGCCGTCTGGGTCACCGGCGAGGTGCTCCGCTGGATGAAGGACCGGAAGGTCTCCCCGGAAAACGCCCTCGCCTTCCCAGTCTCGCCCGAACGCCTCGCGGGTCTCCTCGCTCTGCTCGAGTCGGGAGACGTCTCCGCGGCGTCGGCGAAGGAAGTCTTCGTCGCGATGCTCGACTCACCGCGCGGCGCGGCGGAGATCGTGGCGGAACGCGGCCTCGGCCGGATCTCGGACGCCTCCGCGCTCGAAGCCGTCGTCGCCCGGATCGTGAGCGAGAACCCGTCCCAGGTCAGCCTCTACCGGTCGGGGAAGACTCAGACCTTCGGCTGGTTCGTCGGGCAGGTGATGAAGGCGACCGCCGGCCGCGCCGACCCGGCGAGCGTTCGCGACGCGCTGACGCGCGCGCTCGCATGACCCCCGAGGAGCGGATGGCCCCGGAGGAGCGGATGGCCGGCTCCGCCCCGATGATCCAGCTCTTCCGCGTCTGCAAGGACTTCGGGCCATTCCGCCATGCGCTCGCGGACGTCTCGTTCACGATCGACCGCGGGGAATTCGTCTTCCTGACCGGCCCGTCCGGAGCGGGCAAGTCCACCCTGCTGAAGCTTCTCTTTCGGGAGGAGCTGCCGACGTCCGGCCAGATCCTCGTCAACGGCCGCAACATCGCCGTCCTGCCCGAGTCGCAGGTGCCCTACTTCCGCCGGACGCTCGGCGTCGTCTTCCAGGATTTCAAGTTGATCGAGCGAAAGACGGTCTTCGAGAACCTCGCGTTCGTGCAGAGCGTGCTCGGGCTCTCGCGCGCGGAGCAGAAGCGGCGCGCGTACCAGGCGCTGAAGAGGGTCGGCCTCCACCACCGGATGAACTCGCGGCCGCCGGAGCTCTCCGGCGGCGAGCAGCAGAGGACGGCGATCGCGCTCGCGATCGTCAACGAGCCCGTGCTGCTTCTCGCCGACGAGCCGACGGGCAACCTGGACCCCGTGCTCTCCGAAGAGATCATGAAGCTCTTCTCGGAGATCAACATTCGCGGAACCACCGTCTTCGTAGCGACCCACGACGTCGAGCTGATTCGCCGGATGGGCAAGCGCGTGCTGACGCTCGAAAAGGGGAAGCTCCACGATCCGGGCGCCGCGCGCGAGCCGGCGCTCGCGCAGGAAGCGCCGTTCCTGCCCGGATGACCGGAATCGGAAAACGGAAAACGGAAAACGGAAAACGGGGAGCACCCGCCTCCTCTTTTCGTTTCCCGTTTCCCCTTTCCCGTTTCACGGCTCCATGAACTCCCGGTATCTCTTCGGCGAGGCGTGGGCGATCGCGAAGAGCGGCCCCCGGCACACGGCGGTCGCGGTCGCTCTGATCGCGCTCGCCTTCTACGTCCCCGGCCTGTTCGCCCTGATCTCGCGCAACCTCGGCCGCCTCGCCGGTTCGGCGCGGGAGCCGACCGCCGTGATCCTGACGCTCGACGCCGCGGCCAACGCCCGGTCCATCGCCGGCCGTCTCGCGGAAGATCCCCGCCTCGCCCGGATCACGATCGTCGGCAGCGCGGCCGCGCTCGAGCGGTTCCGGCGCGCCTATCCCGATCTCGGGAGCGCCATCGCGGAGCTCGGCGAGGCGCCCTTTCCGCCGACCATCGAGGTCACACTGAAGCCCTCGGCCCGGCCGGCCGCCGCCCGCGAGATCGCGGCCGACGCGCGCTCCTGGCCGGGGGTGGACGGCGCGGAGTCGGAAGAGGAGTTCGCGAAGAAATTCCGGGACGGCGTGCGGCTTCTTCGGGGAGCGGGCCTTTTTCTGGGCGCGCTCCTGACCGTGGCCGCGATCCTGTCGGTCGCGTCGGCGGTTCGCCTCGCGCTCGACCTCCACCGCGACGAGGTCGAGATCATGCGCCGCATGGGGGCGACCGAGACCGCGATCCGTGCCCCCTTCTGGTTGAACGCGACGTTCGAAGGGCTCGCCGGAGGCGCGCTCGCGCTCCTCCTGCTGTACGTCACGTACCGTGCGGCTGCGCAGGTGCTTTCGCGCGAGCCGCATCCGGTGCTCTCGCTCTTCTGGGTCGGCTTCCTGGATCTGCCGACCGCCGCGGCGCTGCCGCTCGTCGGAGGGGCGGCGGGGTTCCTGGGGAGCCTGCTTTCTCTCTCGAAGAGTCGAAAGTCCTGAGCCCGAACCGGGACTAGATCCTCGAGGGCGGGTCCGGCTCTCCGAGCAGGCGCGCGACCCCTTCCCAGCCGCGCACGTGCTCGCACACGACCTTGATCGCCGAGGTCAGGGGGACGGCGAGCATCGCTCCGGCCACTCCCCACAGCATTCCCCAGAAGATGAAGGCGACCATGATGGTCAGCGGGAAGAGCCGCACTTTTCCGCCGACGATGAACGGCGTCAGCACGTTGCCCTCCAGAAACTGGAGGCAGGAGTACACGATCAGGACGATCAGGGCCTTGCTCATTCCGAACTGGAAGAACGCCACCGCGATCGCCGGGATGGTCGAAAAGAGGACGCCGACGTACGGAATGAGGATCGCGAGGCCCGCGAGCGGTCCGAGCAGGTAGTAGTAGTTCACGCGGAGGACCATCAGGGCGACGGTCGTGACCGACGCCATGATGAGCATGACGAACGAGAGCCCGAGAGCGTACGACGTCATCTGCCCGGACACCGCGCCCGTGACGTCCCCTCCGAAGCGGCGGCTCCGGGCGAACATGCCTTCGATGACCCGGCCGAACTTCTCCCGGTCCTTCAGCATGAAGAAGGTGAGGAAGGGGACGGCCGCCGCGTACAGGAGAAAGTGGAGCGTCGCGCCGATCCGGCTCATGAAGACCCGGGTCGTCTCGAGCGGCGATTCCGAGATCTTCACCTCGCGGACGCCGCGCGCGTCGTCCGGGAGGATCGAGCCCATCCGTTCGCGGATCCGATCGACGAAGCTCATCACGTTGGACAGGAGCTCGCGGATCCGGACCTGGTAGCGGGGGAGCTGTTCGTAGAGGTCGTTGAACTGCGCGGTCACGTTGATGACGAGCAGGACCATGCCGCCGATCAGGAGGAAGATGAGCAGGAGTATCGCGAGCACGCGCGGCACTCCCGCACGCTCGAGCAGGGAGACGAAGGGCCGCATCGCGAAGGCGAGGAACAGGGCGAACGCCAGGGTCACGAAGAGGAGCCGCCCGTAGTAGAGGAGCGCCACGGCGGCCGCCGTGGCGACCACGAGCAGGCCGGCGGAAGCGTGCGGCCGCGCCTCTTCGCGAGTCGAAACGGCCTCCGCCGGCGTCAAAAAAGCCCCCTCCGGAAGAGGGGGCTCGGAAGAACTGTCCCGCGCCTCGCGGCTCACATGCCCGAGACTAGCGTGACGACGATCAAAGCGCGACGGTTTTTCGCGCGACCCTCGGCGGTGGAGTTGTCGTACGCCGCATCGGCCGACCCCCTGCCCTCCGTCGAGATGCGGGCCGGGTCGATGCCATGGCGGGTCACGAGGTACTCCTTGGCGGCCTCGGCGCGGCGGCGGGAGATGTCGAGGTTCGCCTCTTCGCTCCCGAGGTTGTCGGAGTAGCCGCTGACGACGGCCGTCGAGTTGAGGTCGTTCTTCATCCGGAGGGCGACGCCGTCCAGGATGGCCTTGGCGATGTTCGTCAGCCGGGCGCTGCCGGCGTCGAAGTAGATCTCGTCGCTCGTCGTCCGCGGCGCCGGCGGAGGCGGCGGAGCGGGGACCGGAACGACCTCCTCCACGACGGCGGGGGGCGGCGGGGGCGGCACGACGACCGGCGGCGGGGGAGGCGGCGGCCACGCCGCGTACGTGATCCCGACCAGGCCGCCGATCGGCGCCGGACCCCAGCCTGCCTGGACGATCTGGTCCACGTTCGCGTTCAGGGCAGTGGAGATCGCGAGACCGGTGTGGCCCAGCCAGAAGCGGGCGCCGGCGTAGAACATCGAGTAGTCCTCTTCGGGGAAGTCACCTCCGTCGAGGATGTTGCGGTCGAGCTCCGCGATCAGGTGGAGCATCGGGATGATCGGGACGTCCACGCCGGCGCCGAAGCGCAGGCGGTTGTGGGTGCGGATGTCCAGGTCGTGACGGCCGGCCAGCGTATAGCTCGCCATCGCCGTGAAGATGCCCTTGGTCAGCGCGGTCCCGAACTCCCAGTCGGTGCGCCGCGAGTTGATCTGGTCGGCGACCGTGCCCTGCTCGTCCTGGCGGATCGAGGCGTTCCCCACCGGGATGTGTCCGGCGGCGTACAGGGCGATCCGGAGGCTCGAGTCGGCCTCGGAAAAGAAGTTGACCTTCGTGCCGACCCGGACCTTTCGGCCCTCGTCGACCCGGAACGGAGGCACGAGGGTGAGCCCGTTGACGATCCCTCCTCGCCACCCCCCGCGCGACTCGCGCTCTTCCCAGCCGGCGCTGGCGAAAACCGACCACCGGTCGGTCAGTCCCATTCCGACCGAACCCGCGACCGCCCAGTGGTTGTAGAGCCGGGTCGTATGGTCGGCGTCGGTCGGCAGCTCTCCGGCGACCAGCCGCTCCAACCACCCGTAGAGGCCGAGCGTCAGCTGGCCGCCGCGGGGGTTGTCGGCTGTCGGCATCGTGAAGAGGCCGATGTCTCCCTGGTTGTTCGGAGCGATCTGCGCGAAGGCGGACGCTCCGGCCAGGCAGATAAGGAGAGAGAGCAGCGCCGAGCGCTTTGCCATCATGAATGCTCCTTTCGAGCGGGCCGGAGAGAAACTCAGTGTGCCGAATAGAATAAGCCAAAAACCGTGTATTGCCAAACGTTTTGAGCCCGGCGAGGGGGCCGCAGGGCCTCCCGGAGGCCCGTCCGAAACGCCTCAGCGGTACGTCCGGAACGTCAACAGCAGGCGCCCCCCGCCGACCCCGTTGACGACGGTCTTGGCGGCCAGGGCGCCGAGAAAAGCCCGGTACCGGCGCCAGGAGAGGGCCGTCTCGAAGCCGATCCCGACGTCCACCTTGTAGTCGCCGAAACGGGTGTAGATGGCAGTCTCGTTGCCCACGTTCCCGGTTCCGGCGTACCCGACCGCGTAAAGGCTGGTCCAGTCGAGCCCGAGGAATCGGCGGGGGGTCTCGGTGAACACGGGCACGACGTGCTCGACCGTGAAGTAGGCGGCGTTCGGCCCCCGTTCGGCCCCGCGGTAGGCCTTCAGCTCCTGCCGGCCGTTTAACCGGAAGAGCTCGTATCGGGGGACCGAGAAGGGAGTGCCCCTCCGCGGATCGAACTCCTCACGGACGCGCTTCTTGTAAGGAAAGTAACCCCCGTGAAGCCGCAGGATCATGCGATTGCGCCTCGGGAGCGTGATCGCCTGGAGCGCTTCCATCTCCGTCTTGACGTAGCGGTAGTCGCCGCCGAGGACGTCCAGCCCCCAGGTCGCCGCGACCGAGAAGCCCCGGCCGTACGGCCCCACGTCGCGGTAGGCCGTGAAAAGGGACAGCACGCGGTCCCGCGACTCCCCGACGACGGCGTTCGAGCGATCGTCCGAAGGCGTGCCGAGCTGGTACCCCAGCTTGACGTAGATGTTGGTCCGGTTGGCGTCGGGGTGGTCCACCGGCTGCGAGAACGTCAGGCGGTCGAACTCGGCGAGAGCGAAGATCCGGTTGTAGAAGTTGATGGGGCGCCGCTGGAGATAGAGCGCTCCCCGCGTCCGCGAGAAGTCGTTCGAGAACTGCTCCAGCTCCTCGAACTCGATCGAGTCGAAGAAGGTGAACGTCGAGGTCTGGCTGCGCCCGTAGTACTTGTAGCGCAGGAACGCCGAGATGTCGCCGGAGACGAAGTTGTAGTTGATCTGGTTCTCGAAGAGGGAATTCCGGATCGCCTTGATGAGGCGGATGTCGGCCCGGCCCTCGGGCAGGTAGACGTTCAAGCTGGGCAGGATCCCGCTCTTCTCGGGCTCGGCCGGCGGGGGGACCGGCGTCGGTTCGGCGGCCGCGGTGGCGCCGGCCGTGGCGGTCGGCGTCTCGGACGGGGCGGATTCTGCGGGAGCGAGCGAAGGGGTCGGCGTCGGAGTCGGCGCCGGGGTCTGCGCGGCCGCGTACGCCGCTCCGGCCACGAGCAGGAAGAAGCCGGCCGCGAAGTGCCTCAAGGAACGGCGCGCTCGCGTCAGGCCTTCGGTTGGAGCACTATGGGCATCTTCTCCTGGAATGCCCGGCTCGGCGCCACGCCCCGGGTCGAGGAGATCGCCTTCGCGGTTTCGGACACGAGCTCGCGGAGGGCCTCGAGGCCCGAACCCTTCTCGATCTCGGCGAGCGCGTGGCGATGCGCCCGCTCAAGCGCCGGAGGACTCTGTTCCCCGAGAGCGATCTCGGCCTCCTGCTTGATGCGGGTGCAGAGGATCCCGAGGATTCTCTTCTCCTCGTGCGGCCCGGACGGAGTGCGCTCGCGCGGCGGGGTCTGCATTTCCACGAGTCTGGCGGTGACGAGTCCGTAGAGGAGCTTCGCCACCTCGAACGACGAGGTCCCCGATTCGCGCGCGAGGTCCCGGACGCTCTTCTGGCCGTCGATGCGCACGATCATTCCCCACTCGGACGGCGAGAGCGTGACGGGCCGCGCCGCGTCCGGCGACGCGAGCGTCGGCACGAAGGCGAGCCCCGGGACCTTCCGCGAGAGCACCCGCCACTCGTCGTGCTGATGGGCGGCTTCCATGAGGAGCCGGGCGTTCGATTTGTCGATCGTGACGACGTCGGTCTCTTCGCCGGGAGCGAAGTGGAACTCACCCGTGACCCAGGACGCGAGCGCGTGAACCGCCTCTTCGCCGACGAGGTCTCCGAGCTCGGCGTGGAGGATGCGCCCCTGCTTGAGATACACGGTGCCCTGTTCGTCTTCGCGGAGGAGCGTGAACTTCCCGGTCTTCCCGGACTGCGACACGAGCTGGATGATGTCGGCGAGCTGGAGATCGCGAAGGGAACCCTGGAACGACATCGGCGGAAGTGATGATAACCGTCGCGGGCGCTCCCTCGCGATCTGGCTGCGCCACCGGCGCCCAGCTCGGTGGGCCGGCCTCGACCGGGAGCCTGATCGCTCGCTCGCGTCCGCTCCCGCGGCGCGAGGCTCCTCCCTCGATTACCTCGGGAGACTCCTCGCGCCGCGATCCGAGGGCCCTCGATTACTTCGGCAGACTCCTCAAGCCGCGATCGGGAAGCCTCGGACTGTGAATGTGGCAGATCGCGACCGCGAGAGCGTCGGCGGCGTCCAGAGGAACCCGGTCCCGCTGCCGGGCCAGAAGCGTCAGCACCATCGCGCGCACCTGGGGCTTTTCCGCCTGTCCATATCCCACGAGCGCTTTCTTCACGAGGCGGGGCTCGTACTCGTAGACGGGAATGTCGAAGTGCGCCGCCGCGGCGAGCAGGACTCCGCGGGCGTGCGAGAGCTTCACGGCCGACGCCACGTTCTTCGCCGCGAAGACGGTCTCGACCGAGACGGCGCCGGGCTTCAACTCCTCGAGCAGCGCGAGGAGCCGGTCCGACAGGAAGTTCAACTTCGCGGCCAGCGAGAAGCGATCCGGAGGACGCCACACGCCGCAGCGGTCGAGGTGGAGGCACCCGCGCTCGAAGAGCACCGAGCCGTAGCCCGTCGCGGTCGTGCCGGGATCGAGGCCGAGAGTGAGCAGCTAGCCGGCTTCCTCGAAGTCGAAGTTCGCCCACACGTTCTGCACGTCGTCGTGATCCTCGAGCGCCTCCATGAGCTTCATCGTCTGCTCGGCCTTGCGGGCATCGAGCGGAACTTCGGTCGTCGGGATCATGGAGATCTCGGCCACGGCGAGCGGCAGACCCTTCTCCTCCAGCTTCGCCTTCACCTGGGGGAACATCTCGGGCGACGTCTGGACCTCGTGGTGCTGGTCGGTGAACGAGACGTCCTCGGCTCCGGCTTCGATCGCGGCTTCCATGACGTCGTCCTCGGTCGCCTTGTCCTTCTCGATCGCGATGTAACCCTTCTTCTGGAAGAGGAACTTCACCGAGCCGGACTCGCCGAGATTGCCGCCGTGCTTGGAGAAGATCGTCCGGATCTCCGGGAGAGTGCGGTTCTTGTTGTCCGTCATGGCCTCGATCAGGATGGCCGCTCCGCCCGGGCCATAACCCTCGAACGTCACCTCTTCGTACGAGACGCCCGGCAGTTCCCCCGTGCCGCGCTGGATCGCCCGCTTGATGTTCTCCGCCGGCATGTTGACGGCCTTGGCGTCATCGATCGCCTTGCGCAAGCGGGGATTCGATTCGGCAGACCCGCCTCCGATTCGCGCGGACATCGTGATCTCGCGGATCAGCTTCGTGAAGAGGCGCCCGCGCTTCGCGTCGGCCGCCCCCTTCTTGTGTTTGATCGTGCTCCACTTGCTGTGGCCGGACATGAGCTCTCCTCGAAGTGACGTTTCCCGCGGACCGGAGCGCGATTATATTGCGCGCCCGCACGCTCCGCGTCGCTCTTCCCGCGCGTCGCGAGCGCGCGAAAAGCCCTGTCTCCGTTGGCTTTTCCGCTCCCGATGCCGTATCATTGAACTGCTTTTCCCGGCGACAGCTGACTAATCGGATGGCAAAAAACGTACTCCTGATCGAATACGAGCAGAAGGACCGCACGCGCATCCTGTCCCTGCTCGCCGAACCCGAATACTCGATCAAGGAGACCCATGACGGCGAGGAAGGCCTGGCCGCTTTCGGAGACGGCACGTTCGACCTCGTCCTCTTGTCGGCGAAGCTGCCGCGCCTCTCGCCGACCGACGTCATCCGCGACATCCGCAAGAAAGGGGGCGCCGCCGCGCCGCCGATCATCCTCCTGATGGCCGGATACACCGGCCACAACACGAAGGCGGACGCTCAGAAGATCGGCGCTTTCGAGATCGTTCCGAAACCCTTCACCGACGCGGCCCTCGTCGAGGCCGCACGCTCCGCCGTCGATTCGACCGACCGCGCGAAGACGATGAAGATCCCGGTCGCCTCGAAGACCCTGACCGCCAGCGACATCTTCTCGGACCTGCTCGAAGAGCTCGGCCGGGATACCGGCGCGATACCGACCCGGACGGCGGCTTCAGCTCCCTCCGTTCCGCCGGCCCCGATCCCGGCGGCGACGCCGCCGCAGGTCCCGTCCCGCGCGACCCGCCCCGACGACGACGTGGAAAAGCGCCTGCGCGATACGCTCTCGGGCGTTCGTCTCTCCACGCGCCCGGCCCCCCGCGCGCCGTCTCCCGCGCCCGCGCCTCCCGAGATCCCGATTCCAAGGCCGACGCCCTCGACCTCGGAAAAGGCGCCCCGGTCGCCGACCGCGCGGGCGAAAGACGAGGCGGCGATCGACCGGATGATCTCCGAGACGCTCCGCATCAAGATTCCGAAGAAAGGGGTGACCTCCCCGGGCGTCCCGCCGCCTTCCGAGGCGACACCGACCCCGTCGCGCCGGGCCGAGCCGCGCGAAGCCGTCGCCCCCTCGGGGCCGGATCGCTTCGGTCAGTACGAGCTCCTCGAGCGGATCGCGAGCGGCGGGATGGCGGAGCTCTTCCGGGCACGCCGCAGCGGAGTCGAAGGATTCCAGAAGATCGTCGCGATCAAGAAGATCCTGCCCCACATCGCGAACAACGACGAGTTCATCACCATGTTCGCCGACGAGGCGAAAGTCGCGGCGCAGCTCAACCATCCGAACATCGTTCACATCTACGACCTCGGCAAGATCGAGTCGGGCGGCTACTTCATCGCGATGGAGTACGTCGAGGGGACGGACCTGCGCACGGTCCTCAAATCCGGCCGCGAGTCGGGGCTTCCGATGCCGATCCCCCTGGCGGTTTACGTGGCGAGCAAGGTGGCCTCGGCTCTCGACTACGCGCACCGGCGCCGCGACGCGCGCGGCGAGGAGCTTCGCATCGTCCACCGTGACGTCTCGCCCCAGAACATCCTCATCTCGCACGAGGGGGAGATCAAGCTGTGCGACTTCGGGATTGCGAAGGCGGACCGGAAGGTCTCCCGGACGGAGAGCGGCTCGCTCAAGGGCAAGCTTCAGTACATGTCCCCCGAACAGGCATGGGGGAAGACGATCGACCACCGGAGCGACCTCTTCTCGCTCGGGTGCGTGCTGCACGAGATGCTCACGGGGGAGCGACTCTTCCGGGGCGACTCCGACATGACCGTGCTCGAACTCGTGCGCAAGGCGGACGTGCCGCCCCCGTCACGGGTCAACGCGGAAGTCCCGGAGGCGCTCGATGCGATCGTCTTGAAGGCGCTCGCGAAGGATCCCGAGGACCGCTACGCGACGGGATCGGAATTGCTGCGCGACCTCGAGTCGATCCTCTATTCGTACACGCCGGCTCCCGGAAGCGCGGACGTCGCGATCTACCTGAACCGTCTTCGGGAAGCGCCGGCCGCGACTCCCGCGGCGCAGCCGGCGAAGCCCCGGTCGGCACCGACTGCTCCCGCGGCGAAGCGCGCGCCCGTGGCGGAGGCGGCGAGCGCTCCGCCGCCGGCCGCGGCCGTTGCGCCACCCTCCTCCCCGGTCGTCCCCACCGTCCGCCCGGCGGAAGCCGGACCGGAATCGCCCGGAGTTTTCGGGTCGTTTTCGGCTGCCCGAGTCGATTCGGAAAAGAGGGGACGGCTCCCGCTCTACGGGGGCATCGCGGCCGTCCTCCTGGTCGGGGTCATTCTGGCGGTCGTCCTCACGCGAAAGGGGGGCACCGAGGCTGCCCCCGTCGCGCCCACCCCCGCTCCCGTGACTGCGGCGCCGATGGCGGAGGCCATCGCGCCTGCGCCGCTCGCGACACCGGTCGCCGCCGCGGCTGCTCCCCTCGACCCGAAGGCGATCGAGCAGGAAGTGCAGCGTCAGCTCGCCGAAAAACGGCAGCAGATGCAGAAGGCAGCTCCGCCTGTCGGAGCGCCGAAGGTCGCGGTGCGTCCCTCGGCCGTCCCCGCCGTCGCCGTCCCGACGGACGCGCCGATCGCGCGACTCGAGCCGACCACGGCGCCTCCGGCCCCGACCGAGGCGCCCCCCGAGCCGACGGAGGTCGCGGCCGCGCCGCCTCCTGCCGCCGCCGAGCCCGAACCCGCTCCCGCGAGGGCGGAGCCACCGCCCGCGCCGCGCGAAGCCGCTCCGGTCGAGGAGGAAGTCTCACGCGGGGACCTGGTGGGGCCGGGTCCCGGAGTCGTGGAGCCGGTGCTTCTCGCCCCGCCGCGCGTCACCTATCCGCCGCTCGCGCGCCAGCAGAGAGTGTCGGGTCGCGTCGTCATTCTCGTCCTCGTGAACGAGAACGGGGGCGTCGCGCAGGCGCGGGTCCAGCAGGGGATCGGAGGCCGGAGCGGGATCGACGGGTCGGTCCTGGAGGCGGTGCGCTCCTCGCGATTCCGGGCGGCGACCAAGAACGGGATCCCGGTCAAAATGTGGCGTACGGTAGTCGTGGACGTCAAGCCGTGAGCCACCGGGTTCCGAGCCGGCGGCGAGTTTGTTCTAGTATGGGCGTCGATCGATTTCTCGACCGACCCGCGCGAGCAGGAGGACGAAGCGAATGAGCCTTTCGCCCGATCAGCGGAAGTTCTACGAGCACACGCTCGAGATGACCCGCAGGGAAATCAGCGAAGTCGAAGGTCAGATCCAGGAGGAGCTGGCCAAGGTCAAAGACCGACTCGCCGAGCTGCAGAACGCCCAGAAGGCCGCGAGGCAGATGTACGACGCGGCGTGCATGCGCCTCGGCATCCCGAACGACCTGGAAGAGGCCGAGTCGCAGGGCTGATCCGACTCGGTCGCCCGACACCGACTCTCTTTTTCGTCGCCGCCGCGCTGGCGGCCATCGCCTGCCGGCCCGAGCCGACGCGGGAACCTCCCGGGCGGGGAGCCGCCCGCCCGAAACGCATCGTCGCTCTTGCGCCCAATCTGACGGAGATCGTCTTCGCGCTCGGCGCGGGGTCTTCGCTCGTCGGTGTGTCGGAGCACTCGGACTTTCCTCCGGAAGCGCGAACGATTCCCCGGGTCGGCGGGCTCGACGTCAGCGCCGAGAAGGTTGCATCGCTCTCGCCCGATCTCGTTCTCGCGACGCGCGAGGGCAACGCGCGCGGTCCGGTCTCCGTCCTCGAGAACGCGGGGCTCTCCGTGGTCGTACTGCCGACGGGGTCGCTCGATGCCGTGGTCGAGGGAATCCGCGTCGCGGGGGACGCGCTCGGCCGCCGCGAGGAAGCCGACCGGCTGGCGGGGGAGCTCCTGAGCCGGCGCGCCGCCGTGCGCGGGCACGTCACCGGACGGCCGCGTCCGAAGACGATCCTCCTCGTCTGGCCGGATCCGCCGCAGGCCGCGGGGGGAGGGACCTTTCTCGACGACGTCCTCTCCGAAGCGGGAGGGGAGAACCTCCTCGGGAACCGTCCGGGCTGGCCGGTCGTCTCGGCCGAGTACCTGACGACCGCCCCTGTCGAGGTCTTCGTGTTCCCGGCGTCCGCCGCGAACCGCCCGGCCTTCGAGCGCGCGCGCGCTTCCGGGGCGCTGTCTCGCGGCGCCGCCCGTCGGGCCCGGGTGATCTGGGTGGACGAGTCGGCGCTGACGCGTCCCGGGCCGCGGGTGTTCGACGCGCTGGAGGATCTCGCGCGGGCGTTGCACTCCAAGACGGAAAACGGGAAACGGGAAACGGGAAACGAGCAATGAGCCGTACGGCGGCGGTCGTGGGTGCCTTCCTGCTTCTCGTGGTTGCAGCAACGATCGCCCTCGCCGTCGGCGGAGTGCACCTTTCGCTTCGCGAGCTCCTCGCCGGTGACGAGTCGGCGCGGCTCGTGGCGTCGCTTCGCGCGCCCCGCGTTCTTCTCGCCGCACTCGTCGGAGCCTGCCTCGCGCTCGCGGGCGCCGCCCTCCAGGCGCTGCTCAAGAACCCGCTGGCGGATCCCTTCCTCCTCGGAACTTCGGGCGGGGCGGCGGTCGGGGCGGCGCTCGCGGCGCTGGTCGGCTTCTCTCCCTTCGTCTCCCCGGCCGCGGCGTTCGCCGGCGCGGTCGGATCCTCGCTCGCCGT